>DATMNH010000045.1:0-7774 GCA_035568975.1 Casimicrobiaceae bacterium
CCCCGAACACTCCCCGTGGCGCCGTATTTCAATTTACCTTGCACGCCGATCATTCGCTGCCTGCCGGTGCTTGATCCGGGAAGCGCAATCGGGACAATGCCCCTCTCATTGCGCCCGCCGGGAGTGGGTCATCGGTATCTCGAGCATCCCTGCCATTCGTACCAGCTCGGCAAGCGATCCGGCCCGCATCTTCTGCATGATCTTGCCGCGGTGAATCTGGAGCGTGACCTCGCTGATGCCTAGCTCGGCCGCGGCCTGTTTGTTGAGAAGGCCGCTCACGATCAGAGGCAGGACCTCGCGCTCGCGTGGCGTCAGGGACATAAGGCGCTGGCGCAACTCCGCCAACTCGGTCCTCTTCCGCCTGGCGTCGCGATCCTGCGCGATGGCAGCATGGATCGCCCGCATCAGGTCTGCCTCACTGAACGGTTTGGTCAGGAAGTCGACCGCGCCTGCCTTGATCGCGCGCACGGATGTGGGGATGTCGCCATGGCCTGTGATGAACACGATTGGCGGGTGATTTCCCTGCGCGGTCTGGCTTTGGAGATCCAGTCCGTTGATGTCCGGAAGTTCGACATCTAGAATAAGGCAAGCCGGCACGTCGAGCTTCGGATACGCGATGTACTCAGCCGCCGAACCGAACGTGACCGCGTGCAAATCGAAGGTCGAAAGAAGCTCAGATAACGCTTCGCAGATCCGACGGTCGTCATCCACGATGAAAACGATTGGGTCTTGTGGGTTCACTCAGAGGCCTGGAGACCTGACCGGCGCCGTGGCACGAGGATAGCCACTTTACGGGCGAACGCACATCATACTTTGGTGTCGGTATGCACCGCGTGTCAACACCAACGTGCCCCGCGCCGGCAGCAACACTTGTGTAATGCCAAGGTACCGACCCATACCATCGTCCAATAGATTCGGCTCCACGCTTCTGGTCTGATGGCACCTGTATATCGCACTCGATCGCAGCGGATTAAATTGGATATGCGCAACGGACAGTTCTTCAACATGGAGTCCACCACGCCAATCGAAAGCGGCGAAACTGGCGCCAGTGGCAGGGCGCGGCAGCGGATGCCTCGTCTAGGGGACGCGCCGGCGTGCCTGGACCAACTGGCGGTGGAGGACACCCCCGCGCAGACTTCAAGCTTCCATGTGCTTGTCGTCGACGACGACATCAAGCTGTGCCGCCAGTTGAGCGACTACCTCGGGGAGAACGACTTCCAGGTGACCGCCGTCAATACCGGCAAGCAGATGCTCGAATTGATTCGGCGTGAGGGCATCGACCTGCTCCTGTTGGAACCCGGTCTGCCGGGCGAAGACGGTCTGAAGCTTACCAAAGCGATACGTGATTCTTCGAGCATGCCGCTGGTCGTCTTGTCCGAGCGGCACGAAGAAGCGGACCGCGTCATGGGGCTCGAGCTCGGCGCCGATGACTACGTCACGAAACCCTTCTCGCCACGTGAGCTCCTGGCGCGAATTCGAGCCGTCCTTCGTCGATCCAGAGTCAACGCAAATGCCGGTGCGCGCGACAACAGGATACGCGCCTATCGCTTTGCTGGCTGGGAGCTGAATGTGCGTTTGTTTCGCCTCACGTCGTCCGAGGGCACGCCTGTGGAGCTCTCGCGTGGGGAGTTCAACCTGCTACGTGCATTCCTGTCCGCGCCCCAGAGAATCCTGACGCGCGACCAGCTCCTCGAGCTGACTCGCTTGCACATCGCGCAGGTGTATGACCGTTCGATCGACGTGCAGATAAAGCGACTGCGTCACAAGATAGAAGCGGATTCCGCGCAACCGCGCTTCATCCGGACCGAGCGGGGCGCCGGATATTACTTCGACGCCGCGGTTAGCGTAGTTCGTTAACTCCAACGGATTTCACTGCCATGAGAACCACGACCATCATCGCATCCGTATAACCTCATTCGATTGATGTCGGATCCTGATTAAGGAAACTCACAATGGAAACAAGACCGCCACTGCCACCTTTCCCAAATGAAACCGCCACCAAAAAGGTGCGCCTGGCGGAGGACGCCTGGAATACGCGTGAGCCGGATCGTGTCGTGCTTGTCTATGCCGAAGACACGCGCTGGCGCAACCGCACCGAATTTCCGATCGGACGCGATCAGGTTCGCCAATTGCTCATTCGCAAATGGGCGAAGGAACTGGACTATCGGCTCATCAAGGAGCTTTGGGCCTGGTCAGGCAATCGCATCGCGGTGCGATTTGCCCATGAGTGGCACGACGACTCGGGACATTGGTTTCGCGCCTACGGTAACGAAAACTGGGAATTCAACGAGTACGGCCTCATGACTCATCGTTTCGCGAGCATCAACGATCTTCCGATCAAGGAGGCGGAGCGCAAATTCTTCTGGCCTCTCGGCCGCCGGCCGGATGAGCATCCGGGGCTGAGCGATCTGAACCTGTGACGTCCAGGCAGCGCTCCCCACGAAGGGTGCGCATTACAGGACACGAGCGAATCACAAGCTCATCCAATCGATCGGCTGGAAATCCGAGCGGCGCGACTGCTGATCCCAGAGTATCGACCGACAGCATCGTACAATCGACTCGACTTCACGCGAAGCGTAAAGTTCGTAAGCCGAACAGTACCACCCACCTCGTCCATTGAAGGAGGTCTCCCGAAATGAAATCGTCTTCTCTCCCCCGCGGCGCGCGATTCGCGTTCCTGGCCCTTGCGTCAGCCGCCTCCAGCGCTCCCATGTTGGCCTTGGGGGCGCCAGCCGATAGCACCGAGATCACCGCCCCGCAAATGATCGACGCTTTCGAAGGTGACTTCGGCGTACACCCCGGGCAGCGCAGGAACCACACCAAAGGCCTCTGCGCGGCGGGCGAGTTCGTCGGGACGGCTGACGCGGCCGCCCTCAGCCGCTCGGCACTCTTCTCGGGCAAAACCATCCCTGTGGTCGCGCGCTTCTCACTCGGGGGAGGCGATGCCGAAGCACCAGACGCGGCGCCGAATCCGCGCGGCATGGCGCTCGAGTTCACTCTTCCCGGCGGCGCCCTCCAGCACATCACCATGATCGACGCGCCGATCTTCGCCACGGCGTCACCGGCCTCCTTCCGCGATCTCCTCCTGGCCGCGAAGCCGGATCCCAAGACGGGCCAGCCCGACCCCGAGAAGCTAAAAGCCTATGCCGCTACGCATCCCGACGCGATGGCTGGGACCGAGCTGGCGAGCCACCACACGCCGACGGCAAACTACTATCAGGCCACGTACTTCAGCATTCACACGTTCAAATTCATCGATGCGAAACGCACCGAGCACATGGTGAGGTGGCGCTTCGTCCCCCGCGATGGCACAAAAGAGATGACCGCCGCGGAAATGAAGGCGGCACCCCATGACTTCCTCGAGAAGAATCTTATCGAGCGCACTCGCAAGGGCCCGGCGGTGTGGGACATGATCGTCTACGTGGGCGAGCCCGGCGACCCGGAGGACAACCCGACATTGGCCTGGCCGGAGAGTCGCAAGCATTTCACGGCGGGCACCCTCACCATCACCCAGGCGACGCCGCAACAAAAGGGCATGGCCTGTGAGCCGATCAACTTCGACCCCTTGAGAATGGCTGATGGCATCGCCCCCACCAACGACCCCGTCTTACTGTTTCGCTCCCCGGCGTACGCGGTTTCGTTCGGTAAGCGCCTGTCCGGCCAGTAAGGCGGTTGGCAGAGTCACACCTCGTCGCCACCCAGCGGTCGGTTAGGAACCAACCGGTGAAGAAGTAAGGACGCCAAACTTGATTTATGTGTTCACGGCGTACCCAAAGCGGTGAAAACATTCAACCGCGAACTTCGGGCATCTTGCCATCGGCTTTGGCGAAGTAGAGCTAAGCGCTTCTGAACGAGTGTGTCGAGGCGATGGTTTACCTCTTCAAATGAGAGATGATCGATGTCGCATCACTATTCCGGTCCCGACTTTGGATTTCCCCGTGGGGATGCCCGCCTGGATTTTACCGATCTGTATGCATTTCCCAAGCCGGGGGACGGCAGCAAGTCGATCTTCATCATGAACGTGCATCCGTCTGCCAGCCAGAATCCTCCCGGGCCCACCACTGCCGAGCCCTTCGCACCCGAAGCGCTGTACGAGCTCAAGATCGATACGGATGGCGATGCCGTGGCCAATATCGCATACCGGGTGCGCTTCTCGTACTCCGAGGGCGAGGCGCAGACTGCAACGCTACGCCGTGTCGAGGGCGCGCAGGCCGCCGCGACGGGCGACGGCGGCCTAGCTATCGTAGAAGGGGCACCGGTCTCGACAGGGCCGGTCGCACGGGTCACGGAGGCCGGCGACTATCGCTTCTTCGCGGGCTGGCGCAGCGATCCCTTCTTCTGCGACGTGGAGGGCGCAAAGAACAACCTGCAGTTCACCGGTGACGATTTCTTCGCCGACAAGAATGTGTGCAGCATCGTTCTTGAGGTACCCAACTCTGCCTTGGGAGCTGGTGAGATTCGCCTGTGGGCCCGTACGCTGGCCCCAGGCGACGGCGGCGGCTGGATCCAGGCGGAACGCGGAGCGCGGCCTGCGCAAGCTGTCATCCTTGTCGATGAAGAAAGAGACAACTACCTCGCGGGGCAACCGGCGGACGACGCACGTTTCGTTCGGGGCTTCGCGCACGCGCTCGAGCACACCGGTGGATATTCGCCTGCGCAAGCAGAGAGCGTCGCAAGGACACTGCTCCCGGATCTCCTGCCCTATCATCCCGCGCATCCGGCGTCATTTCCCCACAATGGCCGAACCCTTACCGACGATGCCTTCGATTCTTTCATTTGCGTCATGACAAATGGGAAGGTGACGGAGGACAAGGTAGGGCCCCACCCCGATCTACTCACCGAATTCCCGTATGTAGGGCCGCCGCACAACGCAGCGTGATAAGTGTACCGGGCGGATGTTGCTACGCCACGGTGCAAAGGCGATCATTCGACCTTCAACGCAGCTTTCATCGTGGGATGAAACGTGCGTGGTTCCTGAGTCAGACGATCTCGCGCAACGCGAGTGTCGTGCCGAGTGACGCCAAAGTATCGATCGATACCATCGTCCAATAGATTCGTCTCTGCGCTTCTGCCTTAATAGTAGTCGAGAGAGATGATGTCGAGCGCAGGCGGAAGGTAAGTCACGCGCAAGACCATGATCGTAACGCGCGCGTCTCGATGAATGGATAGCCGGGTCACGTCGTAAACAATCGAACGACGAAGGAGGTTCGAAGTGTCTGAAACAATCAGTCGTACAGTAACAACCAGGGAGCAGATATATCTTACCCGGAGGTCAATCCATTATTGGCGAGTGACGATTGATCATCCGCCGCTCAACATCTTTGGTCCGGAAACCATTCCGCAATTGAATGAGATCATCACCGCGTTTGAAACCGACAAGCAGGTCAAGGTCGTCGTCTTTGACAGCGCGGTGGAAGGGTTCTTTCTCACTCATTACGATTTCCTTGCGAAACTTGAAGAGACAACCAGTTTGCCACCGGGACCAACTGGGTTGCAGCCTCTGCCCGATATGCTCGTCCGCCTGAGCCGTGCTCCGGTTGTGTCGATCGCGTCGATACGGGGGCGCGCGACAGGTGTCGGAAGTGAGCTTGCCCTTGCCTGCGACATGCGTTTCGCCAGCCGCGAAAAAGCGATCTTGTCGCACTTCGAAGTCGGCGCTGGTGTGGTGCCAGGAGGTGGCCCAATGGCACGGCTACCGCGTCTTATGGGACGAGGACGCGCGCTGGAAGTGCTTCTGGGCGCCGACGACATCCCAGGCGATCTGGCCGAACTATACGGATACGTTAATCGATCATTGCCGGATTCCGACCTCGACGCATTCGTCGAGTCCCTCGCAACCCGCATCGCATCGTTCGACAAGCGGGCGATAAGCGAGACCAAGCGCTTCGCCGACGTGGCCAGTTTGCCGCCTGACTTCGAAATCGCGCCGGAGTGGGATGTGTGCCTTGCATCGATCATGCGGCCGGCCGCGCAAGAGAGGATCAAAAAGTTGATGGAGCGGGGATTTCACCAGCCGGGCGATGTGGAAGACCGCTTGGGATATCACGTCGGCCAGATCGGGCGCTGAGCAATGGATACAAATTCGAAAGTACGAGTTGGTAACTCATACCTGGGGCCGCCGCACAACACCAGACTGTAAGGAGGATCCATGTCCGCAGTGAAGCTGGAAGGTGCCCGAATTGCGTTGGCCGCTGGTGGTAGCGGCCCCGCCTTGCTCGTCCTGCGTCACCGGCGAAACCTCTCCGGAAGCGCAGTCTCCCGTCCCCCACCCATCCACCGAGGAATCCAAATGACTCTCCTTCGCCTTACCTCTCTCGTTGCACTTACAGTCTGCGCATCGTTCGCGCAGGCCCAGTCGACTGCACCCAAGGAACTCAGCGCTTTGTTGGCATCGCAAGCAGCGGCCGAGGCTCTGACAAGTTGCGACAAGCTCGGCCACAAGGTCAGCGTGACTGTGCTCGACCGGAATGGTCTCACGCGCGCCGTGCTCAAACACGAACGTGCCACGCCGCACACGCTGGACTCGAGCCGTGGCAAGGCCTACACCATCATCACGCTCGGCCCGATCTTCAAGAAGGATCTGCAGAGCGAAGTGGTAGCGCAACTCGCCGCCAACCCACCCGCCGCCGCGCTGGCCAGTGTGCCGGGAATCCTGTTGCTTCCCGGCGCCGTGTTGATCAAGTCCGGTGACGAGGTGATCGGCAGCATCGGCGTCGGTGGCGCGCCTAGCGGCTTGGTCGACGAAGGCTGCGCCAAGGCCGGTCTCGAGAAAATTGCGTCGTCGCTGAAGTAGCAGCGCTGCGCGCCGAACGCCGGCCAATCCAGCCGCGCTGTGGCTTGATCCAGTTGACGAAGGCGCGCACGCGGCTCGGCATCTGTTCTCGCGAGGCCCTGACCGCCGAACTGCAGTGCATCCCAACCGATCCACATTGCCCAGGGCAAGGAAAAATCATCATGGCGAAAGTACTTGTTCGGTCGGCGCACGCCGCGCCCACGCCCTTCCCGGCCGACTTCCGCAGCTCGCAGGTGGTGAACGCCGACGCGACGATCTACCTCCGCGTGGGCGGCCACGGGCCCGCGGTCGTGCTGATCCACGGCTTCGGCGAGACCGGCGACATGTGGTCGTCGATGGCCGCGGTGCTCGCGAAGGACCACACCGTCGTCGTGCCCGACCTGCGCGGCATGGGCCTGTCCTCGCACCCGGCCGGCGGCTACGACAAGTGGACGCAGGCCGGCGACATCCGCGCCGTCCTCGACAAGCTCGGCATCGACCGCGCCGACATCGTGGGGCACGACATCGGCGTGATGGTCGCGTATGCCTACGCGGCGCGCTATCCGGACAAGACAACCCGCCTGGTCGTGATCGATTCGCCGATACCCGGCATCCCGCCGTGGAATCAGATCGTGCGCCTGCCGGCGTTGTGGCACTTCAACTTCGGCGGCCCGGACGCTGAGCGCCTGGTCGCCGGCCGCGAACGGATCTACCTCGACCGCTTCTGGAATGAGTTCGCCGGCGACCCGTCGAAGATCGATGAAGCGACTCGCCGGCACTACGCCGCGCTCTACGCCAGGCCCGGCGCGATGCATTCCGCGTTCGCCCAGTTCCTCGCGATCGGCCAGAAGGACGAGGCCGACAACCTCAAGGCGATGGAGACGAAGCTGACGATGCCGGTACTCGCCATCGGCGCCGCGAAGGCCTTCGGCGCCAACGTGGCGATCGTCATGCGCAACGCGGCGACGAACGTGCAGGAACTCATCGTGCCGAACGCCGGCC
>DATMNH010000046.1:0-6844 GCA_035568975.1 Casimicrobiaceae bacterium
GTGGAACGCTATGACCCGGATCTGTGGACCGATGAATTTGCGTTTCTAAATCAACCCGGCCAAGCCGAGATTCAAAGCGATCTGTTTTACGACTACCGCACGAACGTCGATTCATACCCCAAGTGGCAGGCGTGGTTGCGCCAGAAGCAGCCTCGGCTACTGGTCATCTGGGGAAAATTCGACCCCTCTTTCGCTCCTTCAGAACCCGAAGCATATCGTTGCGACGTGCCGAGCGCCCAGGTTCACCTTCTCGATGCCGGTCATTTTGCGTTGGACACCGCCGCCGACGAGATCGCTGCGTTGCTAAGAGGGTTTGTCGAAGCTTCGCGTTAAAAGGCAGCGCCGTAAGCCATCAACGGTGCTACCCGATCACCTGGCGCACGAGGGCGATGAACTGATCTACCTCGCCCTTCGTCCCGTCGAACCGGGTCACTAGGCGAATGACGCCGCCGCGGCGCCGCGCGACGCGGACTCCGGCCGCCGTCAGGGCCTCGATGGCCGGCTCGGGCAGTGCGACGAACACGAGGTTGGCCTCCACCGGCGCGATCAGGCGCACGCCCGGAATTGCCGCCAGTTGGCTACCGAGCTGCGACGCGAGCTCGTTCGCATCGGACGCAAGACGCAGAAACAGGCCGTTCTCGACGTACGCAATGAGCTGCGCGGCGGGGAAGCGCATCTTCGACCAGGTCTGCCCGGCCCGCCGCAACCGATACGACAACGGCTCCGCGAGCTCCCGGTTGAACACAACGATAGCATCGGCGCTCATCGCGCCGTTCTTCGTCGCACCGAAGGAAAGAATATCCACGCCCGAGCGCCACGTCATCTCGGACGCGCTGCATCCCAGCGCCGCCAGGGCGTTGGCAAATCGCGCACCGTCCATATGAAAGCGGATGCCGGCATCGCGCGCGAGCGCGCCGATGGCGGCGATTTCCTCGAGGCCATACACCGTTCCGTATTCGCTCGCCTGCGTGACGGACACGACGTCCGGCTGCGGCCGGTTACGCAGCCCACGCTCGGCTTGCCGCAGCGCCTCTGCCAGTGTTGGCGGCTCCACTTTGCCATTGGCGCCCGGAAGCGCGATGAGCGTGGCTCCGCCGGAGAAAGCTTCCGTCGCGCCGCCTTCGGCGGTGTGGATATGCGCTTCCTCGTGGCAATAGATGCCGCCATAGGGACGAGCGCATGTGGCAAGCGACAGGGCGTTGGCAGCCGTGCCGGTGGACACCGGAAACACCGTCGCCTCGGTCTCGAACAGCTCGGAGAACTTCCGGTTCAGCAAGGCGCTGTATTCGTCGTCGCCATAGGAGGCCGCCAGCCCGTGATTGGCCGCATCGAGCGCGCGCAGGATCTCGGGCGCGACGGTGGCCACGTTGTCGCTACGGAAATTGAGCGCAATGGGCGAAGTGGCGCCGGGACTGTCGTTCATGTTGGGCACTCCTGCAGTCGCTATAGGATCGTGCCGTCCTGGCGGCGCACTCGCCGGTGCACCAGCAACAATGGAACGGCCGTGAAAAGGATCAGGATCGCGGCGGCGGCCGAGGCGGAGCCTGCCCCTTCGCCGCCTTCCAGGAAATGGTACATCCGCACGGTCATCGTCGACCAACGGCTGGTATAGAGCACGATGGTCGAACTGAGCTCCGACGCGGCTGTGATCCACACCAGGATCATGCCGCCGATCAACCCGCTCGCCATCAGCGGGACGGTCAACGTGACGAAGGTTCGCAGTGGCGACACGCCGAGATTGATCGAGGCTTCCTCGAGGCTGGGCTCGATCTGGTGCACGATGGCCGACGATGAGCGGATGCAGAAGGGCAACTTGCGCACGACGTAGGCGATCAC
The DNA here is from genome assembly GCA_035568975.1 of Casimicrobiaceae bacterium. GTDB lineage: Bacteria > Pseudomonadota > Gammaproteobacteria > Burkholderiales > Casimicrobiaceae > PALSA-1003. Next base: position 1,837 of record DATMNH010000046.1, read on the forward strand.
CAGGATCAGCCATCCGCCGGTCAGGATCAGCGGACCGCTGTTGAAGGCGATGATCAGTCCGATCGCCAGCACAGCGCCTGAGACCGCGAACGGGACCATGCCGATCATGTCGAGCCCCGTCGAAAGCGCGCCGCGATGGCGCGTGACGATGTAGCCGATGGGTGCGCCCAGAAGTGTCGCGACGATGGCTGTGACTGTGGCCAGGAACAGCGTGTTGTACAGCGGCCGGAACGAGCCTTCGAGCAGCATTGAATAGTTGCTCAACGCGAGCTGCCACGTGAGCACAGGACCGCGAAAATGGAGGAACGAGATGAACAGGACGGCCAGGAATGGCAGCAGCGACAGTACAACGATGCCCCAACTGAAGACTGTGGCGAGCAAGCGCCAGCCACGTGACAACGGCAGCGGCGGTGGTGCGGCGCGGGCATTGGTCGCGAAGCGGCGCTTGTTCAGGTAACGGCGCTGAACCAGCAGCACCATGGCCGTGCAAGCGATCAGCAGCACGCTGAGCGCGCCGGCTGCCGCAGGATTGTTGTCGGCTTCACCGGCGAACAGCTTGAAGATGTCCACCGCGAGGAACGGGCGATCCTCCGCCAGGACGACGGGGACGCCGAAATTCTCCAGCGCTTCGATGAACACGAGCAGTGCGCCGGCCAGCACGGCCGGCATCGCCACCGGCAACAGCACCGTGCGGAAGGCGTGCAGGCGCGAGCCGCCGAGATTGCGCGCTGCCTCCTCGATCGAGATGTCGATCGCCCTGAAGCCTGCGATAGCCGGCATCAGCACATAGGGATACAGCGTCAACAAAAAAACAATGGTGATCCCCGTCAGTCCGTAGATGGGGCCGATCGGAATGCCGATGCCGCGCAGGCCGGTGGTGACGACGCCGGCGTGGCCGAAGAGCAGCACGAGTGCGTAAGCGGCAACGAACGATGGCAACACCAGCGGCAACGTGGCCAGCGTCAAGAGCACTGTCTTGCCCGGCACGTCGACACGCGCCAGGCAGAACGCCAGTGGCGTGCCGATCAGCGTGGCGCCCACCGTCGCGAGCGCCGCCGCGATCAGGCTGTTGGCGATGCTGTTGACGTAATACTTGCTCGCGAAGATCTGGGCATAGTTCGCGAGCGTGAAGGTCCCGGTCCCTTTCACCCGGAGACTCGCGTCCAAAACCAGGGTGAGCGGATAAAGCAGGAACAGGACGAGGAGGGCGAGCGCGCCAAAAACGATCGTGTAACGGAACCCGTTCATGGTGCCGGGTATACGATGATCTGCGACGGATCGTAAGCGAACGCCAGCGCGGCGCCCACGGTAGCCGCGACCTCAAGGCTGCCCAGTGTCGAGACACGAATCTGCGTGCCGTCGGGCAGTGTCGCATGCAGCCGCTGGATCTGCCCCAGGAACTCGCGCAACACGAGTTTCGCGTGCAGCACCGGACCGTCGGAATTTTCTGCGAGCCGCAGGGCTTCCGGCCGGATCGACAGAAACACCTTCTGTCCGGTCCTGGCGACATTCCCATGCACCGAGATGGTCGTTCCGCACGACGCGACCTCGGTCCTGTGGCCATCGAATGTACCCGCGACGCCGGCCAGCATGTTCGCACCGCCCAGGAACTCGGCGACGAAAGCCGTCTGGGGCCGTTGGTAGATTTCTTCCGGCGACCCGACCTGCTCGATCTTGCCGGAGCGCAGGATCGCGATCCGGTCCGAGATCGCCAGCGCCTCCTCCTGGTCGTGCGTCACATAGATCGCGGTGAGGCCGAGCGATTGCTGCAACTGGCGGATCTCCACCCGCATCTGCGTCCGCAGCTGCGCGTCCAGATTCGACAAGGGCTCGTCGAACAGCAGCACTGCCGGTTCGATGACGAGCACGCGGGCGATCGCGACGCGCTGCAGTTGCCCGCCCGATAGCTGATGCGGCCAGCGCGATCCGTAACCGGGGAGGCGCACGCGTTCGAGAGCCTTCTCGACCCGCGCGGAGATGTCGGCCGGACTGACCTTGCGAGCGCGCAGACCGTACGCGACATTGCCCTCCACGGTGAGGTTGGGAAAGATCGCATAGTTCTGGAAGACCATGCCGGCGTTGCGACGATGCGCCGGCAAGGTGTCAATGCGTCTGTCGTCGAACCATATGCTGCCTGCTTCGACATCGGCAAATCCGGCGATCAGTCGCAGCAGCGTGGTCTTGCCGCATCCGGAGGGTCCGAGAAGAGTGAACAACTTACCCTCCTCGATCGTCGCTGAAACATTGTCGATAGCGCGGACGGCGCCGAAGGTGCGGCTGACGCTGTCGAGACGGATCGTCGTCATGAGAAACGACGCTCCAGTCTTTAGCGCGTGTCCTGGATGATCGTCTTGATGCGGTTCAGCGTCGCGCTGCGGTCCTCGTCCCACTTCACGTCGTTGTAGGGCAGGACCTTGATCTTGGAGAGCGCCGGCATGCCACCAGGCATGATGGAGAGATCGATGTCCTGCCGCGCAGGGCGACGGAAGGTCGCCGTGAGGAACATCTCCTGCGTCGACTTGCTGGCAAGATAGTCGATCAGCGCACGTGCGGCATCCTGATCGGGCGCTCCTTTGATGATGGCGGCTCCTTCCGCAAGCGCAGCCGTCCCTTCGGTCGGATAGCTCACCTTGACCGGTGCTCCGTTATGCGCCCACAGGTAGCCGGCATATTCGAGCGAGATGCCCAAGGGATATTCGCCGCTGCCGTTGCCATCGAAGACGAGGGTCGACCGGTTGAGCACTCGTGTATTGGCAACCAGCGAGGAGAGTTTGTTCCAGCCGGCGTCGTTCTCACCCCAGTAAGTAAGCAGGACCGTCGCAGACGCGTAGGAAAAGCCGGAATTCGCCGGGTCGGTGTAGGCGATCTTGCCCTTCCACTTCGGGTCCAGAAGATCCTGCCAGGTCTTTGGACCGCTGGCGGCATCGATCGCCCTGGTGTTCTGGTTGATGGTCACGATCTGCAGATTGGTGCCGATCCAGAGATTGTTCGGGTCGCGGTATTCCGCAGGCACGGCGTCACGGCCCTTCACCGCATAAGCTTGAAAAAACTTGACGTTCTGCTTCAGCAGGGCAGAACTGACACCCCAGACCACATCGCCTTGCGGGTTTGCAGCCTCCGAGGCAATGCGACGAAAGAGCACGCCCGATCCCGTGGAGACGACGTTGACGGTGATGCCCGTCTCCTTCTTGAACCCGTCGGCGACGAGCTTGTTGACCGTGTCGTCATTGGCCGAATAAAGCACGACCTGCGTGTCGGCGATTGCCGGCGTGGATGCGACCGCAGCTGTCAACAGCAGAGCCGCGATCCATGCAACTGCATATCTCATTGTCATCTCCTGGTGCGTGCCTAAGTTATTCTACCCGGATCGCAACTCGTCGCCGCCTCGCGCCCGACGCTGACGTCCCTGTCTCGGCGGCTGGGAATGGGCGCGCTTACTCCGGCGTCGCGCCTGACTCCCGGACGATCAGCTTCCACTTTTCGTACTCGCTCTCGACAAACTGGCGAAATGCTGCAGTTGTGCCGCCGACGGGATCGGCTCCCTCGCGCACCATTTGGATCGTCGTTGCTAAGACATCAATTCCTCGATGTCGCGGTAGCTTACCGAGAACCTAAAATACGGCCAGACGCAGTAGCTGATGATTTCCGGACGGGACTCCGGGAAGCTATTCGCGATAGCTGTAGGTCCATGCTATTGCCACCGCCAACGTGATCGCCGAGAAGATCGTACTCGCGATAATCGTCGAGTTGGCTTCAGACGATGGGCGGCCGTAGCTCGTCCCAAACAGCACTCCAAAGAATCCGGACGGCAGTGCTGCCATCACAACGGAAAGCTTTGTTATCTCCACATCGGCTCCGATGCCGATACAGAGAGCAAATGTCAGAAGCGGCTGAACGACATTGGCCACGCCGACGCCCAGCAGTGTGTTTCGCGTGAGGTGGAATTCCCGTTGTGAGAGGACCAGGCCCGTCACGAAGAGCGCCATCCCGCCCGCTGCCGAACCGATCTCTTGGAGGGATGTTTCGATCACCTTCGGAATCGACCATCCAATCCACGAGACGAACAGGCCGAAGACCGGTGCCAGCACAATGGGTTTGGAAAGCGCATGCACCGCTGCCATTGCGGTTCGCGTCCCGCTACTTTTTGAAGTGTCTTTGGTGTCGGATTTCGATGCCGATCTTCGCTGGTCAAGTTCAAGCAAGGCCAACGTCACCGGCGATGGAAGCAGAGATCCTGCGGCGATGGCCAGCGCGACAGTGGATAGATGTCCAGGGCCGACAAGCGCCGTAATCACGGGGAAGCCCGCGGCAGCAAAGTTTGGTTGGCCAACGGCGAGCGACTGAAGAGCTGACTCGCCAGAGTCTTGTTTCCGCCCGAGGCGCTGGTAGAGATACCAGACCGCGTAGGTCACCATCATCGTTACTGCCAGTGAGAGCAGCAGAGCCCACTGCGCGACCAACGCGGACCATTTGGTTGAGGCAACCGCGAGGAACAGTGCTGCGGGCAATGCGTAGGTCATTACCACGATGTTGAGCTCCGCCACGTGCATGTTGTTGACGATGCGTAGCCTCCCCGCGCTGTAGCCGAGCAGCATGACGAAGAAGGTGGGCGCGAGCGCCAGAAGCAGTACGGAAGTCATCTCATCACCCGGCACCCAGCGTGCCGAAGGTGCAATCCCCGTTGCTCGTTGCTGCCTAAAAGGGGCGGTGGCCTGAGCGAAGGAGCGGCCGCCGGACTCAGTGCGCTGCGAGGAAGTCCTGCACCGCGGCGATCGTCGCCGCGGGCGCTTCCTCCATCAGCCAGTGGCCGGCGTTGGGCACGATGAGTTCCTGCACGTTCGTCGCCGCGTTGCGCATGACGACCGCCACGTTGGCGCCGAAGGCCTTCGCGGCGCCGATGGCGAGCACCGGCATCGCCAGCTTCGTCTCCATCGCCTTGAGGTTGTCGGCCTCGTCCTTCTGGCCGATCGCGAGGAACTGGGCGAACGCGGAATGCATCGCGCCGGGC
>DATMNH010000047.1:0-20200 GCA_035568975.1 Casimicrobiaceae bacterium
CAGGCTGCTGGCAACTTGGACCATCGACACGATGAAGGGGCTGGAGTCGAGGCTGGTCATGAGCCAGCCCGAGGCGGCCGTGGCCATCCAGCCACCGATGTTCGATACGACGGTTCCGATCCAGATGATCGTGAACGTCCCGTAGCGAAACGGACTCCATGCTGACACGGACGCAGGATGGGGAGCAGACTGTGCCATCAGCGCTGGCCTAGGTTGGGACGATCCTCGAGGCTGGATGAGAATTATAGATAATTGCAACGCCTCTATTAGAATTGCAATCTAACCATCGGTGCTACTGATCATGAATCAGGCTCTGCAGCTCACAATATCGACTGTCCTTTCAAACGCGTAGGTGGGGGTGGTGTGAGGAATTTCCCTATAAAGGCAAGCGCGCCGCGCAAGCCTTCCGACGGGCGGTTTGCGCACTTCGCGAACCTCTGTGTCACCGTCTATTTCCGCCGCACGAAATTTCTCCATTCAGCGGATGTTCTCGGAAAACTGTTCGGGCCTTTGCTTCGAAGCGGAATCGGACAAAGAGGATTAGGCGCAATCGTTCGCAGTCTTCCAGAAGGACCGAGCCCAGCCGAAAGAATTGCCCACGGGGCCACGATTCGGGCGGAAGCGATTGACCGTTCCGGGAGATCTTCGAAGGCAAGTCTATCTACGCCAGATGCTTACGGTTTCGCAGCGAATAGTGCCCTGGAAATCGCCTACAGAATCAGTTCGCTGCCGATTGCACTGGGCTTGATTACTCCGTCCCAGGCATTCGGTGCGGATCTTGTGCTGAGCCTGCCTGGATGCTCTCGTATGGACATTCCGTCTTCCTAAGCGGACTGACGGTCTTCATGAAAGAAGCAGACATAGGAACTATTCACAGGTCCGCCTGCACCCCGAGTTCGTCGATGTGGCGCGTCAGTTCAACGGGGTCTTCGTACACGCGATAAGCGCCCGCCTGAACGAGTTCGTCTTGGCCGTACCCTCCGCAGAGCAGGCCGACTCCCAAGGCGCGGGCCCGACGCGCGGCGAGCAGGTCCCAGATACTGTCGCCCACGACGATGCAGTCGTTAATATCTACTTTCAGTCGTTTGGCTCCGGCGAGAAACAGATCTGGAAACGGCTTGCCGTGAGCAACATCGTTGCGCGTAATGAGTTGCACCTCGGGGCCGACGTCAAGAATCTTCACGGCTTCGCGCGCACGTTCTTCCACGCCGCTCGTGGCAATCGCCCACGGGACTGATAGGCGCGAAAGCGTGCTGAGAAGTTCTCGGGCGCCGGGCAAGGGACGCACCTGGGCTACGCGCTTCAGGAAGGCTTCGCTGTGCAGTCGCTTCAGGCGCTCAGTTTCCTCTTTGGTCAGCTTACGGCCGGTTTCCCGCTGCAGTGCGGTGACCATCAGGCCATCGCTCATACCCACGCGGCGGTGGATGCGCCAGGTGGAAAGCTCGATTTGCATTTCGCGCAGGGCCTCCCGCCAGGCGAGGACGTGCTCGTAGACGCTGTCAATCAGCGTACCGTCAAGATCGAAGAGAAAGGCGGGTTTGGCGGTCGGAGTCGGCGGCATAGGATCAGATGTGCTTGCGCGGCACTAGGGTTCGAATAGTACGGCGGATCAATTCCCGCACGTGCGCGCGGAGGAATCCAGCCTAGCGCCAACTCAAACCTCGGGTCAGACCTGTTGCCTGCAACCGTCCTCTTCGCATGATGAACGAGATTGAACACGATCAATTCGTCAAGCAAGCAGCAGAAGTTTTCCGGCGGCGCCTTTTTCCGCAGCGCTATGGGCTTTGCACGCGTCGCTCAAAGGATATCGCCGCCCGAGCGGAATCACCAATTTGCCGGTTCTCACTGCTTCGGCCATACGTACCAAAGTGGCGGGCGCCGGTTTCACCCGCATGGTCTCGACCCTTACGTCCGGACGAGCCGCCGCGTTGCTCGGCGGCGCAACCGTGGAGGCGAACACTCCGCCATTTTTTACGTTGCCAATGAGCTGATCAGAGATCGAACCGGAAATGGTATCGGCTATTGCGTCCACCGGCTCCAGCGATTTGAGCGATGCCTGATCGTCGAGCGCGATCACGCGATCCGCCCCGGTAGCTTTTGCCTCTTGCATTTGCTTGTTCCGTACGCCAGCAATGACGCTCCACCCGCTCTCTTTGGCCGTAAACACCGCAGAACGTCCGACGTTGCCAACGGCCCCAGTGACAAGGACGGTTCCACGCTGTCTTTCACGCGTGGCAGCCTGCGCCAATTGCGCGCCAGTTGTCGTAACGGTCGGCAACGCGGCGATCTCGATGATGTCGATTCGATCGGGAATCCTGGCGAGATCGGCTGCCTTGACCACACAAAGCTGGGCATACGTCTGCGTAGCCTGGCCGAAAACGCTGTCGCCGAGAGCAAAGCTCTGAACGCCCGGTCCCAAGGCTTCGACGATGCCGGCGACATCGACACCGAGAATAGCTGGGAAGGTAAGGGGAATAATGTCCTTGAACGCCCCAGATCGGATCTTCAAATCGAACGGATTTACGCTCGTTGCGGCAACTCTTACCAGCACTTCGCCAGGTCCGGGAACTGGATCAGGACGTTCCTCAAACTTCAATTCTTCGGGGCCGCCATAGGCCCGGATTACAACCGCTTTCATGTGCTACACCTCATCTGTGAATAATGAATGCGTAGCGTTATGTTGATGGAATGACGAGCGCACCGCGGAACCATGGTGCCGACTACTGTGCTGTATTCCGGAAAGCAGGCCAAACCGCCTTTCTCCGATATCACCGCCGACCATCGCGCGCACCGCTTGATCTGCTTTATGTGACCTCGAAGACCCCGCACTCACCATCGACAAGCTGTGCCGCTTCCTTGGCGGGGAATTCGTATACGCCATCATTAACTGGCCGGTGGCAAGATTGTCTCAAGCACACTGCGCTTAGCTTTTCTGTCGCGCGCTCGAATACCTGCAAGACGTCGAATTTTGCCAGCCTGCTGAGCGACCGAGAGCAGTGAGACCGCCACGCTGTTCCTAAAGACCGATGCTGCCCCCTGGCTAATCCGCCCCGAGCCGATCGCAGCGGCGGCATCGCTCAGCGCGATACCGGCACGCATGAGAACGCTCGTGTCCCGGTAGCACGACATCATGCAAGCCGTGCAGCGATCACGCTGGTTGGGAATGCGGTCGAACTCAAAGACCGAGCCAAGCGGTGCGGCCCACGCCTCACAGCGCCAAATGACGAGATTCCAGTCGAGGTAAAAGTACTTGTGTCCACCAACGCAACCAAATTTCTCTTCCTCCCCTCGAAGGTGTCGTTGGATGTCGGTAATCCCGGCGATCGGATTCATGACCGGGAAGTGCTTGGTCATCGCCTTGATCTTGTCGAGCTCACCGATCAATTCATCTTTGCCGAAGGCTACCAGCGAGGAATCCGTGCTGTAGACAAGCGAAGTCGAGCCAAACGGCGCGCGGCGAGGGTACGATAGGGTGACTGCATCGAATCCCAGCTCGGCAAGCAGCGCGGGGAGCTTGTCGTAATTAACGAGGCGATTGACGGTTACCGATGCCAAGACCGGGATGTGATAACGGCGGGCAATGGCAATGCCGCTGCGGATGCGTTCGCCGAGCCCCGCGAGCCCTCGATTACGCTCATGCTCGGGCATCGAGTGGCTATCGATTGAAACGAGCAACGTTCCGAGCCCCTGCGCCGCCAGATTCTCGATCTTTTTCGGGAGCCACCAACCGTTGGTGATCACGGCGGGTCGCATACCTGTAGCGCACGCGTCGGCCACGAGTCGATCGATGGCAGGATGGAGCAAAGGCTCTCCCCCCTGGAAATTCACGTAGCGTATCCCGCGCCGGTACAAGATAGGCAACGCCTCGGCAAATTTCTCGGCATCGATCCAACGATGATCGCGCACCATGCCCTTGTCACGTGAATACGAGCAGAAGTCGCAGGCTGCGTTGCACGCGTTCGTGACCGAAACGTCACAGACCGCGGGGACGAGTTGACGGCTTCCCGGATGGTGCATTGCGAACCTCTAGGTGCGCTGTCGCCGATGTAACGCTCGCCCAGACGGCGCGCGGGAGCTTACCGCATGTAGGATATTGCCCGCGCGGCACCGGCTCCGAACTCCAGTAAACGCGGCACTGCAGTCCTTTTGCCACTGCATTGAGAGGACAAAGGCGGCCGGCCCCTGAGGAGTGCACAGCGTGACCGCCACCGTCGCATAACAGCCACTCCAGCGGAAACGATGCGACTGTAGTTAAGAATATCTGACGGCGCAGAAGTCGTCAGTCAGGGCATTGTCAGGTTAAATAAGCCGTGGCTTATTATCGGGGAGCATTCGATCGACTGTCCTCACTCAACGCCGATCGACAACTTTGATAAGGGACCGGCGTATGAGCTGGCACGAGAAATTCGCTCAAGGTCAGTTGAACCAATTCAATACGCCCTCGGCGCGCTCCGAGAGCATTGGGCATGCGACTATACGCGCGCGCATCGCAGCGGAGGGCGTCGGGACCACGTTGCGAACGCCTCGTGCGGAGCGTGTCTCGCGGGTCCTTGACCGGCTCGCCGCGGCTCTGCTACCTTTGCACGCGGGTGCGGCGAAGCCAGATGCCGTGGGACTGTGGAGCAGCCAGTCCTAAATACCGGACTCCGCCGCGACACGGTCGACTGAAGGGCCAGGTACGAAGCCCGTCATTGCTGACCGGCATGGTTCCGTGCTCAGTCGCCTTGGAGTTATCCAATGGGCGGGTCTGTGGCAACGTGTTTGGGCAACCCGGGCGCGCAACACGCGGGGTCTGCATGAGCGCCGCGCCCGGGTCTCCGGCGGATGAGCGCACGAGCTCGCTCGAGACCGACGACGCCCTCCTCGAGAGCGTGATGAGCGAAGTTCCGCGCGGCGCGCTGGCGCTCGCGGCACTCACCGTCGGCCTGATGCTGGTCGCGTGGTTGCTGATCTATGCCCTGGTGTTCCTGCCGCGTGGCACGGTGGGCTGAATCATGCCGCTGAGCGAGGAGGGCATCCTCCGTACGGAGCTTCGCTGGGCCGCCGTCTCGATCGGTGTCGTCAGCGTCATTCTGCTGATCGTGATCTATGCGGGCCTCGTACACCACATCAACCCGCCCAGCAACATCGAGACAATCGACCCGAAAACGCTGCATCTATCGGAAGAGTTCACCGAAGGCAACCTCGGCACGCGGGTCGCCGCGGACGGCCAGGTGACGAGTCGCATCGTCGCGACGCAATTCGCCTTCCAGCCACCGTGCATCGTCGTTCCAGCCGATCGCGCGGTGACGATACGTCTCGCGTCGCCCGATGTAATCCACGGGATCCTCGTGACCGGAACCAACGTCAACACCATGGTGGTGCCCGGGTACGTGAGCCAGGTGAACACGGTCTTCACGCGCACCGGCGATCTGCTGATGCCCTGCCACGAGTATTGCGGCCTCGGCCACAGCGAGATGTTGGCGACGGTACGCGTGGTGCCACAGGACGCGTTCAAGCCGGACGCCGACGGAAGGGTCGCCTGTGACCTACGCTAGACGCCTGACGCTCGCCCACCTCTGGTTTGCTTTCGCGGCGTTTGCGGTTGCGGCCGTGCTTGGGGTCTGGCAGATGTGGGTCCGCAGCCCGTTGCCGGCGCCATTCCTGACCGCGCAATCCTATTTCACCTCGGTCACGGCGCATGGCACCACGTTGGCTTATGTGCTGCCAACCTTCGTGATCATGGGCTTCGGCTATTACGTGGCCGAAACGGCGCTCCGGCGGCCGCTGCCGGGACCCGGCTGGGCATGGTTTGGTTTCGCGCTCGGTGTTGTCGGTGCGCTGATGGCGGACCTGACGGTCTTCGCCGGTCGGGCCACCGTCCTCTACACGTTCTATCCGCCGCTGACCGGCAGCGCGTTCTACTACATCGGTGTCGTACTCGTTGTGGTCGGCTCGTGGATCTGGTGCGCGCTGATGATGATCGCGATGGCCGGCTGGAAGCGCGCCAATCCCGGCCAGCCGGTGCCGCTCGCAATGTTCGCGACGGTCGCCAATGCGATTCTCTGGCTGTGGACCACCGTCGGCGTCGCGGTTGAGCTGCTGTTCCAGGTCATCCCCGCGGCACTCGGGTGGAAGGCCGACGTCGACGTCGGCCTTTCGCGAACGCTCTTCTCTTGGACGTTGCACGCCATCGTGTATTTCTGGCTTATCCCGGCCTACATCGCCTTCTACACCATGGCGCCGCAAGCGGCCGGCGGGCGGCTCTATAGCGACACCATGGGGCGGCTCACGTTCATCCTGTTTCTGATCTACAGCCTGCCTGTCGGCATCCATCACCTGCTGACGGATCCGGAGCAGTCGAACGCGTTCAAGTTCCTGCAAGTGAGCTTCACAGCGCTTGTCGTCGTCCCAACACTGCTTACCGTGTTCACCATTTCGGCCTCGATGGAGATCGCCGGACGCTTGCGCGGCGGACGAGGACTGTTCGGATGGATCCGTGCGCTGCCGTGGGAGCGACCGATGGTGCTCGCCACCGGACTCGCGTTTTTCATGCTGTGGTTCGGAGGTCTCGGCGGCCTGGTCAACATGAGCTACGGTATGAACGCCATGGTCCACAACACGTCGTGGGTCACCGCGCATTTCCACCTGATTTTCGGCGGCACGGTGGTGATCATGTACTTCGCGATTGCCTACACAATCTGGCCAACGCTCACGGGCCGCAGCGCACCTTCGCAGAGGTCGCAGCGCGTCCAGCTGTGGCTCTGGTTCTGCGGGATGCTGGTGATGACGCTGCCGTGGCATTACCTCGGCCTGCTTGGGCAGTGGCGACGCGTGGCGACGTTTAACTACGCGGATCCGATCATCGCCGCGTGGGGTCCATGGGTCATCGTGTCGCTGATCGGCGCCATCATAATGCTCGTGAGCGCGCTCCTCTTCGTGTGGAATTTGCTCCAGTTCCACCGTTCGGATGCCGTTGGAGCCGCGGGATTGCAGCCGGTTTATTCGGTCGCCGTCCACCCGCCGGTTCGGGTGCCTGCCACCCTCAATGGCTTTGGGCTGTGGAACGTGCTGGTGCTCGTTCTCATGGCCGCGGCTTATGGCTACCCGATCGCGCAGTTCTTCCTGATCAACCCGCCTGCAGCGATGGTCCACCGGGTCGACGGCGCCAGGTGAGCAATGAGGCCCGCGGAATCCGATGCACTCGACCGGCCGTGGCGCATCTGGGCCAGTGTCATCATTGTTTCGGTTCTTGCCTTCTCGGTCCTGTTCGGTTTTATCCTGATTCCCGTGGTCCAGGGATACAGCGCCGGCATCGATCCCTTCACGGCGATCTGCCGCGCGATCGGGATCGCGCCGGGCTCGCCGGCGGTGCGCCAGCCGACGAGCGACGCCAAGGCACAGCCGACCACGAACGTGGCTTGGAGCACCGGCCTGCTCGGTAAGCTGTCGCAGCCGACCCCCGCGAGCTCAGCGGTTGCGGCCGGATGCGCCGGCTGCCACGGCGAGCGGGGAATCGCTCCTAACCGTCAATACCCGGACCTCGCCGGCCAGTCGGCCGTCGCAATCTACAAGCAGCTCCACGATTTCAAGAGCGGCAGCCGCGTCAACCCGATCATGTCCGCAATGGTGCAACCGCTCAGTGAAGAGCAGATCTTGGACGTGTCCGCTTATTTTGCCGCGGGCACCCGGACGATCGTCGAACCTTCGTCGACTCACGTGTCGGAGGAAAATGTTGTGCGCTTGGTTGAGCGCGGCGACCCGGCTCGCGGGCTTCCGGCCTGCAACGCATGTCACGGCTCGAACTCGGGCGGGCCGATCGAGACCCCTGCGCTGTCGCGTCAGAGCAACGAGTATCTGGCGAGCCAGCTTCGCGCCTTCAAGAGCGGTGCCCGGCGCAACGACATCTACACACGGATGCGCAGTGTTGCGGCGAAGCTGACAGAGCGCGAGGTCGACGCGTTGGCGGACTTCTATTCGAAGACCGCGAACTATTGAGCGACCCAATGTGTCAGCTGACACCCCGCCCGCTTGCGTTGACACCGCGTCGTTCGCTCTGGAGTCCACACTAAACTAATGCGAGCAGACGCCTGCGTGTCGTGGCCCTGTCTCCAGTCACGCATCGCGGCGAGCGCGTACAGTAGCGTGATTTAGCCAACTCGATTTGAGTTGACCGCGTTTAGCTTCCGCCGCGGGCGGGATGTGTCCTCCGAGGGCAGTTCGCTGTTTCGCAACCGCGCAACTCGCCTTGCGCCACACCAACGGATTACCAATGAAAACAGGAGATCATCATGGCCGAATTGGCTAGTGCGGCTGCACCGAGCGTTGTTCTCGTTCACGGTGGCTTTGTGGACGGCTCCGGCTGGGAGTCCGTCTACGAGATCCTCAGGAAAGACGGGTATGTCGTCAGTATCGTCCAGAATCCGACGACATCACTTGCCGACGACGTCGCGGCAACCAAGCGCGTTCTTGCCACGCAGAGCGGTCCGGTAATTCTTGTCGGCCACTCCTACGGCGGAGCCGTGATCACCGAAGCCGGCAATGATCCAAAGGTCGCTGGACTGGTCTATATCACCGCTTTCGCGCCGGACAAGGGCGAGTCGGTATCAACGCTCATCAAAGATCCACCGCCGGGCGCGCCTGTGCCGCCGATACTGCCGCCACAGGACGGCTATCTGCTTCTCGACAGGGCGAAGTTTCGCGCCTCATTCGCGGCTGACGTGGACGCGCAGAGAGCTGCATTCATGGCCGATTCTCAAGTCCCCTGGGGGGTGGACGCGCTCAGCGGCACGATCAGCGAGCCGGCGTGGAAGGCCAAGGCGAGCTGGTACTTGGTCGCCACTGACGACAAGATGATCCCGCCGCCGGCCCAGCGTTTCATGGCGAAGCGTGCGGGGTCGAGCATCGTCGAGGTCGCGGGCAGTCACGCGATTTACGTATCGCAGCCAAGTGCGGTGGCCGCGCTCGTCGAAAAGGCTGCCGAAGAAGTGAAAGTGGAAGCAACGATGAACTAAAGCGTAGTACGCGCCGCTGGCTGGCAGCCCGGCGGCGCTGCTAACGCGCGATCGACAGACACACGGCGCTGGGTTTGAATGCCGTCCTAGCGCAGGTTTCAAGACCGGGTCTATTGAGTCCGAACATCTGAGTAAATTGCGATGGGCTATCGTAGCGCGGGGAGCCCATCGAGCCCTTGGCAGGCCAGCCTCACGTGTGTCCGCCTCACGTGCGGACTAGGATCGCCGATCGGCGAGCCAGTGCTGGGATTTCGTCGATTCGCCCTCGACCATAAACTGTTTTGCGCGCTGCCGAATCTCACGATCGGAAACACTGGCACGTTCGTGTTGCCGCAGGTGCTCGAGCCACGATTCGTCCATGAAGCATTCGATGAAGCGCGCAGTGTCCGCCGAGTCATGAAAGAGCTCCCAGAAATAGGCGCCGTTGCGGCGACGCATTTCGCGCACATACTGCATGGCGGCGACGAATTCGGCTCGTTTGGCGGGCTGCACGCGGTATTCGATCGTCACCAAGACCGGCCCGCTATCGGGTTCAGGGGTCTCCGCAAGAATCGGTGCCGGCCAATCCAGCGTCGGCCTGAAATCGAGCACCTGGTGTTGCCCAAGCTTGAATCTCCAGGTCAGCCCGATGGCGGCGACCATTCCGAGGGCCGCGATCGTCAACGCGGTGGGAATGCCGAACCGTGTTGCGACCTGTCCCCACAAGATGCTGCCGAGCGCCATGCCAGCCATGAAAACGACGAAAAAAGAAGCCAGTCCACGGGCGCGCACCCACTCAGGCAAGGTCAATTGGGCGGTGACCTGCAGCGCGGACAGAATCGAGATCCAGGCGACGCCGGTCGCGAGCATCGCCACCGCCAGCAGGCCAATATTCTGCACGTACGCGAGCGCGAGGGCGGCAAGTGCGTAGAGCGCGCTCGAGCCTGCCACCAGCGCATCGCGCGAAATCCTGGCCCGCACCTTGGGCAGCAGCAGGGCCCCGACCACTGCGCCAAAGCCGATGCAGGTCAGCAAGAGACCATAGATTTCCGGGCCCCGCCCGAGCTCTCGCCGCACGATGAGGGGAAACAGTGACCAAGTCGCGCTGGCAAACACAAAAAATGCGCCCCCGCGGATGAGCACGACTTGCAGGGCGTGAGTATGCATGACGAAACGCATGCCCACGCGAATGGCTGTCAGAAAGCGCTCGGCCGGCAGCGTGCTCTTGTGGTGCTCGCGCCGCCACCGAAGCAGGACCGCAAGAATGCCGAAATACGAAAGGGCATTCAGCACGAAAACGAGCCACACACCCACCGCCGCAACCAGAATACCCGCGATGGCCGGGCCGATTGCGCGCGCTGCATTGATGGCGACGCTGTTGAGCGCAACGGCAGCCGGCATTTCGTCACGCGGGACGAGCTCGGGCACGATCGCCGACCACGCCGGCAGCATGACCGCGCTGCCGACTCCGAGGACGAAGACGAATCCGAGCAGCATCCACGCGGTCACCATGTCCAGCAAGGTCAGGATCCCAAGCGTGCCGGTAACAATCAGCAGGTAGACCTGAACGACGATCAGGAGCCGCCGGCGATCGACGATGTCGGCAAGTGCTCCGGCCGGCAGCGCGAGCAGCATCAGCGGAAAACTGTCCGCGGCTTCGACGAGTGCCACGATCGACGGTGAGGACGAAAGCGAGGTCATCAACCAGCCGGCGCCGACATCCTGCATCCAGGAGCCAACGTTCGATACGATCGTCGCGATCCACAGATTGCGGAACAGCGCGGTTTGCAGCGGGGTCCAGGCGCCGGATACTGCACGGACGGAGGCCGCTGCTTGCTGCTCAGTGGACGGTGTAGTCTTCATTCTGGAACGGTGACAAGACAGGTCGATCGTTTTCCGCGTCTTGGATGTTATTTCTTTTCCACGTTCTTGTCGGGTCCCAAAGTCCAAGCGTCCGATGATGACGATTGTCGGTAGGCCACGATGCCGTTCAGCACGAGCAGCGCCAAAGCCAGCGCGAGGACGGCGCTAACGCCGACACGGAAGACGAGAACGGCGCCGATCGCTGCGCCCAGGAACATCGTCACCGTCGCTATCAAACGGCGACCCGGGTTCGGATTGGTACCACCGGCGACGCTCGAGTCGGCCGCAATTCCCGTCAGCGTCAGCGTCAGCACCGTCGTCGTCAGATCGGGAACTGCGAGGCGCCGGGCAGTGGCGTTCTGCAGACCCATCGCCAGTGCGAGCAGCACGATCAGCGCGTACTGCACGACCTCACCTTTCGGAACGAGCGCACCCATCGATACGATGAGCGCGGTGCCGAGAAGTGCGATCTGGATGTAGGTCGCGATCGCGAGATATCGGCCGCGATGATGCCCCGCACTCGAGCCGAGCCGGCCGCCTGCGAGGGCACCCGCTAGAAACGCAAAGATCGCAAGCAGCGATGCGGGAATCGAAAAGTCCTGAGCGTCCGCGACGGCGAAGCCGAGGAACACGACATTCCCCGTCATGTTGGCTACGAAGACGTGACCCAAGCTGAGGTAACTGACGGCATCGACCAGTCCGGTGACCATCGTGAGAACGAGAAGCAGCCCAGGAAGCGGGCCATGCCGTTCGTCCCGCCATGACACAGCATCGGCCGCCCGCGAGACGATAGGCATTTCACTCTCCAATCATGTTGGAATATCGTGTGCGCAGATCGTACCAAGCGACCGGCAGGACTCGAGCTGCGTGATGATGGTCGCGTCCGCGACGGTTTCGGGGGAGGGACCCCGCGTCAGGGCAGATCGAACAGGAGGATCTCCGCGCCGTCGGTCTTCGCTGCCACGATGATCGCCGGCTCGCCCTCGACCGCCGCGCCGTCGCCTGTGTTCAAGTCGTGGCCATTCATCACTACGGAACCGCGGGCGACTTGCAGCCAGCCCTTGCGACCCGTTGGCAAAGCCCGCGTCACCTGCTCGCCCGTCTTCAGGACGGCGGCGAAGAGCTTCACGTCCTGATGAATGACGACCGAGCCATCGCGCCCGTCGGACGAACCCACGAGGCGAAGCCGGCCACGCTTGTCGGCATCGGCAAACGTCTTCTGCTCGTAGCGCGGCGCGATGCCCTCACGATCGGGTACAACCCAGATCTGCAAAAAGTGCACCGGCTCGGTCTTCGAGTGGTTGAACTCGCTGTGGCGAATGCCGGTGCCTGCAGACATGATCTGCACATCTCCGGGCCGGATCACCGACCCGGTCCCGATGCTGTCCTTGTGCTCGAGCGCGCCTTCGAGCACGTAGGAGATGATCTCCATGTCGCGGTGTCCATGGGTCCCGAATCCCTGCCCCGGACTGACGCGGTCCTCATTGATCACCCGCAACGGCCCGAAACCCATCTGCTTCGAATCGTAGTACTCGCCGAACGAGAATGTGTGCCGGCTGTCGAGCCAGCCGAAGTTGGCGGTGCCGCGTTCTTTCGCGTTCCTGATGTTGATCATGGCGACTCTCGCAAGCGGGGTATCGAGCGAAATGCGCTCAAGGCCCGGTTTCGAGGAAGCGGCGCAGCGCCGAAATCGTTTCCTGCGGACGCTCTTCCAGGATCCAGTGGCCGGTGTCCTTGAGGACCACCACCGTCGCGTCCGGGGAGACTAGCTTTGCTTGTGCGCCCAGCGCCTCGCCCAACGACTTGTCGCCGCCGATCGAAAGGACAGGCATGGCAAGCTTCGTCTTCGCCAGCTCGGCAAAATCGACGGCCGTTTTGGGAAACGATGCGAAATACGCAAAGCCGGCCGCCATTCGGCCCGGACGCGCGTAGGCTCGTGTGTACGCCCGCCGCTCTGCTTCGGGAATCGAGCGCTTCTTGTCGGCGGCGAAGTCGTTCCAGAAGTATTCGAAGTATGTGCGCTCGCGACCCTTGACCAGTGCCACCGGGGTGGGACCGTAAAAACGGAAATGCCATATCCCCGGATTGTTGTAGACCGCCTCCCAGCCATTGACGCCGGGCAGGAACGCATCCATGAGCGCGAGCTTCTCGACCTCCTGCGGATACATCGCCGCGTAAGCGTAGGCGACCATGAGCCCGATATCGTGCCCGACGACGCGTACTTTCTGATCGGAGATAGTGCGTACTGCCGCGTGGACCCGCTCCGCGGATGTCTTCATGTCCACGCCGGATACCGGTACCGAGGAATCCCCGATGCCGGGCAGATCGGGCGCAATCACGGTAAAGCGGGGCGCGAGCGCAATCGCCAGCGGCTTCCACATCTGCGAGGTTTCGGCATAGCCATGGAGCAGGACAACCGGCGGGCCGCTGCCCCCGACGGTCACGCTCACGGTCCCGCCGTCGACGGCGACCGACCGGACGCTGAACCCAGGTCCAAAATCCGCGGCGCGCGCAGCCCCCGCAATGATGAAGACCGCGAGAATACCGAGCGCCATCGATACGGATGCGTACGAGCGAAACGTGCGGCGCATGAGTGACTCCTGATGATGCGTAGATCGATTCGGGTTAAGGTACTGAACACCGTTACGCCGCTTGCGCGAATCAAGACTCGACGATTGTGCGCAGCTCGTCGGGCAATGAAGGCCGGCCCGGCAATGCCTTTGCCGTACGCTCCGTTGCCTCGTGTGCAGCACGCGCCGCTGCAAGATGCTGATGAATTTGCGCCACCGCGGCAGCGCCTTCGCCGATCGCGCCGCCGACCCGCTTCACGGAACCGGAGCGCACGTCGCCGACTGCGAAGACGCCGGGCACGCTCGATTCAAGCGGGGCGGGCACGTAGCCTGCGACGAGACTTTCGGCTGCCGGACCTGTCCGCACAAAGCCGTGCGAGTCGAATGCGACGCCACAGCCTTCGAGCCAACGAGTTTCGGGGTCAGCACCCACAAACAGGAACACATGCCGGATCGGCCGCCTTTCTTCGGCGCCTGTTTGATTGTCGCGCCAGGACACCGCGACAAGACCATCGTGTCGGTCCCCGTGAAGTTGTTTCAGTTCGGTGTGGGGCCGCAGCTCGATGTTCGGCGTCGCCTCGATGCGGTCTATCAGATAACGCGACATGCTTGCGGCAAGACTGGGACCGCGTATGAGGATGAACACCCTTGCCGCGTGTTGGGCTATGAATACCGCCGCTTGACCGGCCGAGTTGCCGCCGCCCACGAGCACTACTTCCGCGCTGGCACACATCTTCGCTTCGAGCGCGGAAGCCCAGTAAGAGACGCCCCTGCCTTCGAACTCGCTCAAACCAGGCACATCCGGCCGGCGATAACGCGCCCCGCTCGCAATGACGACCGTCCGGGACCTCAGCAGGCGCCCATCGGTGAGCCGCAACGACAGCTCGCCGTCGAACGCGGCCGTGCTGCAGTCCAGCGCGGCGGCCTGCGCGGGAATCATGATCTCGGCGCCGAATTTCTGGGCCTGGACGAAGGCACGCCCGGCAAGCGCTTGACCGGATATCCCGGTCGGGAAGCCCAGATAGTTTTCAATGCGCGCGCTGGCTCCCGCCTGGCCGCCATATGACCGACAGTCCAATACGAAAACGTGCAAGCCTTCCGAGGCTGCGTACACCGCGGTCGCGAGCCCTGCGGGCCCCGCGCCCACCACGGCGACGTCGAAGAGCTCGTTGTGTTGGGTCGAATCGAGCATTCCCAAGCACCGGGCAAGCGCGTCCTCGGAGGGATTGCGCAGCACCGAGCCGTCGGGGCACGCCACGAGCACGTCGGCCAGGGCCACGCCGTACTCCTCGAGAAGCGCGGCGGCGTCGCCCGCTTGCGCGGCATCGATGACCTGATGCGGACGGCCATTGCGGCTCAGGAAATTCTGCAATCGCAGCAGCTCGGGGGACCCCGGTCGGCCGATCAGCACCGGGCCACTCGCACCGGAAGCGATCAGCCCGACCCGGCGCAGAATCAGCGCACGGACAATACGCTCGCCGAGATCCGCCTCGGCGATGATCAGCGCACGCAGTTGCGAAGGGGGCACCAGCAGCGTCTCGACATCCTCCTCCGCATACCCGTCTACCATCGCGTCGCCACCGGACAGTGAAGCGACCTCGCCGGAAAATTCGCCCGGCCCCTGACGCACGATGGGCACGACGTGGCCCAAGCCATCGCGCTGATTGATCGCCAGGTGACCTTTCAGGACTACGAACATGCCCGGACCAGGCTCGCCGGCTGTGAAGAGGCGGGCCCCGCGCTCGTAGCGTCGCACAGTGCCGAACCGGCTGATGCGCGCGATCTCCGTCTCGGTCAGCACCGGAAACATCTGGTGCTGCCGGCTCGCGATCGCGGGCGGCAAATCGATACGCATTTCAGATGTCACGTGCACCCACCCTACGCACTTGAAGCAAGACCCGGGCGCTCATTGTCGGTCCGAGGGTGAAACGATCGTACGGCTACAACACGGTCCGCGGGTGGTCGCGCTACGCTTGCCTGCAAGAAACTGTCTCCGCCGCGCTGCGCCGTTCTCTTCGAGGCGCTCAAATGCATCCCGATTCCGGTCGATGCCAGGAGCAAGGCGGCAAGCAGTATAACTTCACCGTCGCCTTCCCCTGCGCTGAGGAGGAAGAGGATCAAGGAGACAGCGACTCCAATCAGTGACCCTCCAACGAAACTGTACGCAGCTCGCAGTCTTACGTGTCGCTTCCGAGGGCGCGCTCGATGTTCTCCGCCGTTCATGCAAGCAGTTTCGCTTCGGCGCGAGACCGCGGCGTGTCAACAACTGTGCTTTCGTGTGTCAGCTGACGTGATCGTTGGAACGTCCTACTTGCCCTCTGTGCTTCCGGCGAGGCTGTTGCCGACGAGTCCTTGCGCTTCTTCCACCCAGCCGCCGCCCATCGCCTTGTACAAGTTCGCGTACGACTGGAAGAGCTGGGACTGCGTCGCGACGTACGCGAGCTGGGCGGTGAACAGCGATTGTTCGGCGTTGGCAACCTCCAGATAGATGGTCGCGCCTTCCCTGTAGCGCAGATCGGCCAGGTCGCGGAAACTTCGCAGCGCCTCCACGTCCTTCGCCTGCTCCTCGCGTACCTGTCCGAATTTGATCCGATCGATCAGCGCGTTCTCCACGTCCTGGAAGGCGCTGATGATCGACTTCTCGTAAGTGTGGAGGGCCTGTCGTTGCAGAGCTTCGGCCTGCGCGACCTGGCTGCTGATCCGCCCGGCATTGAAAATCGGCTGCAGCACACCCGCGCCGAAGGACCAGACCTTGGAGGGGCCTTTGAACAGATCCGAGAGTTGGGCGCTTTCCAGGCCGAGCAGCGCGGTAAGGCTGATGTCGGGAAAGTAAGCAGCCTTGGCCACGCCGATGTCGGCGTTGGCGGCGATGAGGTTCTGCTCCGCCTGACGGATGTCGGGCCGGCGCTCGAGCAGCGATGCCGGCAGCCCCTCAGGCACTGCGGGGAAGAGCAGGGCGTCGATGTCGCGTCCCCGCGGAATCGCGCCGGGATTGCGACCGAGCAGCACGCTGAGGAAGTTCTCCTGCTGCGCGATCTCACGCTCGA
Source organism: Casimicrobiaceae bacterium (assembly GCA_035568975.1). Classification (GTDB taxonomy): domain Bacteria; phylum Pseudomonadota; class Gammaproteobacteria; order Burkholderiales; family Casimicrobiaceae; genus PALSA-1003. Next base: position 16,453 of record DATMNH010000047.1, read on the forward strand.
GCTCGGGCACCCGGGCCGCGGCCTCTCGGTATTGCGATTCGGCTTGTTGGTAGTCGCTCGCGGGGACGGCGCCCTCCTCTAAACGCACCCGCTGCAGCCGCGCCGCTTCACCCAGGCTCTGCGAGGTGCGCTGCGAGATTTCGAGTTGCCGGTCGAGCGCCCGCAGCTGGATGTAGCCGCTCGCGACCGTCGTGACGACTGTGAGGACCACCGTTCCCCTGCCTTGCTGACTGGCGAGCAGGCTGGCGCGGGCCGACTCCGTCGCGCGGCGCAGCTTCCCCCAGATGTCCAATTCAAAGCTGGCGGAGAGATTCACGCCGTAGTCGTTAAACGTCTGTCCGCCGAACCTGATGTTCGCACTCGTGCGCTCACGCGTCGCCGAGGCGTCGGCGTTGACTTGAGGAAACTGCGCCGAGCGCACGATCCCGTATTGCGCGAACGCCTGATCCACGTTGGCGGTCGCGATCTCGAGATCCTTGTTGTTCGCCAGCGCCGTTCGTACAAGGTTCGACAGCACCGGATCCTGGAACTGATCCCACCAGGCGATGTTGGAGATCTCGCTTGCTTCGGTCGCTCCGAGCCGCCAGGCGACAGGTACCTCGACCTCGGAGCGCCGGTAGTCGGGACCGACCATGCAGGCGGACAACGGCACCGCGAGCAACAGCGCAACGGCACCATTGCGCACGCTCGAAGCGTTCAGGCTTGAATTGAACATGTTCGACCTTTGGCGCTAGTCTCCGTGCGCGGGCGATGGGGGCGTAGCGGCTCGATCCCTGTCCGCAGCTTCATTTGTGGCAGCGTCCGCGCGCTTGAAGGGCCACTGGCGCTCGCTTATGCGCTGAAGCAGCACGTAGAACACCGGAATGAAGAACACGCCGACCAAGGTCGCGACGAGCATGCCGAACACCACGGCCGTGCCCAGCGCCTGCCGTCCACCGGCTCCCGCGCCGAGCGCAATCGCGAGCGGAACGGTGCCCAGGATGAAAGCGAACGAGGTCATCAGGATCGGTCGAAGCCTGAGCTTGGCTCCGTCCAATGCCGCTTGTTCGATGGTTTCGCCCTGCTCACGCTTGAGCTTGGCGAACTCGACGATGAGGATGGCGTTCTTGGCCGCCAGCCCGACCAGCATGATCAGCCCGATCTGGGTATAGACGTTGTTGTCCAGGCTTCGCAACAGCAGACCCAGGAACGCACCGAACACGCCGAAGGGAATCACCAGCAGGATGGCCACCGGCATCGCCCAACTTTCGTAGAGCGCGGCCAGCACCAGGATGACGAACAGGAGCGACACGCCAAAAATGTAGCCGGTCTGGCCCCCGGTCTTCTTCTCTTGGTAGGTAGCCTCGCTCCACTCGTAGGCGAAGCCCGCAGGCAGCGCACGGGCGAGCTCTTCCATGACAGCGATGGCCTGGCCCGAACTGTAGCCGGGCGCATTGGTTCCGTTTATGGTGGCCGCGCTGTAGACGTTGTAGCGCTCGAAGTACTGCGGGCCGTTGAGCGGTCGACTGCTCACTAGCGTGGAGAGCGGTACCATGGTCCCGTTGTCGCTGCGCACGTAGAAACGCTTGACGTCGTCGGGTTGGCCGCGCTGCGCCCCCTCCGCCTGGGCCTGGACTCGATAGGTGCGTCCGAAGAGATTGAAGTCGTTGATGTAGTAACTGCCCAGGAAGGTTTGCAGCGCGAAGAACACGTCGCTCAGTTGGATGCCCAGCGATTTGACTTTATCGCGGTCGACCTCGAATTCGATCTGGGGAATGCGGGGATCGAAGCCGCTGTACACGAAGCCGATCTCGGGACGCTTACGCGCTTCGGTGAGAAGTCCCTGCAGGACTTGCGACAACTGCGCGGTCTCGGCGCCGGCGCGGTTCTGCAGCACGAACGTGAAGCCGCCGGCCGTGCTCAAGCCGCGGATGGGCGGCGGGTTGAGGACCAGCACTTGAGCGTCCTTGATTTGCGCGTTGAGTCGTCCCATCAGCGTGCGCACGAGACTGTCCACTGACTCGGAACGCGCCTTGCGTTGATCCCAGGGCTTGAGGCGGATGAAGGCGGTGCCGTTGTAGGAGACCGACTGGCCGGTCAGCAGATTGAAACCGCTGATGTAGACGACGCCGTCGACACCCGTGACCTCGCGGGAAATACGGGTGAGCGCCGACATGGCGGCGTTGGTGCGCTCCAGCGACGCCGCCGGCGGGAGGCTCACCACCGCGAGCAGGTAGCCCTGGTCCTCCGGTGGCACCAGGCCGGTCGGGCGATTGGCAATGAGCCCCCAGACTGCCGCCAGCAGCACGCCGAAAGTCAGCATGACGAGGACTGCGTGACGCTCCATGGCCGACACGCTCTTGATGTAGCCGTTGCGTGAGCGCTCGAAGACGGCGTTGAATCTGGCGAAGAACCAGTTGAGCGGACCGCGATGCTCTTGGGCGGGGTCCACGCGCTTCAGCAGCAGCGCGCACATCGCGGGCGTAAAGGTCAGCGCGCAGACGGCCGACAGGATCACCGACACCGCAAGGGTCAGGGCGAACTGCTTGTAGAGCTGTCCGGTCAGTCCACCGAGAAATGCCACCGGCACGAAGACTGCCGCCAGCACCAGTGCGATTGCGATCACCGGTCCGCCCACATCGGCCATCGCCGATTTGGTCGCCTCCATCGGCGACATGCCCCCGGCATCCAGACGCTGCTGCACCGCTTCCACCACCACGATCGCATCATCGACCACGATCCCGATGGCGAGCACCAGTCCGAACAGCGTGAGCGTGTTGATCGAAAAGCCCAGCGCGGCGAACGCTCCGAACGTGCCGATGAGGGAAATGGGCACCACCACGACCGGGATCAAGGTCGCACGCCAGCTCTGCAGAAAGAGGAAGACGACGAACACGACCAGCACAAAGGCTATGAACAGGGTCTTGATCACCTCTTTCAGAGACTCGGTGACAAACGGCGTGGTGCTGTAAGGGATCGTGTACACCATGCCGGGTGGAAAGCGCGGTTCCTGATCGTCCATCACCTGCTTGAGGTGCTTGGCGACGTCGAGCGCATTGGCATCCGGCTGCAGGAAGATTCCGATCAGCGCGGCGGGAATGTCGTCGTTGGCGCCGCTGATCGAATAGTCGGCGGCGGCGAGCTCGACGCGGGCGACGTCCTTGAGGCGCACTACCTGACCGTTGCCGGCTTCCCGGATGACGATGTTCTCGAATTCAGCGGCCGCGGCCAGGCGGCCCTTGACGAACACCGTGTACTGCATCTGCTGCCCTTGGGGAACGGGAGGCAGGCCAAGGCCGCCGGCGGGTGCGACGACGTTTTGCTCGCGTACCACATTGGCTATGTCGGATGCGGTGCATCCCGCCCGGGCCATGCGCTCCGGGTTGAGCCAGATACGCATGCTGTAGTCGCGCGCGCCGAAGATGCGAACCTGCCCGACGCCGGGCACCCGGCCCAGAGCGTCGTACAGATTGATCAGCGCGTAATTGCTCAAGAATACGGCGTCGTAGCGGCCCTCCGGGGAGGTGAGCGCAATCACCTCGAGAAAGTCGGTAGTCGACTTCCGTACGGTTATGCCGTTGCGGATGACGTCTGCGGGAAGCTGGCTCTGGGCGATGGCAACCCGGTTCTGAACTTCGACAGCATCGATATTCTTGTCGGTGCCGATGTCGAAGGTCACCGTCAGGCTGTAGGAGCCGTCGTTGCCGCTCTTCGAGCCCATGTAGAGCATGTCCTGCGAGCCGTTGACCTGCTGCTCGATGGGCGCGGC
>DATMNH010000048.1:0-9932 GCA_035568975.1 Casimicrobiaceae bacterium
CTGGGGACAAGGAGGGTAACAATCGGTCGTCGTCTAATTTTGGAGGCGACAGTGCCCACTGTTGTTTAAGCGAAGCTGGTTGGGTTGCCAATCAAAATTTAAAACGTACGCTCAATGGACCGCACCCTCAACTGTCGCCGCGAAGTGAAGGACCGTGCCCGACCCTGCGCAGCTGGTCGCACCTCGGGAAGGCGGACGCTCAACGGCGTCACGCTCTCGTCACCGAACGCCCTCGTCCACGCACGACAGCGCCGTTTGCGAATCGTGAGGTCGAGTGCATTCGCCACTCTTCCATGACTATCGCGATGACCGCTAATCGCCGTGCTCGGCGGCGGCGCGTGCTATCTGATCGGCAACATGCTCTTCAACTCGCTTCGGCTCGCACCGGGTTGTACGTGTTAACCCTGTTCACCTCGGCCCCGGTGTCGGACCAAGATCCATGGACATCTTCGACGCGGATTATTTCGTCACCTTCGCGACATCGGCCAACAAGGCAGTGGCCTTGGGACTTGTCACCGTCCTACGGATCAGGATGTCTGGCGGAAGCAGATTGCTACCACCGAAGAACGCGTCGTTCCAGGGGACATTGGTACTCACAACCGTGCCATCGAGATTAAGACCTCCGTACACGCCTTTCGCGCGCGTGAACGAAATCAGGTCGGCCGTGACCGTGGACCTCGCTCCGGCGCCCACCGGACCCACGGCAATGCTTGCGTCGCCGCCGATCTTGAGCGAGGTCGACAGCAGCGAATTGAATCCCTTCTCAGTCATCACGACGATGATGACCTCCGACACGTCGATACCCGCCTGGAAGCCCACGCTGGCAGTCGCCAGATTGTAAAACGCTGGTCCCGCCCAGGCGCGCCCGTCTCGCGCAACCAGAACGCCACGTCCTCCCGAGCCACCGAAAATGAAGCCCGCCCTGACCACCTGCGGCGCGATCAGGAGTGCCCTCGCCCGACCGAGGTTATCCTGGATCCACGTCTGGGCCGGATCGCGGATGAAATTGCTGAGCGTCGTTTGCGCATCGGCGACTAACCTCTCCGGCTCGGCCGGGGAAACCGATTGCGTAGCGCACCCGGTAAGCGCTGCCACCGCCAGAACACCCAGCGCGTTTCGGCGCGAAGGACTATCTATCATTTTGGATGCCATGATCGTAGTTCCCTCAAAGATCTTGCGTTGGTTAAAAGTTTAACTATGCGCGTTGCTGGTCACCGAGTCACCTATCCCGCTGCTCGGCCAGAGATCCGCGGGCATTGACCTGCGAAGGATGCGGTTTATATAGCCCGACCCGATACATCCTCGCCGTAGGCTGTGCGAAAGGGACAGGCCGCGCGACAACGAAAGTGCCTACGAAAACGCCAGCGAACGTCCGTCGATCCCGCGCCAGGGTAGGACCATATTGCCGCAATGCCAGAATTACCGTCGCATCCTCGGCGTAGGTCAGTGCTCGTTCGCTTTGCGTCTTCCGTTCAAGTTACGATTGCGCTCCAACGACGAAATTAAGCGGCGCGCCGCGCTGACGCTCGCCAAGTAGAAGCCCGTATTGACGCGTCGCCCGAACACCGGGTTAGGCATTTCTGCCATTTACCTTCACGCTTGCATACCACTGGCCCGAAGGACCGAACGCCAGAAATTCGAGCCGCGCGGGTCGACCTCGGCCCCATCGTCAACGGTCCCAGATCGACCCACTGCGGTCGTTGCGCGCTTCGCAAACCGGACGTTCAACGTTGAGAGGCGGACGATGGATGCCGTAGGCCGGAGAAGGTCCGGTCGATGGCAGAGGGGCCGGTTTCCTTTCCCTTCGGCGCTGCCTCTCAGAAGTGTGACGTGACGCTACTGCGCGTAGTCGTACAGTGGCTTGCCTTTGTCGACGATGTGAACAGTGAACAGCTTTAGAGACGTATCTCCGACGATCTTGTATCCAGCATGTTTCACGTCGCGAAGGTTCAGCACCGTGGCCCCGGTTGCTAACGCCATCGGATCCTTGCCAGGACGCTGAACGCTGGCGCCCTGTAGGACATATGCAGCCTCGACGCCATGGTGGGCGTGGAGCCCTAGGGAATCACCGGGCTTGTACTCGGCCACTGATGCGATAACCTCCATGCCCGACGCACCCGACAGGTCAGTCCGCTTCTGTTCCACGCGTTGCGGCGAGTCCGACGATGTTTGCGCAACCAAGCCCGTAACTACGCCAACGCCGAACAGCAGAACTCCTGCCAAGGACCGGACCAATGTATTGACCTTCATGGGCTCCTCCTGAGTACGGTAAAAGGCGGTTAAGTGTGATTTTAACGCTTGAATCGGTCAAGGAAGCCGGGCAAAACGGAGCAACATCGACGTCAGCTATGGAGCAACGCTGCCACCGTCGGGTTCTGGCCGAACGCGCCCGTTGACGAACCGCGGCTGAACGGCTGCTCCCGCGGCATTGCTGCCGTCGCCAGGGCGACGCGCAACGGCTGCAACGGGTCGATAACGCCATCGAGCGACCGCTGTCCGCGACTCGGCTGGGCCATCGCCCTCGACCTCAGTCGATCAACCCGACTTGGCCGATCTGACACTGCCTGACAGATCGAGTGTCAGTTTAATCAATTTAGTTCTTATCGGGCCGCAGTCGTACATGCGTCGCGTCGACGAAGTCGAAGCGGACCGCCCCGTCTCTGAAGGTATCGCCGGCCTGGAATGCGCTGTCGGTCAACGTCTGAGTCTCCGGGTGTGCATCAATCGCGCATGTCGGAATGCACGAAAAATCATTGGCGACGCTAACGACGAAGCCGCGGTTTTGCGGAGCGAGGTTAGCATCGAAGCCGAAGCCATCGCGTAGCTCGATCCAGTAGACCCGACTCGACGTCGCCTTGAACTGCGTCATCGGCACCTTGATGCCATACAGTGCGCCGCCCCGTCGCGCGAGCGGATTCAATTCGTAGGTCTCGTCCTTGCCGTTCCCGATAATCGGCGCGATCCATCCGAGTTGCGCTTTGTCATACGCGCCGAAGTGAGCCGGGACTTGCGCATAGGACATCGCATTTGTCGGGTCCCCGGTGTCCTCGCGGAAGCCGATAACATTGCTGCCAAGCTGCGTGATATCGAGGCCGGGAAACGTCATCACGTTACCGTTGCGGCCGCCGAGTCGCAGCGATTGCGCATGCGCGAGACCGAGCGAATGGCCCAATTCGTGAATCGCCCCGAAGGTCACGTAGTCGCTGCCGCCGCAGTTCAGCCACATGGACGAGCCGAGGGTAAAGCCCTTGGGACCGACTGAAGCAACGCGCGGGACGATGTAAATGGTGCGGTCGAACTTGGTCGCGTCGATGCCCGCTGCCTTTAATGGCCCGGCGACGTTGGAAGAGATCTGCAACAGCGTGTTGGCGTTGGCATTTGCCGAAGCCGTGGTGGCGCGTACGAATGGCGTCACGGTTGGAACGAGCGTCACCCTGCCGTAGCTGGCCTCCGCATACCACGCCGCGACGGTCTGAAACCGTGCAACGACGTCGGAGATCGGCCAAAGGTTGTCGGGTGAATCGGCCCACAGAACGCTAATGACGAGCAGCCTCAACATTCGCGCGACTCCTTGGCGTTGCGATAGCGCTCTCAAGCCGCGTCAGCCATGTTGAGGGGACGACGCCCAACTATCGGCTAACCCGCTGCTCTGCGCATCGTTCGGGGCATTCAGTTCGCCTGACCCGGCTGTCGTGTCCGCCGAACTCCGCAGGCAATTGTCTTACAGATTCGAGACCACACCAAACCGGCGGCCCCAGGGTTGGCCAACTGCGGTCACTCGCCGGCCGGGGCTAAATTCCAGTCTGTCCGGCGTGGTATGGTTAGACCTTCGTTCGCATGCCGCCCAATCCAACGCCGCCGCTGCTCGACAGCACTACGCCCGAGGCGACTGTCTCAACGGTAAAGAGGTATTTGCCCTGGGTCGTCGCAACCGCTCTGTTCATGGAGCAGCTCGACTCGACCATCGTCAATACCGCGATTCCTTCCATGGCGGTGAGTCTGGGCGTTGCACCGCTCAGTCTGAAGGCGGTGGTAACCAGTTACATCCTGAGTCTGGCCGTGGGCATCCCGGTCAGCGGCTGGATCGCCGACCGCTACGGGACGCGCCGCGTGTTCGCGCTGGCAGTCGCAATCTTTACGCTCGCATCGGTGCTCTGTGGGTTGTCGGTCAATGTCCCGATGCTGGTGGCCGCGCGTATTGTGCAGGGTCTTGGAGCCGCCATGATGACGCCGGTTGGCCGTCTGGCGATCATCCGCACCTTTCCCAAATCGGAACTGTTGGTGGCGCTGAACTTCGTCATTATCCCGGCGCTGATCGGACCGCTGCTTGGGCCCACGGTCGGCGGGCTGATCGTGCACTGGCTATCCTGGCGCGAGATCTTCTTCGTCAACGTGCCGATGGGCGTCGCGGCACTGTTGATCATCTATCGCCACATGCCGGACTATCACGGCGACGCGCCGCGACCGCTCGATGTCGTCGGGCTGGTCCTGTTCGGCAGCGGTACCGCCCTCCTGTCTTGGCTACTGGAAATTTTCGGCGAGCACAGCATCGACGCAACCTCGGCCGGCGTGCTCTTCCTGCTGTCGATGAGCCTGCTGGCAGCCTACGCATGGCATGCGCGCCAGATAGCCTATCCTCTGCTTCGCCTATCGCTGTTCAAGGTGCGCACGTTCCGGGTCTCGGTCGTCGGTGGCTTCGTCACACGGCTTGGTGTCGGCGGCATGCCGTTCCTGCTTCCGCTCCTGTATCAACTCGGCCTCGGGCTGCCGCCGTGGGAGTCGGGCCTGCTCATGATGCCAATCGCGGCAGCGGCGATGGGCATGAAGTTCTTAAGCTCGTGGATCCTGCGACGCCAGGGATTTCGGCAGATATTGATCGTGAATACGGTCTTGCTGGGGCTGACCATCTGCATGTTCTCGCTTGTGACGCCGAACACGCCGTTGGCGGTGATTGTGGCCCTGGGGCTGGCCCAGGGATTGTTCAACTCGCTGCAATTTTCGAGTATGAATGCGATGGGTTATGCGGATATCGAACCTGCAGAGTCGAGCATGGCCACATCCATCGCCAGTACCTGCCAGCAGCTGTCATTGAGCTTCGGACTGGCGTGCGGCTCGATCATAGCCGCATGGTATCTGGGCAGCGTGCTGCAAACCGAACAGGTGGCCGTGACGAACGCGCTGCACCGCACGTTTCTGACGGTCGGTGGTTTGACGATACTCTCATCGCTCTCGTTCTGGACACTGCACCCGAACGATGGAGACAATGTCAGTCGAGGCAAGCAGCCTGACGCGGCGTGAACCGACGTAAGTGGTGACACGTGCGGAGGGCAAAGGACACTCAGTTCATGGAAAACGTCGCATGAATGTGAGCGGTTCTTAGCCGGAAGAGTTATGAGATACACTGCGATCGATAGCTTCGGCACAAACGGAAGGAACCCAAATGATCAATTTCGGATATGGCGGCCTGTTGAGCGTGCTGATACTTGCGGGCGATATATGGGCGATCATTAATATATTCCAAAGCCCCGTTTCCAATGAGAAGAAATTGATTTGGACGATCGCGGTGGTGCTGCTGCCGCTGCTGGGCTTGATCCTGTGGTTCCTTCTCGGACCACGAGGTGGGAAGGCGTAGGGCCGGAAATTTGCGCTTGGTAACGACGCAAGTGAAGGACTGCATTTCGTTTCAGCAGGGCTTCCGCGATCTCGGGTACGTCGTCAGCGGACACAGCTGGACGGCTCAGCGCCGTTCTCTGCGTTCCGCAGCCTGACAGCTTTTGGCGTCGTGGCAATTCTTCACCGCCTCAAGCATAGTGTGCAGCGACTCTTTTTCCGCGTTCGAAAGCAACTTGAAGGTGTTGCGCAGCTCGTATGGGTCGGCAGCGAGATCGTGGTACTCCCTCTCCCCGTCGGCGTATTCGACGTAGACGGAGCTCGCCGCGCGAGTTGCTTCATAGGTCGTGGGATTGCCGCTACGGGCTGCGGGCGCGTCGGGGTCAGTCGGGTCGTTGTGCGGACCTCGATGCTCGACCAGCGCCACTCGCCGCCAGTCCGCAATCTTCTGCCCGTGCAGCAGCGGCACGAGGCTTCGGCCGTCGACGGTTGCGGGCGCCGCCGCGCCCGCAAGCTCGGTGAACGTCGGGCACAAGTCAACGTTCTCCACGACCTCTTCGACCGTGATCCCTGAGGGAATGCCGGGCCCGGTGACGATGAGCGGGACGCGGATGTCGGTGTCGTACGCAGTCATCTTCCCCGGCATCAGACGGTGCTCGCCCATGTGATAGCCGTTGTCCGAGCTGAATACGAAATACGTATTGTTCTCTTCGCCGATCGCGGCCACCGCAGCCCGCAGCTCGCCGATCATCTTGTCGACGGCAAGCACCGCCTGGGCGCGTTTGCGGAAATCCCCGTCGATTTTCGCGATGTCGGTGTCAGACAACGCCGGATGCGCAAACAGCCAGCGCGCGGCATCGGCATCGGGTTCCGCGTTGAACGCCGGCGTGCGCGGAGCGCGCAAGTCCGGAAACTTGCCGGCGTCGCGCGGCGCCGGCGTGTATGGGCCGTGCGGCGCGAAAGTCGCGATCTCGATGAGGAACGGCGCATCTGCCGCCTGCTTGATGAAACGCACGCCAAGGCGCGCGAGAACATCAGTCAGATAATCCGTCGCGTTACGTCCGTACTGGACGACTTTCCCGTCCTCGTTGAGCGCGTAGTTGAATTCAGAATAAGCGTGCCCCGCCACCGCCCACGTCGTCCAGCCCGGGGCGACCGGATGTTTCGCAGGCAGATAGCCGTTCAGGTACTTGCCGAGCATCGCCGTTCGGTACCCGGCCGCGGAGAGCGCGGTAGCGAAGGTCGTACGATCGTTGCCACGATTGACGAACGCGAGGTAGCCGCCGTCCTGGCCGACGTTGCGAAAGACGCCGGTGTCGTGAGGATAGCGCCCGGTGAAGATCGATGAACGCGAGGGGCAGCACAACGAGTCGGTCACAAAATAGTTCGCAAAGGTGACGCCGTCCTTCTGCATCTCGAGCACGTGCGGCATGTACTGGACCAGGTTCCATGCCAGATCGTCGCTGAGGATGAAGACGATGTTCGGGCCGGTCCCGCGGGCGCGGCTCGCTCGTGGCAGCACCGGCACCTCGGAAGCAGGCGGGGTCGTGCCTTGCACCGCCGTGCGCGACGCTGGGCGCGCGCCAGACCGCTGCTCGCCGGATTCAGACCGCAGCGTTCGCGACTGACCGAATCCGGGGTCCGCAGCTTTGCACGCTGCCACCAGTTGCGGATCGACCCGTGGCAACGGTTTGCTTGCCCTGCGCGGCTGCGCCGTGCCTTGCAGGATGGGCTCGACGCAGTCCACCAAGAGCCCGCTGCCGTCCGCCGCACCACCTTGCGCAAAACCTGCATCGCGGCAAGCTGTGGCTATCTGCTGGCAAGGTCTTTGGTCGACCGCCGCCTGGGCGGGTAGAGCTAACCCCAGCACGACGACGATTGTCCAGCGCATGACTATCCCCGCTCCTCTCCAACCCTTGGGCATTATCTGCCAGGCTCAAAGCGCGGCGCGCAATTCCAAGGTAAAGATGCCCAATCATGCAAGGGACACTACTCTCCGCGCAAGAGCCCGGCTTGGACCCTTCTACTGGAATTGTCCATTCTTCTTGCCCTTCGCTATGTTCGCGCAGCTCCCAGCTCATCGCGATTTGACCTGGCGTATTGCACAATGAGCGCGTGGAATACCTGCGCTCATACCTCTCCCACGCCGGCTTCATCCCGAGCGTGGCGTTGGTGCTGATTTTCGTTGCGCTCCTTCGGGGGGTACGCAACTCCATGTGGCGCGTCGCCTTGCTATCGCTGCCCGGCACAATCGCCCACGAGCTGGCGCACTTTGTCGTCGGGATGCTCTTGCTCGCAAAGCCGCGGGGGTTTTCGATCTGGCCGAGAGCGGATGGCGATACTTGGAGGCTGGGATCGGTCTCCTTTGGCAATATCGGCTTACTGAATGGCGCGTTTGTCGCTCTCGCTCCGCTGCTTCTTCTGCCGATCGCCTGGCTGTGCGTCGTCCACGCGTTGCTGCCGCTGTGGACTGACAGTCAGTGGGGATGGTGGCTCCTTGCCGGCTATCTGACCGCCACGGCGCTCTTCGCTGCGCTGCCGTCTTTCCAGGACATAAAGCTCGGCGCCCGATCGCTTCTCCTCTACGCAGCGCTTGGTGGGATTTTGTGGTGGGCTTACTCCCACGCGTAGCGCCATCTGCAGACCCGGGCTAACCTACCGTACGGACATCGGTGGTTTTCTTGGCCTCGACCGCGACCGCAGGCTTTGCTTGTAAGATGTCCGTCCAGCTCGTATCGCTCCTGCGCGCGACCGGCGAGTCGGCGTTCGTCACGTTTTCGCGCAGCAGGTCCGCCGTTGCGGCCGCGGGCAAGGGGCGGCCGAGCAGGAAGCCCTGCACCGTCGTGCAGCCCAGGCTTACGAGGAGGTCGATCTGCGCCTGCGTTTCCACGCCTTCGGCCACCACCGCAAGCTTCAGGCTTCGCGCCATTGCAATGATCGCGCGAGTGATCGCCACATCTTGCTCGTTCCCCGCGTCGCGGATAAACGATTGGTCGAGCTTGAGCTTGTCCAGTGGCAGGCTTCTTAAGTACGACAACGATGAGTAACCGGTGCCGAAATCATCGATGGCGATCTTGACGCCCATCGCTCGCAGCGCCGTCAGCGTCTTGAGCGCCGCTTCCGAATCGACCAGCATGGATTCGGTGACCTCGAACTCCAGATAGTCGAGCGGCACGCCGACCACGCGAGCGATTTCCTCGACGTGCTCGGCGAGCGCGGGATCGCTGAACTGCACGCTCGAAAGGTTGACGGCGATCGTGACCGCAGGAAGACCTTGTGCGAGCCAGGCATTGTGCTGGATCAGTGCCGCGACAAGGACCCACTCCCAGATCCCCATGATCAGCCCGGCTTCTTCCGCGACGCCGATGAAGTGGGCCGGGCCGAGCATTCCGAGCGTCGGATGATTCCAGCGTATCAGCGCCTCGAATCCGACGACCCTGCCTGTGAGTACTTCTATCTGCGGCTGGTAGTACAGCTCGAATTGCTCGCCTTCGAGCGCCTTGCGCAGGTCATGCTCGAGCGAAAGCCGCTGCGCCGAGACTTCACGCATGGAGTCTTGATAGAAGAAGAAACGGCCGCAACCTTGCGCCTTCGCATGGTACATCGCCACGTCCGCATTCTTGAGCAGTGTGTCGATATCCTCGCCGTCGCGCGGATAGAGCACGATGCCGATGGAAGCCGTAACGAATACCTCTTGCGTGCCTAGAACGATCGGCCGCGCGAGTATCGAAAGCAAGCGAGTCGCCGCTCGCGCCGCGTCATGCTCGCTCGCCACTCCGTTGAGAAGCACGATGAACTCATCGCCGCCATGACGGCACACGTCTCGTTCCACAGGCTTCTCATGCGTCGGCACGGCGATGTCGTCCGGACGCAGGCCGCGCGTGAGCCGCTGTGCAATGACACGCAGCAGGTCGTCGCCAATCGCGTGTCCCAGCGTATCGTTGATGCGCTTGAACTGGTCGAGGTCGAGGAACATGATCGCGAATGCCGTACCGTCGCGCTTGGCGGCTTCGAGCGTCTCAGCGAGCTTTTCGTGGAAGCGGGAGCGGTTCGGGAGCTCGGTGACCACGTCGAAGTAAGCCAGGCGATGCATTTGCTGGATCGTGCGGGTGCGCTCGGTGGCATCCTGGATCGTTCCCACGAGGCCGAGGACGCGGTCGGCGGCGCCCAGCAATGCTTCGCCGAGCACGTGCACATGATGCAGTTCCCCGCCATGTCCAATGATGCGCACGTCGAGCCCTTGCAACACCTTGGCCCCTGCAAGCCGGACGAGCCAGCGACCGAACGCCCTGCGATCTTCCGCGTGAACGAGATTCCGGATT
>DATMNH010000049.1:0-4014 GCA_035568975.1 Casimicrobiaceae bacterium
CGACCATCATTCGACGCCGCTGTTCGAGTGAGTTTTTTTAGACACGACGAGCCCCTCGATAAAAGTAACCGAGGCTATCAGAGTGTCCACCATTTGCTGAGACTCGAGTGTCCACTATTTGCTGATACTTACCCCCTAACGTAATATAGCCAGACTAATCATGACGGAAAATAAAGCGTCACGCGCACATCTCAATGCGGTGCACACGATGTAACTCCCCAGAAGATCAGCGTTTTAGTTCTCATTAGTACGGCCTAAAAGGAAACTCTAACAAACTCCAACAGCAACCAGCCGCCTACTGGGCGGCCTTGGCCTCCTCGACTGCTTCTTTCATGGCTGCCTTCATCTTCTCCATCATCGGCGCCAAGCGCGATTGCATCATCGACATGGACTTCTGCATTACCACGGGCATCTTTTCAACGTACGCGGCGCCCGCCGGGCTCTCATAGAAGGCGATCAGCCCATCGGACCTCTTCCTGGGTGAAGGTTTCCTGGTAGATCTGGACGTAAACGGGGCGCAATCTGTCCGGTCATTTCCTCGCGCATCACCTCTACGAACTTGGCCGCTGTCGCATCGACAACTCGCCGTTGCTCAGGAGACAGCTGCTGGCCTTGCACGGCGCCTTCCATGGAACGCCGCATGACCTGATCGACGTTGGCAAACATCGTGTCGAGCATCTTTTCGACCTTCGAGTCGACGAGTAGTCTGTCGATGGATTCCTGGCTCGCCGGCGCGCAATGGGCTAGCGAAGCGAATATGAGTGAGGCGAGAAGAGTAATGAATTTGACCATGAGACTGGTGCCTCCTGGCAAGCAGTGCCAACAACGGCGGGTCGAACGCTTTGCTTCATTGTCTGGCACGACGGGAGGATTTACAACACGGCGACTCAATTGCGGCCAAGCTTGCTCAAAGACTGCGGAAGCTTCAGCGCGCGATGTTGCCGCGAACCTCGAACGGAACGCTGGCCAGCGCTTGCCCATCCTCATTTTCGAGGAACAGCGTGTACTTGCCTGGCGATGGCGACCAGGCCGCGCGGCCGTGCACATCCACCAGAACCGTCTCGCCGATGCGCCATTGCATTCCGGGAAGTATGGGCGAGGCCTGGAACACGACACGCTGATGTTCATCCGCGATATCCGGATCGAGCGCGACGATCGTCTCGGGCGCCGGATAACGGATGTGCGGCGTCACTGCGACGCTGGCATTCGCTCCCGCGCTCGTCGCGACGAGTCTGGTTTGCGTTCCGGGCAGGAACCATTCGTGGCGCTCCGCCTCGACCGGTGGCTCGAACGCTACTTCGTGTTCGATCAGCCCGGGCGGTGCCGGCGGTTTGAGCGACAGCTCGTTGGCGTGCAAACGATGAATCAGGTCGCGCCAGATCGGCGCCGCGCCGGTGACGCCGGAAACGTCGTGCATAGATGCGCCTGAAAAGTTGCCGACCCAAACGCCGACCGTGTAACGCGACGTGAAGCCGATGCACCAGTTGTCGCGCATGTCCTTGCTGGTCCCTGTTTTCACCGCGCTCCAGACGCGCGTTGCCAGAGGATTCTCGAGCCCGAAGCTCGCCGCGCGTGCGCCGCGATCGGCAAGGATATCGCTCACGACGAAGCTTGCCTGCGCGCCGAGGACGCGCCGCGGTTCCGCTTTTCCAGTACCTGCCATCGGAACAAAGCGCGGCAGGCCGTACGCGCCGCCATTGGCGAGCGCACGATAAGCGTTGGCGAGCGCGAGCAGATTGACGTCGGCGCCGCCAAGCGCC
Source organism: Casimicrobiaceae bacterium (assembly GCA_035568975.1). GTDB lineage: Bacteria > Pseudomonadota > Gammaproteobacteria > Burkholderiales > Casimicrobiaceae > PALSA-1003. The sequence continues at coordinate 1,761 of DATMNH010000049.1, forward strand.
AGCGACGCACCGTAATATTCGTCGGGCTCGGTTAGGGTGTCGAAGCCCAGTAGTCGCAAGACTCCATGAAATCGATCGACACCGACCAGGCCGAGCGTTCGCACCGCCGGTACGTTGAGCGAGCTCCCGAGCGCGGTACGCACGCTGACTATGCCGCGAAACTGGCGATCGTAGTTCTGCGGCACGTACATGCCACGCTCGGTCGCGATCGCCACCGGGCTGTCGTCGACCAGCGATGCCGCGGTGAGCAGACGCGAGTCCAAAGCGAGCGCGTAGAGAAATGGCTTTAAGGTCGACCCGGCCTGCCGCGGCGCGACCACCCCATCCACATGCGCCGCGCTGGACAGTTCACCGCCGCTGCCCACATACGCCAACACCTCGCCCGTCGCATTGTCGAGCGCGACGATCGCGCCGTCGCCCACACCGCGCTCGGCGAGCTCGGCCAAATGCTGACGCAGAGTGTCGATGGCGTAGCGTTGCACCTCGGCATCGAGGGTCGTGGCCCTACGCTCGCCCGGCGACTTGAGCAGCTTTGCCGCCAGATGCGGCGCGAGGTTCCAGCGCGCGCGCATGCGGTAGGCGCCCGCCAGCGCCACCGTCGTCATCGCGCGCACTTCCTCGCACGCGACTTCGGGTGCGGAAAGCACGGCCACGCTGCATGCGCGCTGCGCGACCAGCGCGGCCGGCGCGTTGGGCCCGCGCAGCAGCGCAACTAGTATGGCTGCTTCGCGCGCGTCGAGCCCGGCTGGCGCTTTGCCGAACAAGCCGTTCGCCGCGGCATCGAGGCCCTTGAGCTCGCCGCGGTACGAGGCGAGATTGAGATACGCCTCGAGTATCTGCGGCTTGCTCCAGGTGCGTTCCAGCGCCAGCGCGGCCTGCGCCTGGTCCCACTTCTGTGTCAAGGTGCGCGAGCTGCCGGCGGGCGCGAGTTTCGGATCGAGCATTCCGGCGAGCTGCATGGTCAGTGTCGAGCCGCCGCGCGCGCCGCGCCCATCCAACTTCCGCCACACGCTGTCCCACGCCGCGCCAGCGAGGCCCGACCAGTCGACGCCCCCGTGCTCGAAAAAACGCTTGTCTTCAGCGGCTACCAATGTCGCCGCAATCGCAGGTGAGACGTCGGCCAGCCGGATCCAATCAAGCTGTCTCACGCGCGGGTCGAGGCGTAGCTCGGACAAGGGCACTCCGTGACGATCGAGCAGCAGCGCTTCCGACGTTCCGTAGGCTGACTGGACGTCGGTAAATGACGGCAGCGGCGCGGCTGCGGCGACATCGAATATTGCCAACACCATCGTCGTTGCGACCAATGACCCGACGCGCCAGCGCAAAGACGAGATCATGGCTGGACTTTCCAATCTTCGTTGGGATACTCGCCGAGCATTTCAGGCGCGTACATGGCCTCGACGTGCGTCGCCGGCAGGTGGAAGGATCCCGGGTTGTTGAGCCGCACCGTGTATTCGACGATGAAGCGTCCCTTGGGCACGTAGCGGTAATAGGCGCGGAAGCCTTCGAAGGTTCGCTCCTCGAACGCCGGCCAGACGGTGCCTTGTTTCTTTTCACCCTGGGCGAGCAGCGTCGAGTCGCCGCCGAGCCCGCGACCGAGTACCGTGCTGCCGGCGGGAATGGGATCGTCGACGACCACCCATGTCATGTCGGCCTGCGCCTCGATCTCCAGATGCACGCGCGCGACATCTCCCCGGCTCCACCGGCCTGCGGCCTTTTGCTGCACGGGCGTGACCATGCGCGCAACCTTGTAGCCGCTGGAAAAAGGAGTCTTCAACGGAATCGCCGCGATGCTTTGCAGCGTCACCCACGGCCGACCGGGTCCGTCCTGAGCCACGCTCAGCGTCTCGCGCCCATCGGGCCACGGGAGTTTTTTCTCGAACGGCTTGGCGCCGTCGTCGTCTTGCCAGCGATGAGAGAATTTTTCCGCCGCAAGCGTCGCCGTCGTCGTCCCGGCGACCGGCGTGCTCTCGAACGCCGCCGAGAACCTGTCCAGCGCTACGATGCCCCAGGCGTTGGCGACGGTGGTGTTCCAGCGGCCGCGCTGCATGCGCGAGAGCGCGCCGCGCACCAGCCGCGGCATGTCGTCGCGCCAGGCGGGATCGTCCATCAGCGCCAGCACCATGCGATTGGCGTTGCGATCGGCGGAGATCATCAGCCACCACAAGGCGTCGCTCTTTTCGGTGGAGAAGCCCATGATCGTGCCTTGGAAGTTGAGCCGCGAGCGCAGAATCTGCTGGGCCTCTTTTAGACG
>DATMNH010000050.1:0-13324 GCA_035568975.1 Casimicrobiaceae bacterium
GCCCAGCAACGCACCGATGGACGAATACGACGGCAACGCGCGGTGGGTCGCGTAGTAATCCTGCAGGGCAGCCAGGTAGGAACGATCGTTCGACATATCGGATACAATAGCGAACGATCGTTCGTTCGTCAAGCGGCTCCATGCTTCCGTGATCGGCTGAGTATTTCATCTATGTTCCCCGACCCCGTCGCCTTCGTGGACCTGGAAACCACTGGGATGACCGCAAGCGGTGACCGGGTCACCGAAGTCGGCATCGTTCGGGTCGACAGCGGCCGCGCCACCGAATGGAGCAGCCTGGTCAATCCGGAATGCAGTATCCCTTCCGCCATTCAGGCGCTCACCGGAATCACCAATGCGATGGTCGCCAACGCACCGAGGTTTGCCGACATCGCCAGCCAGGTCGCAGCAAGGATCGCGGGCTGCGTTTTCGTCGCCCACAATGCGCGCTTCGACTACGGTTTTCTGAAGCACGAATTCGGGCGGCTGGGCCAGGTATTTACCGCCAAGGTGTTGTGCACGGTCAAGCTTTCGCGGCGCTTGTTCACCGAGTTCGCGCGGCACAACCTTGACAGTCTGATCGAGCGCCATCGCCTGCCTTCGCTTGACCGCCATCGCGCGCTGGGCGATGCTCGGATTCTGTGGGCCTTCGTGCAGGCGCTCTATCGTGAACGGCCCGCGGACGAAATCGACGCCGCGGTCGGCAGAATTCTGCGGGCGCCGAGCCTGCCGCCGCACCTTCCCGCCGGAGCGCTGGATGCGATACCGGAGTCGCCGGGAGTCTATCGGTTCTTCGGGCTCAACCCGATGCCTCTCTATGTCGGCAAGAGCACCAATCTCCGCGAGCGCATCGCATCGCACTTTTCGTCGGACTACCGCAGCGCCAACGACCTGCGTCTTTCGTCGGAGCTTGTTCGGATCGAATTCGAGGAAACCGCAGGCGAGCTCGGCGCCTTGTTGCACGAGTCACAGCTCGTCAAGTCCTTGTTCCCCACCTACAACCAGCGTTTGCGGCGGCGTACCGACCTGATCGCGCTAGGCGTCATGACCGAGCCATCGGCGCCGGATTACATCCACGCCGACGTCATCGAACCGCGGGATATGGACGGCCTGTACGGTCCTTTCAGCTCTCGCCGCGCCGCTCGCGAGAAGCTGCGCGATCTCGCCGACGAGGCCTCATTGTGCTGGCGTCTGCTCGGTCTCGAGCGCCGCACCGGTCCTTGCTTCGCGCGTCAGATCAAAAAGTGTGCAGGCGCCTGCGTCGGCGCCGAGACGCCCGAGGCTCACCACGAGCGCTTTCGCCAAGCGCTCGCGCCTTACGCGCTGCGGCGGTGGCCGTATGACGGGATTATCTCCGTCCGGGAAACCAGTCTCACCGGCGAGCGCACCGATGTCCACCTGTTCAGTGACTGGTGCTGGCTTGGAACGGTGGGTGACGAAGGCTCGCTGCACGCCTTGCTCGAAGCACCGCCGCGGACCGCTTTCGATCTCGATATCTACCGCATTCTCTGCAAGCGACTTCCAAGGCTTCAGGTGCACACGTTCCCGCGCCATCCATCGCTGGCGCACTAACGCCACCAGATTCAGAAAATGGGCTAAGCTGCCCGGCGCCACACATGACGTTCAATCCTATGCCGCGAATCGATACGTCCAAGCCTTCGAAGCCCAGACTGCCGTGGGTCGTCGGCCTGACCGCGCCGCAAAGGCTGTCCTTCACGCTGCTTGTCGGCGCGATCTCGTTCGCCGTCACACAGCCTTGGCTGATGTTGCATACGCGGCTGCTTATTGGCTGGAACGCGGGCGCGCTGACCTATCTCACCTTCTGCTGGCTCGCGGTCGCCCGCGCCGATGCGCATATGACGCGGGTGCGCGCTCAACGCTACGATCAGACCGCCTACGTCATTTTCCTCTTAGTTGTGGTCGCATCGAGCGCCAGCATCGTCGCCATTGGCTTCCTTGTCGGCGATGCCAAGCAGCTCCCATTCGCGGAACGCGCCGCCCGTCTCTCGCTATCGATTTGCGCCCTCCTGCTTTCTTGGTTGCTTATCCACACCCTTTTCGCGTTCCACTATGCCCGCTGCTACTACTGGCGCGATCCGCCGTCGACGGAACATATTCGTGGCTTGCGCTTTCCGGGGGAAGCGGAGCCCGATTACCTCGACTTCGTGTATTACTCCTTCGTGGTGGGCATGACGTCTCAGGTTTCGGACGTCGCCGTCGTCAGTCGCCACATGCGCCGGATCACCTTGATCCATGGCGTTCTTTCGTTCGTATTCAACATCGCTATCCTGGCCATGAGCATCAATATCATTGGCGGCGTGATCTAGGCCGTCGCTGGTCGGCTCCGGGCGCTGTGGGCCGGCGGCAGCCCCAGTCTCAACCTCGAGTCCATCACACTTGCCGGAACCGCGCTTGTACCAAACAGAGCTTGGGGCGGGCGGTCTCGACGGTTTAGCGAGGCCCTTGCGCCTATGCTTATATCTGGCAGTTTCTGAAAAGAATTGTTACAGTTGACATGCACGGTGAAGGCTCGACGCCTCCCGGCAGCCCTTCTCCAGAACGGGGCGCTGGCACCGATCGCTTTTCCCCAGCTAACGAGTTCCAATGCTCTCAAGCGCGCGACAGTGGTGGACCTTGCTTGCACGCGACGCCGACGCGACGCAGCGTCAGCGTGCGCGTTCGCCAGGTCTCGCCGCGAGCTTCGACTTGGAGCGAGAGGGCTCGCCGCCGGTAGTTCTCATCATTGCCGGCACCCGACCGGAGTGCATCAAGCTGGCGCCGCTCGTGCGCCGCCTGGCCGGTCACGATCGGTTACGAATCGTTCTGGTCAACAGCGGCCAGCACTGCCTTGCGGTCAGGCGGACCTTCGCCGAATTCGATATTCGTTGCAACATCGAGCTCGGCGAGCTCCCGCGGTTCGATTGCCTGGGAGCTTCGCACGACCACTTGAGGGTCGAACTGCGGGCCGTCCTGGATCGCATCAAGCCGGCGATGCTTGTCGTGCAAGGCGATACGCTGACCGCGTACAGCGGCGCACGGGCGGCGCACGACACCTCGACGATGCTCGCGCATATAGAGGCGGGGCTGCGTACCGAGACTGTTTCCGATCCATTTCCCGAGGAATGGTTTCGGCGGCGGATCGCTCGCTACGCGAGCATCCATTTCGCCCCCAGCGCGTCGGCAATGCGCAACTTGCTTGCCGAGGGAATCGACAAGGCAACCGTTCATCAGGTAGGCAACACCGGTATCGACAGCCTGCGAACGCTGCTGGCCGAAATGCGACCCGCGCCGCAGGTTACGCGGGCTCACGAGACGGTCCTGGTCACGCTACATCGGCGCGAGAACCATGACCGCAACGCCGGCATCGTCTGCGACGGATTGATCGCGCTCACTCTGGCGCGACCGGACCTGCGGGTGCTCTTCCCAATCCATCCCAACCCGCGCGTTTCGGCAACCGTACGCCGACGCCTCGAGGTCTATCCGGCATTCGACCTCGTCGCGCCCATGAGCTATCGCGACTTCGTTCTCAATGCCGCTACAGCAGCCTTGATCATCAGCGATTCCGGCGGTGTCCAGGAGGAAGCGCCGCACCTTGGCACGCACCTTCTTGTTCCGCGCTCCAACACCGAGCGGCCCGAAGGGATCGAGACCGGGTGGGTGCAACTCGTTCGCGTGGATCGCACCGCAATCCTCGAGGCGGCGCTCGAAAAGCTCGCGGCGCCAGCCATGCGGCCGGTGCCTTTCGATGAGCATGCCCCCTTCGGGGACGGCAATGCTGCGGACAAGATCGTGCAGGTTGTCGAGCAGACCTTGCTGCAGCGGGCATACGCATGAGCTCGCAGTTCGCGATAGCGGCGCTGCAATCGCATGCGATACCGTCACGAATCGCCGGCGTTGGCGGACATTCGCGCGCTGCACTGACCTCGTTGCTGCTGGGAGACCACGCTCAGGTCGCCTCCGGGACACACGCCGGGGCGGCAGCCGGCTGGGTCGATCGCGAAGGACAGGCGTCGTACGTCTATCCGGAGATCACCGGTTACTATCTGCAGTGGCTCGCGTGGCATGCGGCGTGTCATGGCGTGAACAAGGAAACGCGTCGGCGCGCGGCCGCCGCGCAACGCTGGCTTTTGGCGTGGGCATTTGGTGCGGAAACGCCCGAGACCCGCATCTACCTCGAACCGGCGGCGCCGGACTGGCGCAACTCAGCGCTGTTTTTTTTCGATGTGGCGATGGTGCTGCGCGGCCTTGCGGGTGCGGCGCGGCTCGGGCTCATCGAAACCGATCCGAGGCTGGTTGAGCGGATATCCGAACTCCTTTGGAGGCTGGTCGCAGCCGACGGCATGTTCGATGCATGCGTCGCAACCCGCGTCGACGCAACGCTCCCGGACCGGTGGTCAACCCGTCGCGGTCCCTTCTTGTCCAAGGCTGCCGGTGGCGTGCTGATCGCAGCGGCGCAATTTTCCTCGCTGCCGAGAGCGCTCGCGAAAGCGGCGGATGCGAGCTTCGCGGCCGCGCTGGAGTCAATGTCGGCCGAATCCCAAAACGAGACGCATGCATTACTCTACGGTATCGAAGGCGCGTTGAGCCTGCCCCATCATCCGGCCGCCGTTGCCGCCATGCCACACATGGTCCGACAGCTGCGCGACTTGCTCCAACGCTCTGCGCAACTCGGGCATATGCCCGAATTGCTGGCGGGCACGGGGCGCGTGCGGCTAGACATCGTTGCACAGGCGATTCGCGCCGCGGCATTCTTACTGCCTCAGTGGTCAACTGAGTTGCCAACTGAGAATGTGGATCAAATGGCACAGGTGCTTGTGCACTACATCGACCCAGACCTGGGGATACCTTTTTCGCCCAACGCGCCGCCGCACCAATACAACGTCTGGACCGCGATGTTCGCGGAGCAGGCGCTCTTCGCCGCCGAATGCGGTCCAGGCGACGCGCGTCTGGCCGATCTCCGGCTCTGCCTGGTTTAACCGTTGCCGATCTGCTTTAAAACTTCCCCTCAGTCGAGCCAGCCATGAGCTCGGTTCGAAACGAAAAACGGTTTGCGTGGGGCGCGGGGATCCGCCAGCGCCTGCGCCTGGCGCCGCTCTTCCTTTCCCTCTCGATTGCCGACCGGGTCGGCCGTGCATTGCGCACGCGCACCGTCCGGCTCGCGCTTCCCGAGTGGCGCGCGGGTATTTCTATCATCATTCCGGAACGCGATTCGCCGCAGCTTCTGCTCAAGGCCTTGGCTTCCCTTTACAAGGCGTTGGATGCAGTCGACGAGCCTCGTCAGGTCGTGGTCGTCGCCAACGGCGCTGCGCCCGAAGTTTATGATGAAATCGTCGCCAAGTACCCGGAGGTGGAATGGGTGCACCATCGTAACCCGCTCGGATTCAGCGCCGCGATTCACAAGGGGCTGCGCCACGCTCGGTACGACTGGACGTTCCTGATGAACAACGACATGACGCTGGACCGGTCGGCGCTTCGCGCGGTTTGCGCATTGCGTTCCGCGGAGGTGTTTGCGATCGCCTGTCAGATCCACCAGCAAAGCGCGTCCGGGCGCCGCGAGGAAACGGGTTTCACGGATTGGTATGTCAACGCAGCCGGGGTTCAGGTATTCCACGCGGATCCCGGCGGAGAAGACAAGGTTCGCAGGCATTTGTGCGCGAGCGCAGGCGCCGGGCTGTTTCGTACTGCCCCTTTGCGTGAATACGCGCGCGATAGCCGATGTTACGACCCGTTTTACTGGGAAGATGTTGAATGGGGCGTCCGGGCGCAACAGGATGGATTGAGCGTCCTGTTCTGTCCCGGATCTCACGCATGGCATCAGCATCGTGCCACGTCATCGCGCTTCTATCCGGCGCCTGAAATCGAACGCATCGTGGAACGCAACCGTATCTTGTTCGATGCCAGAAACGCCATCACCGACCACGGCGCGGGTTGGCTCATGGCGCGGGTCTGTGATCTTTCCTATGACTCGCAGCGAGGCTTGGCGCGGCTGCCGCTGGCGGCAAACGTGCTGCGGCATCGCTGGCGAGCGAGGCGCGCTCGCAGGCCGGCGTCGCCCCCGCCCCTTTCGAACCCGTATCGGTCCGTCACCGAGCTCGTTCCGTCATACAGCTACAGGCTGGGAGGAGACGTCCGCACCGCGGCGGAAGCGACCGCCCGGAGTGTGCCTCGATCACGGCCGCGCGTGTTGCTCGTCACTCCGTTCTGTGTTTTTCCACCGCGACACGGCGGTGCACGCCGCATCGACGGGCTGTTGCGCGAATTGCGACGCGACTTCGACATTGTGTTGGTTACCGACGAAGCGGCGCTTTACGACGCGCGCAGCTTCGCCTATTTCGACGGCCTGCACGCCGTTCATTTTGTGCAGAGGCCCATGGAAACAAACCGCGGCGGCGCCGCCGACCTCGGTCAGCGGCTTCGTGCCCATTGCCATCCGTCTCTCGTCGACGCGGTCCAGGCTGCGTTGCGGCGCTATCGGCCGGATCTCGTACAAATCGAATATGTCGAGCTGGCTTCCTTAAGCCGGCTGCGGCTTCCGTCGCAGCGGTGGATTCTCGGTTTGCACGACGCTTTTGCGGCGACGGACTTCAACGACCGCGCCGAGGGAGATCGGCTCGAACAGAGTGTCGTGCAGAGCTACGACGCGGTCACCGTGTGCAGCGCGGAGGACCAGGCGATGATCTCGCATCCGCGTGTGGTCACTGTCCGGAACGGCTCGGCGGCGGCGTCCACCGCGTATACCCCTTCGATGTCGTTTCAGCTGCTTTTTCTCGGGCCCTTTCGGTATGTGCAGAATCTTCAAGGCATTCGCCAATTCCTATCCCAGGCGTACCCTGCGATCAAAGCCGCGGAGCCCGCGGCTCGTCTGCTGATTTTAGGCGGTGAGCAGGCTCCCGCGCGCATCGCCGGCGACGCCGTTTTTGCCCAAAGCGGCGTTACCGTCCTGGAGCATCGAGAGGATGTGGCCGCGCTGCTGTCAGCGAGCGTTCTGACTCTGAACCCGCTGACCGGCATCCGCGGTTCGTCGATCAAGGTCATCGAATCGCTGGCCGCGGGACGCGCCTGCGTCAGCACCGAGGACGGCGCGCGAGGATTCATCGATGCTGGCTTTGAGGGGCTGCTGACTACCTCCAACGTTTCCGACATGGCGGGCGTAGTGATCGAACTGCTGCGAGACCCGAAACGACGGCACCGGATAGAGGTTCCCGAGGCGGCGCGCCTTGCGGACTACCAATGGAGCCGAAGCGCCGAGCGCCAGAGTGCGCTCTACCGGACGCTGCTGGAACTCGATGGCAAGTGAAACGCGTTTGTCCGACACCACCTACGACCGCATTGCGCAATGGTACGACGTCGACATGGCGGGCAGCATGCGATTCGACGACGTCGCTTTCTACGCCGATCTTTGTCAGCGTGAAGGCGGGAGAGTGCTAGAGCTTGGGTGCGGCAATGGCCGGGTGCTTCTGGAGCTCGTCTCCCGGAACATCGACGCCGTCGGTGTCGACACCTCGCGCAAGATGCTTCAGCAGCTCCAGCGCAAAGCGCAGGCGCGCGGACTCGAGCCAAGCGCATGCCGGATGGACGCACGCAGGCTCGCATTCGCGCGCAGCTTCGATATCGTTCTCAGCCCGTATTCGCTGGTGACCTATATGGCCGCGCCGGACGACTTGGAACGCATGATGAGCGAGGTGCGGCAAGTGCTGCGCGCGGATGGCCTGCTGGTGCTCGACGCATTCATCCCGCGCGACACCGTGACCGGCGACGATTACCGACTCGACTATCGCCGCCCGTTCGGCAACGAGGTGCTGGCGCGTTACAAGCGGGTCGCGCGAGTAGCACCCCGAATTAACAGAATCGAGCGCCGGTACGAAGTCGTTTCGACCGCTGGCGAAGTGCTGGAAGCGCTCGAAACGAGCGAGGATATCCGGGTCTTTTCGCCCGAAGAGCTAACCGAGGCACTGTCGCGTTCCGGGTTTTCGCAACAGCAATTCTGGTGGGATTACGGTGAGGCATCGCGCGACGCGGATCCGCAATTCTTCACTGTCGCCGCGCGACCGGCACCTGACGTTTGACCCGGTACGTCCCGTTGCACCTGCCGCAGCTCGGCGCGGGCGCGCCTGCACCGATCGCGGTTAGCGCTTCACATACAGATCGGGGAGCTGCTTCCGCAACTCGCCGATCTTGGGCAGGTCGTTGATCACGATGTACATGTTCTCGGGATGCTGCGCCAGGTAGTTCTGGTGGTAAGCCTCCGCGGGATAAAACGCGTCGAGCGGAGCGACCTCGGTAACAATCGGCCGCGAGAACGCCTTGGCTTCCTGCAACTGTGCGATATAGGCCTTCGCCACCCGTTGCTGTTCCGGATCGGTGTAAAAAATCGCGGAGCGATACTGCGTTCCGACGTCGGGGCCCTGGCGGTTGAGCTGCGTTGGATCGTGGGCGACAGAAAAGAATACCCGCAGCAACTGACCATAGGAGATCTGCGAAGGATCGTAGACCACCTGCACCGCCTCGGCATGTCCGGTCGCCCCGGTGCTGACGAGCTCGTAGTGCGCCGTTTTGGACGCCCCGCCGGAATAGCCCGACGTCGCGCCGGTCACTCCCTTGACGTGCTTGAAAACCGCGTCCACTCCCCAGAAGCACCCGCCGGCGAACACTGCGGTTGCCTGGCCCTTCGCCGCGGCCTTGGGCACATCCGTCGCCGGGTCCGGAAGCGGAGCCGCGAATACCGCGCCCCAGAAAAACGACGCGACGAGGCCGATGGCACCGGCGGCCAGAACCGACTTCCTGCTATGGATACGAAGCACGCTAACCTCCTTCGATAAAAATGGTGCGCCGCCTTCGGCTCACAAAAAGCCATGAGCCGGGCTGCCAGCACAATTGATCAGTATCTCGCACCGATGAGTCGTTCCAGGCGCCTCGGAGCTTACGCACCGAGCGGCTCGGACCGACCGTAGACCGGTTCTCTCGCAGCGGCTCTTCGTGTCCAGGTGTGCCGAAGCGCGTGTGTCTTGGACCCAGTGGACGCTACACGGTTCCGGCGGCGCGCTGTGACGGGAGCTCGGTACGGATCCGCGTTCCCTTGTTATATATGGACTCGCACAAGACGGACGCGCCGACAGGGCCAAGCTCGAGCTCAGCGATTGCGTATTTCGCGGACGGTCCACACAAGAAAAACACTCGCGATCGCCCCCCATATCAGGGCCATAAGTGTGGATTCGGTATAGAACTCCCACATGACGGCATTGATGCTCGACAATATGACTACTGCGATCCTCAGTAGATCATTGCCCATTCGGACGCTCCGAGGGTTCGCTCATTTTGGGACACCTTGCGCTGGCGCAGAGGAAGATCTCGACTCCACTCGTCGGCCGAAAACCTGGAACCAGTCGCCAAGGATTGCGGCAGTATTTCACTGAGCGATAATTGACTGTACCGTGCATCATAATCAATTTTAGCTGCAATCGCTCGATCTAGCGCTATCGACCACTGATCAGCATGCATCCAGCGGGCTCACCACCCCACGGCCGCCACGATTGAGCACGTGGGTATAGATCATCGTCGTGCTGACGTCGGTGTGCCCGCGCAATTCTTGCACGGTTCGAATATCGTAGCCCGACTCCAGCAAATGGGTCGCGAAGGAGTGGCGCAACGTGTGCGGAGTCGCGGGCTTCGTGAGACCTGCATCGCGCACCGCCTGCCGCATCGCGCGCTGGAATGCCTGATCGGAGAGGTGATGGCGACGAACGACGCCGGTGCGCGGATCACGCGAGCGCTCGGCCGCTGGAAAAACATACTGCCATGTCCATTCTCTGTCTGCCTGCGGGTATTTGTGGGCGAGCGCGTACGGTAGCCAGACGGCACCGAACCCAGCCGCAAGATCGCGCCGATGCAGCTTATTTGCGTGCTCGAGCTGTTCTCGCAGCGACGATTCAATCGCCCGCGGCAAGACGGTTACACGGTCCTTATGACCCTTGCCGTCCCGGATCAAGATCTCGCGTCGGACAAAGTCCACGTCCTTGACGCGGAGCCGCATGCCTTCCATGACGCGCATACCCGTGCCGTAGAGAAGGCGCCCGATGAGAGCATGGATGTCATGTAGATGCTCGAGTGTCCGGGTAGTCTCATCGCGCGTCAACACGACCGGGAGTCGCTTCGGCGCTTTCGCCTTGTCGATCCGCTCGAGCCACGGCAGCTCGATACCGAGAACCTCCTTGTACAGAAAAAGGAGCGCGCTCTTCGCCTGGTTCTGCGTCGACGCGGCGACCGCGCGAGCGACCGCGAGGTCGGTCAGAAATGATTCGACCTCTGTCGACCCCAAATCGGCGGGATGGCGCTTGCCGTGGAACCAGATGAAGCGTTTAATCCAGTCGACGTACGCGTGCTCGGTCCGGATGCTGTAGTGTTTAAGTCGAATCTTGTCTCGGACGCGGGTGAGAAGTCGAGGGGAACATGGGAGCGTTGTCGCAATGTGCTCGGAAGTCATTTTAGGCCCTGTTTTTGAAGACAAGGGTATTGATTCTGGGACGGTTTATATCGGCCGAACATACGTCCGATGGATGATCGATGCTTTATTTTCCGTCATGATTAGGCTGGCTACATCTCGTTAGGCCTCAAAACGACTGCAGTGTGGAATCCACCATGCACAGGAGACCACTACTCGTGTGGTTTCTCTACGTGTTCCACTGGCTACTTCTAGCCTGTGGTCTTTGCTACGCACTCGTCGCCTTTGGGGTAATCTCACTTGGTGCCGACCTGGACGCTGGGATTGTACGAAGGCCTTTGAAGGACCATCTCATTACTGTGGCCTGGATAGGTGGCAGCTACCTTGCCGCGCACTATTTGTTCTTTCGTAGACGTGGCGCGCTCTTGCTCTATGCGTTAAGCGCTGGCGTCTACCTCGGCCCAAATCTTGCTCGCTACCTCCACGCATGTTGGGACAATCGCTGTCCTGGTTCCGAATATCTGGTAAGTGTCGGCTACACGTTCATTTTCTTCGTGGTCGTCTGGCTTCTTTTCCTCATCGCGCAGCGTTCATGGTCGTTGAAACAGGTCACCGCGTGAGCTTGCGAGGTGGCATGGGGCCTAACCCGTCGCTCAACTCGGACGCACACCGGCGGTCTTTCGCCCACCGGTGCGCGCCGGGTAGCTTTTTTCGTTAGGCGTCACTTACCGGAGGCATTGATGCGCGCCAATCAGAAACGTTGGCTCTACTACGTACTTGTGGCGATCGCGATTGCCGGTAGTCTGGTCTCGCTTTTTGCATTGTTTGAGCTCGGCTCGCCCCGGTGGACTATTTCCGTCAACATGCTTTCAGTTGTTTGCATTCTCCTCGCGATGAAAATGCATGGCCGCAACACTACGGGCCGTGATGGATGAGTCACCGGTGGCGAAGTCAGTTTCATTGCGCGGCGTCGTGGCTAAGACCTCCGTGCCGCCTAACCCGTCGCTCAACACGGACGCCCGCCGGCGGGCATTCAGCCCGCCGGCGGTCGCCGGTTAGCTAGTTCGTTAGGCCTCACGAATAGCGCATGCAACACCAACTCGTCCTTCAGTTTCGCGGTAGCACGCTCGAAGACCTTGACGCAATCGTGGCACTCGAAGAGCGGCTGACCATTCACCTGGCAGGTGTCGCGAAAGTGGACGGGCACGACATTGGCTCCGACGAAGCGAATATTTTCATCATCACCTCCGATCCAATCGGTACGTTTGGCGCGATCCGGCCAGTTCTCGATCACGCCAACTTGTTGACAGGCGCAACAGTGGCGTATCGTCCTAGCAGCGGCAATGACTACTCGGTTCTGTGGCCTGCGCAATCCGACGAAGTGTTCCGTGTCGCGTAGCGCTACGCCAGTGCGGCCTAACCCGGCGGTCAACACGGACGCCCACCGGCGGCGCTTCGCGCCTTGGTGGTCGCCGGTTACCTTGGTTCGTTAGGCATCGCAGATTCGCCTTTCAGATGCCAAGGCTTACGCCAGCTATCATAGTCGTGTGTCTGTCCATTGCCGCGGCCGGTGGATGTACCGCGCGTTTATGGCCGGGTGGTGGCGTCGTCCGCAACTCCGAAACGCAAGCGCCGATCGCCGATGCAGGCGTAACGCTCGTGTGCATGTACTACTGGAATATTCATAACTCCAAAGTTCGAAAGGAAGTCACAGTCACGACGAATTGGGATGGTCAGTATCGCTTCTCGTTCGAAGACGTTTCGGGATGCAATTGGGGGCAACTAAGAGCCCAAAAGAACGGCTACGCGCTTACATCCGGCGCGTACGGCATCGAGGTGATCGATGTCCTCGAGAACAGCGAAATCAAGCAAGACATTCTTATGACGCCTCTTGCGGACGCCAATATGCGGCGATTGCGGATCATTAATTCACCTTCGACATTCACCTCTTCCAAGTTTGAGTTCATGGAAATCTATAATCGCTTTCTACGATCCAAAGACATCGTGCAGACTCAGCCCGAGCGCGACTACGTAGCACAAAGCTATTGCTCTAGACTCGAGGGATTGTGGGCGGGTCTGCCCGCTGCAGAACGGGCTTCGGTCGCCGCCCAATACCCGCCGAGAGGCACCACGGAATACAACATTCAACGGGAAATAAGTGGCTATTGCACGCGCATTTGACCGAGATGCCTAACCATGCGCTCAACGCGGACGCCCACCGGCGGGCATTCAGCCCGCCGGCGGTCGCCAGTTAGCTAGTACGTTAGGCGTCGGATGGAGATCCGTGGAATCAACGCATCGGAGGTCGAGCCAGTGCGGCGTTTGTTAATCGCGAATGGGTTTGGCGGTGAACGGCTCGCCAACTTGGAGCGATTTCGCGAACTCATCGCCAGATCCCAGCGTGTCTTTGTGGCGGTCGAGACTGTAGAGGTCATTGGCTTCGCCCGAGCAATATGTGATGACATGTCGAACGGTTATCTGTCGATGCTGGTTGTCGCGGAGCATCATCGGAGAATGGGTATTGGAACGGCGCTGGTCAAGGCCGTGATCGGAGAAGACCGCAGAATCGGATGGGTGCTGCGCGCGGGGCGCCCTGGCTTAACATCGTTCTACGAAAAGTTGGGATTTGTGAAATCGACTGTAGCGATGGAGCGTCCAGGTGCAAGATAAGCTGACGCCTAACCCGTCGCTCAACCGGACGCCCGCCGGCGGGCTTGCGCCCGCGCGTCGGTCGCCGGTTAGCTGATGCGTTAGGGGGTAAGTATCAGCAAATAGTGGACACTCGAGTCTCAGCAAATGGTGGACACTCTGATAGCCTCGGTTACTTTTATCGAGGGGCTCGTCGTGTCTAAAAAAACTCACTCGAACAGCGGCGTCGAATGATGGTCG
>DATMNH010000051.1:0-6207 GCA_035568975.1 Casimicrobiaceae bacterium
GGGCTGCGTCGATTGCCAGCCGCGCCAAGCGCTGCGTGACATCGTCGTGCAGTTCGCGAGCGAGTCTTCGCCGCTCGTCCTCGTGCGCCGTCAGCAACCGCCAGTTCAGCGTGAACGATTCACGCTCGGCGCGACGGCGACGGACGCGTTGCAGGAGTAGTGCAGCGATTGTCACCCCCTGCAACAAAAGCACGCCGGCGCTGAGCAGAACCGCGAATTTGTGCCCGGCCCAAAGGGAAGGTGGTCGGAACAGCACCACGCTGTCCGGCGGAAGGCGGTTCTCGTCAATGTGCCAGCGCTGCAGCTCTCGCCAATCAAACTGAGATGGCGCCGGGCCGAGGAACGTCGTCGAGACCTCGCGGCCAGCCTCGCCGCGCAGCAGACGGCTCGCAACTTTCGCACCGGCGACACTCTGCTCCGTATTGGAAATTAGCGCTCCGCCAACGATGCCCTTCCCCATGTCGTAACTCAAAAACCCAAAGATCGGCACGCTGGATGCAACGTGCAACTGCGTTATTGCGTAATCCCCCTCATAGGGTATGTCTGCTGCGTCTGCCAGGAACAGGCCGTACAGCACGACTGTTCCTGGCGGCAAGGTGGCGACTCGCTCGCGGATGTCCGGGAGCGTCAGCTTGTTGAGCCAGAGGAACGTAAGATTCTCGAAGGGCGCGAATTCAGCGCGGAGCTCATTGATCCAAATTCGTTCGCCCGGAGAGTCGCCGAAGACCACGGCAACGGTAGTCGTGTCGGGCAGCAGGGCGAGGATGTCGTTGAGAAGCCGAGTGGGTGACAATTTGATCCCGACGGCGGCATCGCCCGGCTTGAGGTACTCGACTGGCGCGATTCGCTGGTCCATCGAGAGCATCAGCAAGGGTACCGAGGGAAATAGTGCCTCGCGATACTTTCCGTAGAAGCGCGAGGCCGGCGGGCCAACCGCGACGACCAGGTCCAGCTTCACGTTGGCAAAGCGGGAGCGTAATACTTCTATGATGCTTGCGTCATTATCGGCGACGGGTCGCCCCGACTCCAACGCGAAATCGTAGAATGCCACTTGGCCCGGCCACGCGTCGAGCATGTCGTGGCGAAATGTCGAAGAGGTCAAATCATAAGGCGACGTGGCGCGCCCGAACGAGTGCAGCATTAGAATTCTTTTCGGCTCCGCTGCATGCGAGCTCAGTGTGGCTAACACAAACAGCAGGAGACCCACCCGAATAAGGGCCGCGACGACGCGCGAGGAAGGGGCCGGAGTCATTGCGCGAATGGTGATCCTGATCACGGCACTGCAAGCGTACCAAGTCGCGCTACGCAGCGCTTTGACTTGCATCTGATCGACGATCGCATTTTACCAGCGTTCGGTTTCTCCCTGGCGAGCTTCTATGCGGCCCCGCTGTTGTCCGTCGCCAGTTCGAGAGTGACGTGTATCACGCTGCCGTCGCGCCGCTGCTCCATGGGAAATCCGCCTCGCTTGAAGACCGCGAGCATCGCTCTGTTCTGACTCAGCACGTCGGCCTCGAATTGGGTGAGGCTCTGGTGGCGGGCGAGCACCGCCAGATGAGCGAGGAGGCGGGACGCGATTCCGCGCCCCTGATAATCCTCTTCGACAACGAACGCCAGTTCCGCCGAGCGTTCGGTACCCGCCCTGTCGGTTGCGATGTAGCGCCCCGAAGCGATGATTATCTCGCCCCGCCCGGTTTGGGTCGTGACGACCAGCGCCACTTCGCGCACGAAATCGACGTTGACCGCGCGATCGATCTCGTCGTCGGAGAGATCGCTCCGGTGGCTGAAGAACCGGGTGTAGATCGAGTCCTTTTTCAGCGACCGGAAGGCTTCCAGAAAGCGGTTCCGGTCGCCGGGCCGGGCCGCGCGGATCGTCACGCGAGTGCCGTCCTTCATGACGTCAATCACCGAATAATCGCGCGCATGCTTCATGACTTGACGTACCCCTGATAAGGAGATCGCTGGCGAATTCGGACGCGCCTTACCGACCACCTCATGAATCAGCATCCAACAGGCACGAAGGCAAGCCAGCGACGCACCGCTGCACTCCGCTTCGACATCGTCGCTGATCTCACAGCCGCGGCGAGATGTTCGCCGCGACCGACACCGAGTGGGCGCCGTGGTTCGTCGCGCGGTCAGACGACGAGCGGAGAGCGCGGCTCAACATCTTCACTCACCTGTTGGAGAGCATAAAGGACAAGGAAGCGCCACGGAAGAGGGGTGGAACTGCCGAAGTGGCAGAAGGCTGGCGACTATCGCGAACCGGTCCGTCCGTAATCGGAGGTGATAGCGCACTGCCCGCTCTCTCGGTAGAGTTGACGGGCCGCGCCCTACAGGGCCGCCCGCTACGCGAGGAAGCACCATGCATGCTGACGACAGTCGTGCCCATCCGCCACGATTCCGGGTCTCGTTGCAGCTCGCCGTGTCGCTGCTCCTAATCGGCACCGCCGTCGCGGTCGGTGTCGTCGTTGGTGTTTACAACTACCGACAGACGTCGCGGATCGTGCTCGAGGCAGCGGACGACGTGTTTCGGCGGATGGGGCGCGAGGTCGCGCTCGAGCTCGGCCGCAGTGCCGCGCCCGTCAGAACGCTGATCGACGTGCTCGCGCAACAGCGTGTTGCCGAAGCATCGACGCTCGATGAACGCCTCGCCCAACTTCCGGCGTTTATCGAAGCGCTGCGGAAGAATCCATCTTTGACCGCGCTATACGTCGGGTATGACGACGGTGGTTTCTATCTCGTGCGGCCCATTCGCGACGAGGCAACGCGCGTGGCCCTCAAAGCCGCAGCCGATGCCGCCTTTGTCGTGCAAAGCATCGAACGGATGCAAAGCGGTACGGCTTCCGTGAAGTTTTTCGACCTGCGCAGTGACGCGAGCCGCATCGACGTCGTCGACCGGCCCGACTTCGCCTTCGATCCACGCACGCGCGCGTGGTATTTGAAGGCGATCGTGGCCGACGACCAGGTGCAGACGGATCCTTACGTGTTCTTCACGACGCGTGAGCCCGGAATCACGTTCGCGCGCAAAGCCCGGTTCGGCCACGGCGTCGTCGGCGCTGACATCACGTTGACGAATCTGTCGGAGCTATTGCGGAACCAACACGTTGCGCCGTCCACCGAATTGCTTCTTCTAACTGGATCGGGGCTGGTCGTTGCCCGCAACCGTCCGGGGTCGGTTGCGCGCAACGATGCGAGTTTGGGCGGCGTTCGGCTCGCGCCGATGTCCGAGACCCCGGACGGCGTCGTTACGGCGCTCGCGCCGCGTTTCGGCGCGGATGCCGGCGCTCGCAATTTCACATTTGTCGCCGCGGGCCGCGAGTGGGTAGGCGGCTTCGAGCGTTTGGGCAACGAAGCTGGCGCGCCGCTTTACCTCGCCATTGCAACGCCGGTCGATGAGCTATTGGAGGGTGCCCAAACAATTCGCTCGCAATCGTGGCTCGTCACGGCGGCGCTAATTGCAGTCGCGTTACCGCTCGCGTGGCTAGCGGCCTCCCGTGTGTCGCGCCCGTTGCGCCGTCTTGCGGGCGACGCTCGGGCCATCGGGGCCTTTGACTTCACCGAGCGTCGGCGCGTCCCTTCAATCGTGCGCGAAGTCGACCAGCTGGGCCATGCGATGCACGCGAGTACGACGACGGTCCGGCGCTTTCTAGACATCAGCGAGGCACTTGCGGCCGAGCGCAATCTGGAACGATTGATTGCGCGCGTTCTCGACGAGACGATGCTGCTGGCACGGGCGGACGCCGCGTCGATCCATCTGTTCGATGCGAAGACTCGGCAGCTGAAGCCGGCGCACTACGTTCATCGCCGCGGCGGAGGGGAAACGAGCGCGATTGGGTCCGTCGCGGTCGATGACGCCAAGCAGTTTGCGCAGCCGCTCGCGCGTGCCGTATTCGACGGGCGGACCGTGCTGGTGAACGTCGAGCGCGACAACCGCGAGGGCCGTGCATGGCTTGGGTCCGAGGCGCAGCACATCGGCAACGATCACATCGGCCTGCTCGCGGTTCCGCTGCGCGACCGCGCGGGGGAAATCCAGGGCGTGTTGACGCTTCTCCACGGTTCCATACGCGTCGAAGACGCCCAGCCGCAGGTCGTCGCGTTCGTCGAAAAGCTATCGGGTGTCGCGGCTATCGCGATCGAGACCCGACGCCTTATCGCCGAGCAGAAGGCGCTGCTCGAAGCGTTCCTCCAGCTCCTGGCGGCGGCGATTGACGCCAAATCGCCTTATACCGGGGGGCACTGCCAGCGCGTGCCGGAGCTCACGAAGATGCTCGCGCAGGCCGCGTGCGATGCGCGCGACGGACCTTACCGAGACTTCGCGTTGAGTGAAGATGAATGGGAGGCGGTGCATATCGCAAGCTGGCTGCACGACTGCGGCAAGGTGACGACGCCCGAGTACGTCGTCGACAAGGCGACGAAGCTCGAGACGCTGTGCGATCGTATCCACGAAGTGCGGACACGCTTCGAGGTGCTGAAGCGCGACGCGGAAATCGCATATTGGAAGGCGTGCACGGCCGGCGGCGACGAAGCAGCGCTCGCGTCCCGCCTCCACACTGAGCTGAAGGGGCTCGACGACGACTTCGCCTTCGTCGCGAGCTGCAACGAAGGTGGCGAGGCGATGGTGTCCGACAGCGTCGAAAGGTTGCGCCGCATCGCGCTGCGCACGTGGCAGCGCACGCTCGACGATCGACTCGGGATCTCGTGGGAAGAGCGGCAGCGAAAGGAACGAATGCCCGCGGCCGGGCTGCCGACGACGGAGTCGCTGCTGGCCGACAAACCAGAGCACGTGATCGAACGCGGACCCGCCGACTTGATGCCGGCGGGTAACCCATTCGGATTCAAGCTCACCGTGCCCGCCGACCGTTACGATCGCGGCGAGATCCACAACCTTACGGTCGGTCGCGGCACGCTGACCGAAGAGGAACGCTACAAGATCAACGATCACGTTGTGCAGACGATCATCATGCTGGAGAAGCTGCCGTTTCCAAGGCACTTGCGAAACGTGCCGGAGCTCGCCGGCGGCCATCACGAGAAGGTGGATGGCGGCGGCTATCCGCGCGGCCTCACGAAGGAGCAGATGAGCCCTGTGGCGCGCATGATGGCCATTGCGGACATCTTCGAAGCTCTCACTGCGGTCGATCGGCCTTACAAGAAAGGAAAGACGCTGTCGGAGGCAATCCAGATCATGGGGCTGATGCGCAAGGACCGCCACATCGATGCGCAATTGTTCGAGCTGTTCCTTGTTTCGGGCGTGTACCGCCGCTATGCCGAGCGCTACCTGAAGCCGCAGCAGATCGACGATGTCGACATCGCGGCCTATGTCGCGTTGGGGGCAGAGGTGTAGGTGGTTGCGATTTCTTCCAACTCGGAACAGCAAATTTGCTGCAACCGTCTGCATGCTGCCGCAGCAGAGGGCCGGCGCGTCCCCCTCGCAAGCGGCGCTCAGAACGCGGCGCCGATCGAACCGACGAAAACCTGTTCCCTCGACCCTGGGTTGAACCAAAAGCCGCCTATCGTGACCCGGCCCCAAGTCACCTGCGCGAACGGCCCGCGCTGCAGTTCGCGGTCGCCGCCGTAGGCCCTGGTGCGCTGGCCAGCGAGTCCGACGCGAAGCCACTCGACCGGCCGGAATCCCAACTCGCTCCAGGCGTAGAAATAACTGCTTGTTCGCTCGCTGCTATCGCGCACGTATTCGGCTTCGACGTAAAAGTCGAGGCGCCGCCATGCTACGCTCGCTTCGAGGCTGGGCACGAGACCTTGCGTCGTACCCCAAACGCCACCGAGCAGGGGCGTCAACTCCCAGGTGACCGCGTCCCCGCCGGAAAACGTCCAGCCGACAAAAGCCGATCGCGCACCGACCGACTCGTAGTCGTACCTGGCTTCAAGGTGCAGCGGGCCGCGATCGGCTGCAGCGATCGCAGAGGTGTAGTTCTCGCCGCCGCGGACAACTGTGGGGTACGCGGTGATCGCGAACTCCCACGACGGATCCGTCGCAGGAGAGGCGCGACGCCCGCTGCCCTCATCTTCACCGGCCCGTGCCGTCGTGGCGATGACGATGCTGAATGCGACGACGGCCAGAAGCGCGGCCTTCATCCGCCGAGCGCGTTGATCGCGATCACGAGTGCCGTGCCCACCCCGACCATCATCAACCCGACTCTCCAGCTCCCGTAGCCTGCGTAACGCCCGAGCGCGAGACCACCGACGAACAGCATG
>DATMNH010000052.1:0-30401 GCA_035568975.1 Casimicrobiaceae bacterium
ATGATTTGTGAACACTTCTTTGCTTGTGAGAGTTTTTTACGATCTTCGAGTTTTTCAAGCGCGATAGCGATATTTCGCGGCTTGATGTCAGCAAACGGCATTGCACCGAGGATCGGATTCAAATGCCGTTCGACGCGGTAGCGTTGTTGCCGGTAGTAGGATTCGGATGTCCACTCCGATTTATTTTTTCTCAACCATCGTTCTGCGACAACAGCGAACGTATTCTCTGCCGCAGTCTTGCTTGCGATCTTAGCGGCTTGCTTGTCCGCGAGCGGATCGAATCCATCATTGTCGATTTTGTAGCGCAAATCTTTCGCCATCTTGAAAGATTCTTGCAACGTGAAATCTTCGCCATAGGTGCCAAGCGTGAAAACTTTTTCCTTGCCGTTGATCTTGTACTTCAGACGCGCATAAATAGATTCGGCTGTCGGGTGTCGGTAGAAGTGAAACCCGCGAGCGTCTTTATGTTTGTAAGATTCTTTACATGCGGGTTTGATGGCGAGGACTTCAAGATGGGTCAGCATTTGGTACCTTTCTAGAGTCAGGGACACAAGGGAAATAACCCCAAAATTGTGTCCCTTTTAACGCTGGCTGTATAGGCAAATCTTTGAACGTTTCAAACCGTGTTTATGGGGCGTAGCGCCGGGGCGTAGGGCGTTGAAACGATAGGCGTTTAGCAGTACTTTAGCCGTTTGCTACGAAAACGTCGACCTGATCGGCGAGCTCCAGGCGCAGACCGCGGCGGCGGACCACGCCCGCGCCGCCGCCGAAACGGCGAATCGAGGCAAGACGCAATTTCTCGCCGCTGCGAGTCACGACCTGCGGCAACCTCTGCACGCGCTTGGCCTGTTCGTTGCAGCGCTGGCGGCGAGGGTGCGCGAGCCGGAGCTTCGAAGTCTCGTGGGCAATATCAACGCCTCGGTGGATGCGCTCGAGCGCCTGTTCAGCGCCATGATGGATATTTCCAAGCTCGACGCCGGCGCGGTCGAGCCGGTCCGTTGCGCATTTCCCCTTGCACCGCTATTCGCGCGTGTCGACGCCGCGTTTGCAACGGTTGCGGCCTCGAGAGGCTTGCGCTTGCGCGTCGTTGCGACACACGCCTGGGTCGACAGCGATCCGCTGCTGCTCGAGCGGATCCTGTTCAATCTGGTGTCGAACGCGGTGCGATATACCGACTCTGGCGGAGCCGTGCTCGGTGTGCGCCGCCGCGGAGCATCGCTCGCGATCGACGTCTGCGATTCCGGCATAGGCATATCCGCGACGGAACGCGAGCACATATTCGACGAGTTCTATCAGATCGACGCCGCAGAGCGTCATGGCAGACAAGGTATGGGTCTCGGTCTGGCGATCATCCGCCGCCTCGCGGCGCTCCTCCACCACGAAATCGAAGTCGATTCCGCGTCCGGCCAGGGGTCGCGATTTTCCATCCTGGTCCCACGGGCAATGCCGGCTGTTGCCGCGCAATTTGCTTCACCTGCCCTCGCGTCGTCGAGCCCGATTTTCGCTGGCGCGCTCATCGCCGTGATCGATGACGAGCTCAACGTCGTCGAAGGCATGCGCGCGTGGTTGGCACAATCGGGCGCCGTGGTCGTTGGTGCCGGCTCGGGCGAGGGCATGCTGACCGCGTTGGGTGAACACGGCCGCTACCCGGATCTGATCGTCGCCGACTACCGTTTGGGAGGCGGCGCCCTGGGCACCGACGCGGTGGCGCTGCTGCGTCACGAGCTGGGGCTACATATTCCCGCGATGCTGATCAGCGGCGACTCCTCGCCCGAAGCGATTTCGGCCATGCGCGAGGCATCGCTCCATGTGTTGCTGAAGCCGGTGCTGCCGCAGGAATTGCATCTGCTGGTCGACAGGCTTCTGACTCACGGTGAAGAGGCGACGGCGGTCGAGCGCGTCTAAAGTACTGAGTCAGAAATTCGCTCGATAGCTCACCGCGAAAAAAAAGCGCCTCGCTGAGAGGCGCTGGAGGACAGACCGAGTTCGGGATGACCGGTTAAGGTCGGGGGGTTAAACCCGGTCCGTGATTGCAGCACGGCTGCCAGCGGAGACGTGGCCGGCGTCCGGCAATGCCCTTCATGGTCCTTATGACAACGGCATTATCGCCGATTGACTAGAGTCTGCAACTGCCGTTCGTCGGCCGGTGTACGGAGACGGCCGGTGCATAGCGGAACCGCTACGCGCCACGATCCAATCGTCGGGGAAAAAAAACCCAACTCCAGACCGGGGAGTTGGGTTGGAGGTGCCGGCCAAGGGGACCGGCGGAGGAGAGTTGTTGCTCCCGGTTATTCGCTGCCCGGAGCTTGATTCTGCATGCGTTGCTGGCGAAATGCTTCCATGCGCGCGATCTTTGCATTGATCGCGTCCTTTACCGTCGTCTTCTGGTCGGCGGAGAAAGTCGCATAAAGCGCGAGCCACGCGGCGCGGGCCTGCTTCCGCTGCGCGATGTTCTGCTGCTGCACTTGATCGGAAAGCGTGGCAAGCGCGGCGAGATCCGGATCGGCCTTCGCGAGCTCAGCCTGAGTCGCCGTCTTGAGCTGCTGGAAATTGGCCCGCATGGCCTGGTGTGTGGCCTTGCTCTGCGCAACCGCTGCGTCCCACTGTTGCTGCTGCGAAGTATTGAGATTGAGCTGAGCCTGAATCCGCTGCAGCACCGCCAGCGGATCGTGCATCCCGTGTCCGGGCGCCTGGGCCCAGGCCGTCAACGCAAGCCCGATAAATCCGGCCGCGAAGATGAGGGCGAACAGTTTGCGTTTCATCGGTCGAACCTCTCGTTCAGATGTTGGGAAGACTAAACCGCGCCACCGGGCGCGGCACGCGTTTCGAACCATAGCTGCCTCTTGCTGCAGGCACTGCCGCACGTGGGCGCCGGGTGACGCTCGAGCGTCCATCGCATGCGGACTCCCTGGGCCGATTATGACCATTTCGACACGCAGTCGCCTTGTCGTTGTGTAACCAATCGTTACCCGCACCGGCGAGCGTTACAATTCGAGACAACGCCGGCCGCTTTTCGCGATCTGGTCGACGCTACGGTGGAATGCAATGAAACAGGTCAATCCGAAAATTCTGGTGATCGATGACGATGCGCGGCTGCGCGATCTGCTGGTTCGCTATCTGACTGAGCAGGGTTTTCAGGTGCAGGCGCTAGCCGACGCCCGAGATCTCGACAAGAAGCTGCAACGCGACCCGCCGCACCTTCTGGTATTGGATCTCATGCTTCCCGGCGAAGACGGGCTTGCCGTGTGCCGGCGCCTTCGCGCTACCGGCGAAACGGTGCCGGTAATCATGCTCACCGCCAAGGGTGAAGACGTCGATCGCATCGTGGGCCTGGAAATGGGTGCAGACGATTACTTGCCCAAGCCTTTCAATCCGCGCGAGCTGGTTGCGCGCATTCAGGCGGTGCTTCGGCGCCAGACCGAGCGGCTCGCGCCCGGCGCGCCGGCGGCGGATGGAAAGATTGCCTTTGGGCCGTATCGTCTGGACTTGAGCACGCGCGAGCTGATGCGCGGCGATGAGGCCGTTGCGTTGACGACCGGCGAGTTTGGTTTGCTCAAGGTGCTCGCGAGCCATCCGCGTCAGCCGCTGGCCCGTGAAAAGCTGATGCTGCTCGCTCGCGGCCGCGACCACGATGTGTTCGATCGCGCCATCGACGTCCAGGTGTCGCGGCTGCGCAAGCTCATCGAAGCGGATCCTTCGTCGCCGCGTTACATCCAGACGGTGTGGGGCTTCGGTTATGTGTTCGTGCCCGACGAGGCTCCCGACGCTGCGCCGATCGGCGACCAGGTCGGCACTTGACTCTCTGGCCGCGGTCGCTGTTCGGCCGCCTCGCGTTGTTGTTGCTGCTGGTCATACTGATCAGCCAGGCGACCGCGATTTTTCTCTTCCGGCAGGATCGCGCGGCGCTGCTCTCGCGCCAGTTCGGCGACACCAAGATCCTTCAGATCAAGGCGCTGCGCGCCGGCCTCGCGACTGCGGACCCCAAATCGACCTCAGCCGCACTCGCCCGGTTCGGCGACGCGTATCAGGCTCGCATTGTCCCGGATGAAGAGCGGCGCTTCGTCGGCGGCCCGCCGCGAAACCCTGTGCTGGTCGAGCTGCTGGAGAGACTGAAGGCCGAACTGGGGCCGGAGACGGACCTGCGCATTCAACCGCGGCTGCAGCTTTTGTGGATCAAGCTGAAAGCGGGAGACCACGCCTACTGGGCCGGGTTTCACCTCGCGCCCCGTCCTGCCGATGAGGCACAGTCGCGGGCGTTGGAGTGGAGCTTGATCGCGCTCGCGGTGCTGCTCACCAGCGCCTATTTTTTCGCTCGCTATCTGGCGCGTCCGCTGCGCCAGCTCAACGATGCCGTGGCCCGTGTCGGCGACGGCAAGCTGCCGCCGCCGTTGCCCGAGACGGGCCCTTCCGAGATCGCAAGCCTCAACCGCGGCTTCAACCAGATGCTCGCCAACCTCCATCGAGCCGAGGAAGATCGTGCGCTGCTGCTTGCGGGCGTGTCGCACGACTTGCGTACGCCGCTGGCACGGCTGCGGCTCGGCATCGAGGTCGGTGCACACGATCCTTCTACGCACGAAGGAATGGTTTCCGACATCGCCGAGATGGACAAGATCATCGGCCAGTTTCTCGAATTTGCGCGCGACAACCGCGAGGCGCCGCTGGAAATGCGCGAATTGAACGACATTGTCGCGTCGGCGGTCGAGCGCTACCAGAAGGCCGGCAACGAGGTCCGTTTCAGCCGCGGCGAGCTTGCGCCGCTGCCGCTTCGCTCAACCGCGATGTCGCGGCTGGTCGCCAACCTGATCGACAACGCACTGCGCTATGGCGCTCCTCCGGTGGAGGTTGTCACGCGCGCCGACGGATCGTCCGCGGTGCTCGAAGTTGCCGATCGCGGCCCGGGCATTGCGGCGGATCAGGTTGAGCGCCTGAAGCGGCCCTTCACTCGAGGCGAGCCCGCGAGGACAGGCGGCGCCGGCGCGGGGCTCGGACTCGCGATTGTCGAACGCATCGCACGGCTGCACGGGGCGACGTTCGCGCTGCTCCCGCGCGAGGGCGGCGGCACGTGCGCGCGCGTGACCTTCACCGAGTACAAGTCAGCTACCGATTCTTGATCAGCAGCACCGTCGCCAGCGCCGCAATGCCTTCGCCGCGGCCGGCGAATCCCAGCCCCTCGGTGGTCGTCGCTTTCACATTGACTTGCTCGATGCCCGCGCCAAGGTCGGACGCGATATTGGCCGTCATCTGCCGAATGTAAGGAGCAAGCTTCGGTGCCTCGGCGACGACGGTGGCGTCGACGTTGCCCAGGCAATAGCCCTCGGCGACAGCGCGCTGCCAAATGCTGCGCAGCAGGATTCGGCTGTCGGCGTCCTTGTAGCGCGGGTCGGTGTCCGGAAAATGCGCACCGATGTCGCCCGCGCCGAGTGCGCCGAGCACCGCGTCGCAGATCGCGTGCAGCAAAGCGTCGGCGTCCGAGTGTCCCTGCAGGCCCCGCTCGAAGGGAATGGTCACGCCACCCAGCACCAGACTCCGACCACTCACGAGCGCATGCACGTCGACACCATTGCCGATGCGAATGTTCATTATCGATTCCGCTCGCGCTGGGCGAGTATCGCCGCGGCGAGCTCGAGGTCCTCGGGATACGTCACCTTGATGTTCGCCGGGCTGCCGTGCACCAGCCGCGGCTTGAGTCCGAGCGCTTCCACCGCCTGCGCTTCGTCGGTGATGGCGGCAAGATCGACCTGCCGCAACGCGTGATTGAGAATGGCGTAGCGAAACATCTGCGGTGTTTGCGCGCACCACAGTCCGGTGCGGGCCTCGGTACCCGCGCAACGAAGTCCGGCGCCGGTTTCCGAGCGCTTCAGGGTATCGGCAAGAGGAATCGCAAGCAAACCGCCGACGGGCTCGTCCTCGAGCTCGTGCAGCAGCCGATTGAGCGTTGCGACATCGATGCACGGGCGCGCCGCGTCGTGGACGAGCACCCAGTCCTCCGCCGTCACCCGATCGCCGATCGCCGCGAGAGCGTTTCTCACCGACTCCGCGCGCGTGCGCCCGCCGCAGCGAAGCGGAACGATGCCCGCGATCTCGCCGACGCGCTGGTCGTACAAAGTGTCGTCATCGGCCAGCACGACAAAGACCGTTTCCAGGACCACCGATTCGTTCAGTGCGGCGATGGTGCGCGCGAGCAGCGGTTTTCCGGCGAGCAATACATACTGTTTTGGCTCGGGACCGCCGAAGCGCGCGCTTGCTCCCGCCGCCGCGATCAGCGCGAAGCGTCGTGGTTTGGATGGTTCGGGCACCGCGGCCATCAGCCTTTCTGCGCGACCAGCAGCGGGCCCAGCGCAGCGCGAACAGCGGCGGGCATCGGCGTCGGCCGCCGCGTCGAGCGCTCGACCCATACGTGAACGAAGTATCCGCTTGCCGCGGGCGCGTCCGCCCCGCGTTCGAACAAGCCGATGTCGTAGGTGACCGAGGAATTGCCCAGCTTGGTGACGCGCAATCCGGCGTCGATAATCTGCGGAAACGATAGCGGCCGATGGAAAAGACACCGCGTCTCGACGACAAGCCCCACCGCCGGCCCTGCGCGAATATCGAGACCGCCTTCACGAATCAGGTGTTCGTTCACCACGGTATCGAAATACGAGTAATAGGCAACATTGTTGACGTGGCCATAGGTATCGTTGTCCATCCACCGGGTGGGAATAGCAAGAAAGTGGCGATAGTCCGACCGGTGAGTTCGCGGTTCCCGGATCATCAGCGGGTACGCAGGCGCGCGTCAAAAATCTCCACCCAGTGAAACACCGGCCGCTGCGTGCCGCTCGCAAGATGACTGAGGCAGCCGATGTTCGCGGTCGCGATCATGTCAGGCGCCGACGCTTCAAGCGCCTCGAGCCTGTTGATCTTCAGCTGCTGTGACAGCGCAGGCTGCAGGATCGAATACGTGCCCGCGGAGCCGCAACAGAGGTGTCCGTCCGCGACCGGCGCGAGCTCGAGGCCAATCGCCTCGAGAATTTCCTCGACCCGTCCGTTGAGCTGCAGCCCATGCTGCAATGAGCATGGCGAGTGAAACGCCACCCGCTGCGGACCGTGGTCCATCGCCACCAGTGGCGCGAAGCGTTTCCATTCGCCCGCGATCACTTCGACCGGATCCCGCGCAAGCTGACCTATTCGGCGCGCCTTGTCGGCATATTGCGGATCGTCGCGCAGCAAATGACCGTAGTCCTTGACTGTCACGCCGCAGCCGCTCGCCGTGACGACGATCGCCTCAGCGCCCTTTTCGATATGCGGCCACCAGGCGTCGATGTTCCGGCGCGCGAAACCTGATGCTTCCTCGCGCGCGCCGAGGTGTTCGCTGACGGCGCCGCAGCACCCGCCGCCGGCGCGGACCAGCGAAATGCCCACTCGATCCAGCGCGCGCGCCAGCGCCGCGTCGATATTCGGCGCCAGCGCTGGCTGCACGCAACCGGCGAGCGCGAGCATTTTCCGTGCATGACGCTGCGGTGGCCAGGATTTCGCTGCGCGCACCGGCGGCACCTTGGCCGACAGCGACGCCGGCAGGAGCGGCGCCGCCAGCCTTCCCGCTCCGAGCGCGAAAGCGAACAGCGAACCATGACTCAAGCCCTGGCGCAACAGCCACCGCCGGACGCGCTCGCCCGCCGGCCGCCGCACCTTTTCCTCGAGCACCCGGCGCCCGATATCGACCAGCCTGCCGTAGCGCACGCCGGAGGGACACACCGTTTCACAGCTGCGGCAGGTCAGGCAGCGGTCCAGATGCAGCTGCGTCTTGGCCGTCACGTCGGCTCCTTCGAGCAGCTGTTTGATCAGGTAGATGCGCCCGCGCGGACCGTCGAGCTCGTCGCCGAGCAACTGGTAAGTAGGGCAGGTTGCCGTACAGAAGCCGCAATGAACGCAGGCGCGCAAAATCGCGTCCGCGTCGCGTCCATCGGCGGTATCCCTGATGAAGTCGGCCAAGCGCGTTTCCACGCTCAAAACTCCGCGTACATGCGACGACGGTTGAAGATCCCGACCGGGTCGAGCTTCGCCTTGAGCCGCTGATGCAGCGCAAGCAGCGGCGGCGCTAGCGCGTGGAATGCTCCCGCGGACTTGTCGGCCGATCGAAACAGCGTCGCGTGCCCACCGTGATCCTTCGCCCACGACCTAAGGCGCTCTCCGCTTTCATCAGGTGCCGCGCATATCCAGCGCAGCGCGCCTCCCCATTCGATCATCTGCTCGCTGCCAAGATCGGCGTAGGGTGCGGTGGAGCGCACCGACAACCGCCACAAGGCCGCACTGTTTGCGACCTGGAAGAAAGCAAGCTGCTGCTCGCGTATGGCGCGCCAGAACGCGGGGGCGCCTTCCGTTTCCTCGCCACCGAGGCGGTGCTGCGCGGCGCTGACGGCGCTGGCGGCGCCTGACAGGCGCACGTAGAGGCGGTCGCCGAACCAGCAGCTTGCCGACAACGGGAGCGGCAACGCACTCCACTCGTTGATCGTGCGCAGCGCATCTTCGACGGGCAGCTCGAATGCTAGCGTTTTCTCCGCGCGCGGCAAAGGCATGCACTTCAAAGACGCCTCGAGGATGATGCCGAGCGTGCCCAGCGAGCCGGCGATGAGTCGCGAGACGTCGAATCCGGCAACATTCTTCATGACCCGGCCGCCGAATGAAAGCTCATCGCCACGACTGTCAAGTACCCTCACACCGAGCATGTGATCGCGCACCGCACCTCCGTGCGGGCGCCGCGGTCCGGACAAGCCGGCGGCAACACAGCCCCCGAGCGTTGCGTCGGCGCCAAAATGCGGAGGTTCGAACGCGAGCATCTGGCCGCGCTCGGCGAGCGCATGTTCGATTTCAGCGAGTCGTGTGCCGCAGCGGGCGGTAATGACCAGCTCGGTGGGATCATAGTCCTGGATGCCTGAATACGCGCCGGTGCCGAAAATGCTGCCCACGAGCTGCTGGCCGTAGAAATCCTTGCTGCCTCCACCGACGATGCGCAATGGCTCGTTGTCGGCGGCGGCGGCGCGTACGCGTTCGCGCCAGGCGCCGATAAGGTCGCTCATGCGCAGCGCATTACTTTCACTGCTGCTGTCCTTGTGCCGGCCGAGCATCGAACTCGGCGATATGTTCGGATTCGCGCATCGCGTCCGCGAGCCACTCCTGCATCGCCGGCAGCGCCATCAAACGCCGATGGTACGCCGCGCATTCGCCGGTGAGCGCGACAGCGTAGCAGTGAAAGCGGAAGGCGACCGGACAATAGAATGCATCGACGATGCCAAACGAGCCGCAAAGGAACCCTCCGCCTTCACCGAAGCGCTGGCGGCCGTCGCGCCAAATCTCGGTGATGCGCTCGATCTCGGCTGCGACCGCGGGTGACGCAACACGCGTCTCGCGCAAGCGCAGATTCATGCCGAGCTCGTTGCGCAGCTTGCTGAAGCCGGAGTGCATTTCCGCCGCGGCCGAACGCGCCCAGGCGCGCGCTTCCCTATCGGCCGGCCACAATCCGGGGTGACGCTCGGCGAGGTATTCCGCGATCGCCATCGAATCCCATACCACCATCGTTCCGTCGTGAAGGCATGGAACCTTCGCCGACGGAGAATGGGCCCTGATCCGCGCGCTCGAGCCCGCCTCGTAAAGCGCCAATCGTTGCTCGCGAAACGGGATGCCGGCTGTTTTCATCAGCACCCATGAGCGCAGCGACCAGGTCGAGTAGTTCTTGTTGCCGATGTAGAGCGTATACATGCGCGGATCAAGTGCCGCAGAATGAAAAACAGCCGCTTGCGGTCGCCGATCGGAGCAAGGTGCTTGCACCTGTACCCGTCATAGCGGGACGGTCTTGCCGGGATTCATGATGTCGCGCGGGTCGAGCGCGCGTTTGATCATGCGCATAAGATCGACCGCTTCGCCGTGCTCCTGCGCCAGAACGTCCAGCTTGTGCCAGCCGATACCGTGCTCGCCGGTGCACGTGCCGCCCATCGAGATCGCGCGCATGCTGACACCCTTGGCCAGCGCCTCGGCGCTTTCGCGTTGCGCGGGATCGGAGCCGTCGAACAGCACGACGAGATGAAAGTTGCCGTCACCGACGTGCCCAAGAATGGGAGCCGTCAGACCGCTCTTCTCGACGTCGGCCTTGGTTTCGAGAATGCAGTCGGCCAGTCTCGATATAGGAACGCAGGCATCGGTGGCGAAACTGGTCATGCCCGGTTTGAATGCCAGCGCGGCGTAATACGCGTCATGCCGGGCCTTCCACAGACGCGTCCGGTCTTCGGTTTTCGTCGCCCACTGATAGGCGCTGCCGCCAAACTCGTCGCTGGCGGCCTGCATCGCCGCCGATTGCTCGCGCACACCGGTTGCCGAGCCGTGAAATTCGAAGAATAGCGTCGGCTTGAGGGCAAAACCCTCAAGCTTGGAATAACGGATGCTCGCTTCCATCTGGACCTCGTCCAGCAACTCGATGCGCGCCACGCTGATTCCGGTCTGCATGGCGACGATGACTGTATTGACCGCGCTGGCGAGATCGGGAAACTGGCAGACCGCTGCTTGAATCGCCTCGGGAACGCCATACAGACGCAACTGGATCTCGGTGATGACGCCGAGCGTCCCCTCGGCGCCGACAAAGAGCCGCGTCAGGTCGTAGCCAGCGCTGGACTTGCGTGCGCGTCCCCCTGTCTTGACGATGCGCCCGTCTGCGGTCACGACTGTCAGACCGAGCACGTTTTCGCGCATCGTACCGTAGCGGACCGCGTTGGTGCCCGACGCACGGGTCGCGGCCATGCCGCCGATCGTGGCATTCGCACCCGGATCGATCGGGAAAAAGAGCCCCGTGCCTTTGAGCTCCGCGTTCAACTGCTCGCGTGTGACGCCGGCTTGAACACGGCAATCGAGATCCTCGGCGTTGACTTCGAGCACGCGGCTCATCTGTGTCAGGTCGACGCAGACGCCGCCGTAAAGCGCGGCGACGTGCCCTTCGAGCGACGTGCCGACGCCGAAGGCAATCACCGGGACGCGGGCGAGATGGCAGAGCCGCACGATCGAGGCAACCTCCTCGTTGGAGTGCGGGAAGACGACGACGTCGGGCAGCGCGGCGTCGGCAAGACCTTCGCCGTGGCTGTGATGCTCGCGCACCGCATGCGTGGTCACAGCGCGTTCGCCGAAGTCGCCCGAGAGCCGCGTCACCAGCTCGGCAACGACGTCGGGATCTTGTCTCGTCTCGGTCTTCATGTCGCTCCTTCCCGCCTCGGTTTAGAAGCGCGGCAGGTCGGGGTGGGGGAGCTGGCCGCGGTGCACGTGCATACGGCCCATTTCGGCACAGCGATACAAGGCCGGCACCGCCTTGCCGGGATTCAGCAGGCCGCCGTCGTCGAATGCGTGCTTGATCGCGTGGAACCACTCGAGCTCGGCGGACGAAAACTGGACGCACATGCCGCCGATCTTTTCGAGTCCGACGCCGTGCTCGCCGGTAATCGTGCCGCCGACTTCGATGCACAGCTCCAGAATCTTGGCTCCAAACGCCTCGGTCTTTTCGGCATCGCCCGGACGATTGGCGTCAAACAGGATCAGCGGATGCAGGTTGCCGTCGCCGGCGTGGAAGACGTTCATGCAACGCAGCCCGAATTCCCTTCCCAGCTCGGCGATACGCGTCAACACCGGTGCGATCTCGCGCCGCGGGATCGTTCCGTCGATGCAGTAATAATCGGGCGACACCCTGCCCGCCGCGGGAAATGCCGCCTTGCGCCCGGACCACAATCGAAGCCGTTGTGCTTCGTTCTGCGACACTTCAACGCGCGTCGCGCCGCACTCTTCGAGCAACGCGCGCATCTCCTCGATATCGGCCTGCACTTCTTCCGGCGTTCCGTCGGCTTCGCAAAGAAGGATCGCTTCGGCGTCGAGCGGATAACCGGCGTGCACGAATGGCTCGACCGCGCTGATGGTAAGCCTGTCCATCATTTCGAGGCCCGCCGGTATGATGCCCGCGGCAATGATCGCCGCCACCGCCTGTCCGGCGCTGGCCAGTTCGTCGAACGCGGCGAGGATGCACTTTGCCTCGCGGGGCTTCGGCGTCAGGCGCACGGTCACCTCCGTGGTGACCGCCAGGAGTCCCTCCGACCCGTTGATCAGCGCCAGCAGATCGTAGCCGGCGCTATCGAGCGCATCGCTGCCGAATTCAACAATCTCGCCGGTGATGAGCACTGCCCGCACCCGGCGCACGTTGTGCACGGTGAGCCCGTACTTGAGACAGTGCAGGCCGCCCGAATTCTCGGCGACGTTGCCGCCGATCGTGCACGCGATCTGCGACGAGGGATCGGGAGCGTAGTAGAGCCCGTGGACGGCAACCGCTTCCGAGATGGCAAGATTGCGCACGCCGGGCTGCAGCACGGCGCTACGCGCGAGCGGATCGATGGCAAGGATGCGCTTGAATTTGGCGAGCGACAGGACCACGCCATCGTTATTGGGTGTGGCGCCGCCGGACAGCCCCGTGCCGGCGCCGCGCGCCACGACCGGCAATCGCGCGGCGTTGCAGATTTTCAGAATCTCGACGACCTGCGCCTCGTTTTCCGGCAGAAGCACCGCCAGCGGCTGTGCCCGGAAAAGCGTCAGGCCATCGCATTCATAGGGCCGCGTGTCCTCCGCGGCCGTAAGCAGTGCGGAAGGCGGAAGAATTTCGCCGAGCGCGGCGAGCAGGGTTTCATTGAGCATGGCAAAGACTAAAGCATTGCCAGTCGATTATTCCACAAAGCTCTGCGCTGCACTACGCGTGCGCCGACTGCGTCTCCTTCGGCCGCCATCGACGCTGCCTTCGGAGCGCGAAGAAAGTGCCCTATCGTCTATAATGTTCCCCATCGGACGATGGCAAGCGCCGACCGGCATCGGCGGGAATTGGATCATGAATCAAGGCGAAATATACGCCAAGACCGAGGAGGGCGTGCGCGAGCTTAAGGAGCGCAAGCGCAATCTCCCGATCGCCTTGCGCAGCGTGCTGATCATGGTCGACGGCAATCGAACGGTGGCCGAGGTGCTCGAGAGAGCCCGAGCATTGCGCGTCGATGTCGATGCGCTCGCGACCCTCGAACATGCCGGACTGATCGCCAAGCGCTTCAGTGCGCCGTCGGCGGCGGAATCCGACGCGGCGTCCGCGCCGCGCAGCGAAAGCGAAATTCAGCAATTCATCGCCGCGCAGCAGCAGCTCAGCAGCGCAATCAAGCAGCACCTCGGCTTCAGAGGGTACATGATGATGATGCGCTTGCAGCGCGCCAGCAATCTGCGCGATCTGCACGATCTGCTGCCGGACTTCGCCAAGGCGATGGTCAAGCGAGTCGGCATCGATGCGGCGACGCCGGTTGTCGGCGAGCTGGAGCGCGCTATCGTTCGCGGCGGCTGACGCCGCGCCGACCGCAGACGACTGGCGCAGGAAACGCCTGCGAGCCGTGATCATGACCCAACGAGCCCAACCCCGCCTATTTCGCCGCCGGCCGGAACTTGTGCGCCAGCGTGTTCTCGTCGGTGCGCGGAAGGTAGGTGATGCCGTTGCGCGTCGCCCACAGGTTCACCTGAAAATGCAACGGGATGATTCCGGTGTCGTTGATTGCGAGCTCGGTCGCCCGTTGCAAGATCGCTTCACGCTTGGGATCGTCGACGGTGGCGAGCGCCTCCTCGAGCAGCGCATCGACTCTCGGGTTGGAATAGCGTCCACGATTGGCCGTACCGAACCCCTTGTCCTTGTTGTACGTGGCGAGCAACGCCTTGAGCGGGCTCGACGCTTCGCCGGTGCCCGAGCTCCAGCCCAGTAACATGAAGCTGAACTTGAGGTCGGTCGCCTGCGGGAAGAATGTCGCCGATGGCATCGTTTCGACGCGGGTCGCAATGCCGACTCGGGTCAGCATTTGCGCGACGGCCTGCGCAATCTTGGCATCGTTGACGTAACGGTTATTCGGCGAGTGAATGGTCAGGCTGAATCCGTCGGGATAGCCTGCCTCGGCGAGCAGCTTCCTAGCACCTTCGGGATCGTAGGGCTCGACCTTCAGGTTCTTGGTCACTCCGAACATTCCCTCGGCCAGCAGTTGGCCGGACGCGACGGCCTCGCCCTCCATCACCTTGTCGACGATCGCCGTTCTGTTGATCGCCTTGGACAGCGCCTTCCGTACCCGCGGGTCCTTGAGCGGATTCTTCGCCAGCGGCCGGCCAGCCTTTTCGGAAACAAACGGCGTACGGTCGCGGTCGCTGTCCAAGTGCAAATAGATCAGCCGGTCGGCGATGATCTTGAAGACACTCAGGCGCTTGTCGGCGCGAATTCTGGCGACGTCGGACGTCGGAACATATTCGATGGCCTGCGCGTCGCCCGCCAGCAGCGCGGCGACGCGTGAGGCGTCGTTGGGTAAGAGACGCAGCGTCACCTTTTCCCACGGGGTTTTGCCGCCCCAGTAGGCGTCGTGGCGAGCGAGCTCGATGCGGTCTCCTTTGAAGTATCGAACCAGCTTGTAGGGTCCGGTCCCCAACGCCGCCCTGCCGCTGTTGAAGTCTTCGGTGGTCGCTTTGGCCGCCGATTTCGAAACGATGGCGACCTGCGTCATGTCGGTCGGCATCAGGGGATACGGAGTCGCGGTCCTGAAGCGGATCGTGTAGGGATCGACGACGATCATTTCCTTGATCTGCTTGGTGTAAGCGGTGAACGGTGACGGGCTGTTGGGCACTTCCGGGACGCGCTCGATCGACGCCACGACGTCGGCAGCGGTGAAGTCGCTGCCGTCGTGGAACTTGACGCCGCGGCGCAGCTTGAATTCCCAGGTGAGCGGATCGATGGTCCGCCAGGATTCGGCCAGTCCCGGAATCGGTCTCTGACGCTCATCGCGAAGCACCAGATAATCGAAGATATGCGCCGCGACATTATTGTTCGGCGTCACGTTGTGATAGTGCGGATCGATCGCGGTCACGTCGGCTCCGATGCCGATGGTGAGATCGGCAGCGGACGACGAGGCGACGGTGCCGCAAATCGAGACAAGAAAGGACAGGCACCAAGTCAGGATGCGGGACGGCGGCATGGGATTCTCGGTCGATCGGCGACTAGGAAATGGGTGAGCCAGGGCAGCATAGCTGAAACGTAACCGATTGTAACTGGCTGTTCTAATTTGGAAACTTGCTGTCAACGCCAGGTGTCTATGTTGCGTTGGATAGGTGTCGCTCTCTTCGCGACTATGCAGGAGGTACTATGAAACATCGCATTGCAATCATCGCTGCCGCGGGCCTGCTGTTGGCCGGCGGCGCCACTATCGCCTCGACCGCATCGGCACGAGACTCTTTCAGTGTATCGATCGGCGTCCCCGGATTTGCCTTAGGTTATGGCAGCCCAGGCTATTACGCTCCACCGGTGGTATACGCGCCGCCCGTTGCCTACGCGCCGGAAGCGGCCTACTACGGCGCGCCCGTGTACGC
Organism: Casimicrobiaceae bacterium; assembly: GCA_035568975.1. Lineage (GTDB taxonomy): Bacteria > Pseudomonadota > Gammaproteobacteria > Burkholderiales > Casimicrobiaceae > PALSA-1003. The sequence continues at coordinate 15,418 of DATMNH010000052.1, forward strand.
CGCAGGGCCGGTGGTTTACGGTCCGCGCTTCGTCTACGGCCGCCCGTACTATCGGCCGTATTATCACGCGCGCTACTGGCACCGCTAACCGCCGTAGGTGATGCGGTAGACCGCTCCGGCGTAATCGTCGGAGACGAGCAGGGCGCCGTCGGGCATCACCAGCACATCCACCGGGCGGCCCCACGCCTTCTCACCCTGCAGCCAGCCGGTCGCGAATGGCTCGTACGCGACCGGCTTGTTGCCCTCGACGCGTACCAGTGTGATCCGATAGCCGATCTTCTTGCTGCGGTTCCATGAGCCGTGCTCGGCGATGAAGATCTGGTCTCGAAAGCGCGCGGGAAACTGGGTTCCGGTGTAAAACCGCATACCGAGCGAGGCCACGTGCGGTCCCAGGTTCTGCGCCGGCGGGGTGAACGCCTCGCACTTGTGTTTGCTTCCGAATTCCGGGTCGGCGATCGTGCCACCGTGACAATATGGATAGCCGAAGTTGAGCCCAGGCTTAGGCGCGTGGTGCAGCGTATCGGGAGGCGCGTCGTCTCCGAGCATGTCGCGACCGTTGTTGGTAAACCAGAGCTCCTTGGTCCGCGGGTCCCAGTCGAAACCCACCGAATTGCGAAGCCCGCGCGCATAAATCTCGCGCCCTGAGCCATCGGCGTTCATGCGTTGGATATTGGCGTAGCGATCGAAGTCGGGCTCACAGATATTGCACGGCGCGCCAACGGGGACGTACAGTTTTCCGTCCGGGCCGAAGGCGATGAATTTCCAGCCGTGATGCGTTTCTTTCGGGAAGTGGTCGTCGACGACGACCGGCTTTGGCGGATCGGCGATATGGTCCTCGATGTTGTCGAGTCGCAGGATCCGGTCGACCGCGGACACGTATAGCGCTCCACGGTGAAATGCCACCCCGACCGGCATATTGAGGCCGCTGGCGATCACCGTGACCGCCGGCGGGCCGGGCGGCTCCAGTTGCACCGCGTACACTTTTCCCGCTTGCATCGATCCGACGAACAACGTTCCCTTGGCCCCCAGCGCCATCTCTCGCGCGTTGTCGACGCGCGCCAGGAGCTCGATCTTGAAGCCGGGCGGAAGCTTGATTTCCTCGATGGGCAAATCGCTCGCTTGCGCAAGACAGGGCAGCATCGCCAACAAAGCGGCGAGGACGAGACTGGACATTCGCAACATCTTCTACCTCCGGGACCGATTACATCACGCACCTACTGTCGCGCACGAGTATGCTGACGGCAGTCGCGCCGCTGGGGGACCGCTGCAGGCCTTTGTTGACCTGCTGTAGGAGCTGAACACCGGTTGCCTGCTGGCATTGACACCCGCCCCCCCGCTTTCTATCCTGTCCGACTGAAAGTTCCCGAGCTCCATATCATGAACGCACCCGCGTCTTCGTCTGTGGTCCGGCCCCAACTCGTCGCCATGGACCTGATCCGGACGCTGGTCGCGTTCAATACGACCAGTCGCGACTCGAATATGGCGCTTATCGATTGGGTCCGCGACTATCTTGCCGGCCATGGCATCGATTCGCAACTAACATTCGACGACGACAGGCGCAAGGCAAATCTGTTCGCGACGCTTCCCGCCAGCGACGGAAACGTCAAGGAGCGCGGCATCGTTCTCTCTGGCCATACCGACGTCGTCCCTGTCGATGGACAGCCCTGGGATACCGACCCCTTCGTCGCGACGATCAAGGACGACAAGCTTTATGGCCGCGGCGTCACCGACATGAAGAGCTTCTCGGCGACGGGGCTCGCGCTGGTTCCCGAATTTCTGCGTCGCGGTCTGAAACGGCCGCTGCACTTCGCGCTCTCCTACGACGAGGAGGTCGGCTGCATCGGCGTGCGGCGGCTGCTCGCGGACCTCGCTCTGCGCGGTATTGCTCCTGCCGGCTGTATCGTGGGCGAGCCTACCGGAATGCGGCCGGTCGTCGCGCACAAGGGGAAGAGGAGCTACCGCTGCCGAGTCCGCGGCCATGAAGCGCACTCGTCCCTGACGCCGCGCGGAGTCAATGCAATTCAGGTCGCATGCGAAATCGTGATGCTCCTTACCCAGATAGCGCGGCGGTTTCGCGAGCGCGGCGGATTTGATTCGGCGTACGACGTCCCGTACACGACGGTACATACCGGCGTGATCCGCGGTGGTACGGCGCTGAACATCGTTCCCCGCGACTGCGTCTTCGACTTCGAATTTCGTCACCTTCCGTTCGACGACCCGGAAGAGTTGCTGGCCGAGGTCAAGCGTTTCGCGGCCACGCTGTTGCCAGAGATGCATGCCGTCGATTCGGGAACGTATATCGAATTCGACGCGCTGTCGACGCTGCCCGGCTTCGATACGCACGGGGGAAACGAAATTGCCGAGCTTGGCCTTTCGTGCAGCGGCACGCACGACTACGGCAAAGTTTCCTTCGCCACCGAAGCATCGTTGTTTCACAACGCCGGGATCGCGGCGATCATCTGCGGTCCCGGCCACATCGAGCAGGCGCACCAACCCAACGAATGGGTTGCGCTCGACCAGCTTGCACTTTGCGAAGCGTTCATGCGCCGCCTCGCCAATCAGGTCTGTCTCTCGTGAACGAAACCCTTCGCGACACGCTCCAGCGCGCGCCTTCGTTCCATCCTCGGATCGAGATCGCATTTCCCGATCTCGCGCCCTACGCTGCCGGCAACGACGGTACGCCGTATGTGTGGACTTTCGCCAACGGCGACCCCGGACCGCATGTCCTCATCCAGGCACTGACTCACGGCAACGAGGTCTGCGGCGCAATCGCCATCGATTGGCTTCTTCGCGAAAAGATCCGTCCTGCGCGAGGCAGGCTGACGCTGGTCTTTGCGAATGTCGGTGCGTATCTTCGCTTCGATCGTGCGGATCCGTTTGAGTCGCGCTGTGTCGACGAGGACTTCAACCGTTTGTGGACGCGCGAGGTGCTGGACGGCCCGCGCCGGAGCGCCGAGCTTGCGCGCGCTCGCGAGCTCCGGCCGATCGTCGACCGCACCGATCATCTGCTCGATCTGCACTCGATGTCGGAGCCTTGCCTTCCGCTCGCGATGGCAGGCCGCCAGCGAAAAGGCGTGGAGCTCGCCAAGGCCATCGGCGTGCCACAGTACATCGTCATCGACAGCGGCCACATTGCCGGTCAGCGATTGCGCGACTACGCATTCTTTGACGATCCCACGGACGCGCGCAGCGCGCTGCTGGTCGAATGCGGCCAACACTGGGAGGCCGCGGCGCCGCAGGTCGCGCGCCAGTCGCTGCTCCGGTTTCTCGACCACTTCGGGATGCTCGAGCGTGGCTTGGCCGAGCGGCATCTGGACGAGGGGACGCCGCCTCCGCAGCGTATCGTCGAGGTGACATCGACAGTGACGATCGTCAGCGACGCGTTTCGCTTCACTCAACCCGTGCACGGACTGCAGGTGATCGGCCGCGCCGGCACCGCTTATGCCATGGACGGCGGCACCGAGATCCGCACGCCGCACGACGATTGCGTGTTGATCATGCCGACCCGCAAACCAAAGCGCGGAGAGACTGCGGTGCGACTGGGGCGCTTCGTTTCGTAGCAATCGACGTTCAGTGGCCGGGACGTCTGGCGGAGATCTCGGCTTCTGCTGCGTCGACCAGCTCAGTGCCGATGATCGGCGTCCATCGATCGTAAACGCCGCGCGCGGCTTCGCGAAAGGTGTCTCTGCCCGCGGGTGTAAGACGCGTCACGATGGCGCCTTGCGCACCCAGCTTCGCCAGCGCGCTGTCGTCGGCGAGCCGCCGTGCCATCGCAAGCGTCTGCTGCGAAGCTTCCGTGGCTGCTTCGCGCACGAGCTGACGGTCGGTTTCGGGCCACGAGTCCCAGACCGATCGGTTCACCGCGAAAACGATCGCATCCGCATGTGCGTGCCAAAGCTGCAAATGAGTAAGCGGTCCCGCGTAGAGACGCGCCGCCGAATAGGCGGCGATGCTCGTTTCCTGTCCGTCGAGCCGCCCGCTTTCCAGCGCGGCGCGCGCGTCCCCAACGCTCATTGCTGAAGGCCGTGCTTTGAGCGCGGCCAAGGTATCTTCGACCAGCGGCAAGGGTTGCGCCCGAACCTGCATCCCGGCAAGATCGGCTGGCTTGTGCACCGGCCCCTTGCTCGCGAGCTCGATGAATCCGTTTGCGGCCCACGCGACCGGAACGACGCCGGCGGCTTCGAGAATTGCGGAGAGACGCTTGCCGACGTCGCCCTCGATCAGCGCTTCGAGCGCCAATCCGTCGGGAACGAGCCACGGTAACGCGAGCACGTTCAGTTGCGGCACTTGCGCCGACCACGCGAATGTGGAACCCACCGCGAGCTCGAAGCTACGGTCACGCAAGGCACCGAATTCTCGCGCGGGATCCCGCGAAGAGAGCGTCGCGCCCGGAAAATGGGTGACCGCAAGACGTCCGCCCGATCGCTCGCGAATCAGCGTCGCCCAGACTTCGCCCGCTTTGCCCAAGGGATACGCGGGCCCTTGTGCCGTAGAGAGCTTGAGCGGCTGGGAGGGGGCGCTGAGTGCGCTCGGGCGCTCCTCTGCCGCGACCGCGGCAGCAAGCGTCATCGCCAACAGTACACCCCATCGAGTGAAAGCCCGCACGTGAATGCGCACGATCCCGTCGCGCTAATCGAGCGGCGCGAGCCGGCCCTCCAACGGTGCGTCCCGCCAATAGCGCGCGTCGTGAGCACGCTCGCGGCGAGGAACGTGCGATGCGCCCTCATCGAAGGTGAAAGTCAGGGCACCTTCGTAGTCGGTGCGATAGTTGCGCACACCCGCAGCGACGTAGCGCTCGACGATGTCGGGCCGCGGATGATTGAACCGATTAAGGTAACCCGGAGTGAAGGCAGCGACCTCCGGCCGTACCGCCGCGATGAACGCGGGGCTCGAGGACGTCCGGCTGCCGTGGTGCGGGACGACCAGCAGGTCGGAACGAAGCCGAGTCGGCTCGCGGTGGATAAGATCCGACTCGGTGCGTGCCTCGATGTCGCCTGTCAATAATGCGCTTCCGGCCGCGTTGCTTACCCGCAGCACGCAGGAAAGATCGTTCGGCTTGAGCTTCAAATTGACGTAGTTCGCATCGACCGGATGCAGCATCGCGAACTCGACTCCGTCCCAGGTCCACTGCTGACCCGCGAGGCAGCGCCACGCGACTTCGCCGCGCTCGGCCCGCGCGCGCACGATCGGGTGATCGGTTTTCAGCGACGATGCGACCCATTCGACAGGGACCGTTTGAAGAAGCGAGAGCGCTCCGCCGCTGTGATCATTGTCCTGATGACTCACGATCATGCCGTCGAGCCGCGCAACGCCGGTGGCGCGCAGCATCGGCGCGATAATGCGATTGCCGGCGTCGGCGGTCTCGCTGAAACGGGGACCGGTGTCGTACAGGAGCGAGTGAGTGTGCGTCTGCACCAGCACGGCAAGCCCCTGGCCGACGTCCAGCACGGTGATCCTGAAGGCTCCCATCGCCGGCAGCAACGGAACGATGACGAACAGCGGTGCAAGCCAGATCAGCCCAAGGGAGCGACCCGGGACTCCGCGAGGGGCGAGCAGCCAGAGGACGCCCAGGATTCCCGCGACGGCGGCGAAGATGGCGGGCGCATGCTGCTGCCATACCGCTGCCGGCATCGTGCTCAACCATTCGAGCAGCAGCGCGACCGATGCGAAGGTCTGATGGGCGATGATCAGCAAGACGTCCCAAGGCACCACGATCGATGCCAGCGTCAGCGGCACCACGATGAAGGTAACCACCGGAATCGCCACCGCGTTCGCCAGCGGAGAAACGAGGGATATCTGCTGAAAAAGCACCAGCATCAGCGGTATGAGGCCGAGCGTAATCGCGGTCTGCGCGCGGAGCGCCTCGCGCCACTTGGACGCGCCTCCGATGCGGCCCACGCCGATGTAGAGCAACAATCCGACAGCACCGAAAGAGAGCCAAAAGCCGGGGGTCAGCGTCGCCCATGGGTCCCATGCCAGGACCACGGCCAGGGCCCACAGCCATACGAGCGACGCGCTGCCGGGCCGGCCAAGCCAGAGCCCGATCGCCGCGACGGTCAGCATGTAGAGCGTGCGTTGCGCCGGAATTTCGAATCCTGCCAGCAGCACGTAAACGAACGCCGCTGTCACGCCGGCGACGGCAGCGGCCTTTCGCGCCGGTAATCGCGTGGTCAGTCTGTGACTCATCTTCCATAGCCAGTACGCGATGCTGCCAATCAGCGCCGCAAAGAACGTGATATGCAGCCCGGAGATCGAGATCAAATGGCCGATGCCGGTGCGGTTGAACAATTGCCACTGCTCGTTGGGAATCGCGCGCTCGTCTCCGATCGCCAGCGCAGCGATGACTCCCGCATAGCGGCGTCCCTCGAGCGCGTGCAGGATGCGCGCGCGTATCGACTCGCGGGCGCGCGCGACATAGTCGGTGGCGCGCGCGGCGAATGCATCGACGCGGTGATTGTCATCGTCCGCGCGCACATAGCCGGTCGCGCGAAATTCGTTTTGAAGGAGCCACGCCTCGACATCGAAGCCATGCGGATTGACGGTGCCATGCGGCCGTTTGAGCCGCACGGTGAATGCCCAGCGCTCGCCGGCGTGGATCTCGGGGATCTCGGGGATCGCGGCGTTCGGCGCCGCCTTTGCTCCATCACGAGGCCAGCCGTTGTACCAGGCGAGCGACAAGCGCGACGGCACGACGGCGTCCGGGGTCAGTATCTTTTCCACCGCAAACGCGAAACGAGTGCCGCGATCCGCCGGCTGTGGCAGGTCGTCGACAATGCCGACCAGTTCGATGTCTTGCCCTTCCCACGCAGGCGGCAGCGCGTCGGCGAGCCGCGTGTCGGCGCGCCACGCTGCATAGAAGAATCCGGCCATGCCGACCGAAAGCGCCGCAATGAGCAGCGCGGCGCCGCGGGCGATCCTGCCTGAAACGCCACCGGCACGACTTGAATAGACCGCGCATCCTATCGCCACTAAGACGGGAAGCAGCGCATAGACCACGTGCCAGGGCAAGGGCAGGCTCGCCTGCTGCTGGAGCATCACGATGCCGAGCGAAAAGGCGAGCAGCAGGCAGCGCATCGATCAGAAGATCATCGAGCTCGCCGCCGGCCGCAAGCTATGTTCCCGGCGACATCGGCAAAAAAGGGGCCACGCGCGCGATTGCGCTCGTGGCCCGGATGTCTCTGATATCGCTGACGCCGCGAACGCGGCAATCCCTTCTAGCCGCGAATGCGCCAATCCCTTCTCGCCGCGAATGCGGGAATCCATTCCCGCCGCGAATGCGGCGATCAGTTCTTGACAGTCTGCTTCAGCATGTCCTGAATCTTGGCTTCGAACTGCGCATACGGCATGGCACCGACCATCCGCACGCCTTGCAACTTGCCATTTTCGACACGTCCGAGCACAAACGAAGGTGTTCCGTTGACGCCTGCCGCGGAGCCTTCGGCGATGTCCTTGTCGATCGCAGCGCGATACTTGTCCGAGTCGACGCACGCCTGGAACTTGGGCACGTCCATGGACGCCGACTGCGCGTACCCGCCGAGCTTGTCGGCCTGAAGCTGATTCGCGTTGACGATCATCGTGTGCCGCAATTCCCAGAACTTGCCCTGCTCGGCCGCGCACCGCGCGGCCGTGGCGCTGCGCCGCGCATTTTCGTGGAAGGGCAGCGGAAAGTCGCGGCTGATGTAGCGAATCTTGCCGGTATCGATGAAGTTGGCCTTGATCTGCGCAAACGAGTCGTTGTGGTACCGCTGACAGAACGGGCACTGGTAATCGGTGTATTCGATCAATACGAGCGGCGCATTTTCCTTGCCGACCGAGAAGCCACCGGACGTGAAGGCCATGCTTACCTTGTCGTCGACCGGCGCCGGGGCGCTGGGCTGCGCGGGAGCTACTGGACGCGTCTCGAGCGTCTTGCGAATGGCTCTCAGTTCGTCGAGGATCTGTTGCGCCTGCTCCGACGTAATACCTTCCGCACGCGCCAGCGTAACGCCACCCAAAAGGGTCGCGGCCACGGTCAGAGCGGTCAGGGAACGAAACAATCTGATTTTCATGGTCAACCAATCCTGTAAATTCGGGAAATCCCGGTTGCAAGGCTCCGCACGGGGCGACCACGCCTGCAGCGCAGAGATTGGACAATATCATAGGGCTTTGCCGGTTCCTCGGCGCCGCGGACCGATTAGAGGTAACCGAGAACGAACAAACGGTTAGATGCGGTCAGTGGCAGCCGGACGCGGGTCGGAGCGAACATCGAGGCGAGCCGGCTTCTGCCGCACCGGCAGTCGAGCGCGCTGACACTCACGTCTGCCGCGGCCACAAAATCATCTGCGTGCAGCGAAACAGCGCAATTCGCCTCCCGCTTGCCCGGTCGGTGACCAGCGCATCCCACACCTGCGTCGCCCTGCCGAGATGCGCGGGCGTCGCGACGCAGGCGATGGTGCCGTCGCGCGCGGTCCCTAGGAAATTGGTCTTGAGCTCGATGGTCGTGAAGTTCTCCGCGCCAAGCGGCAGGTGGGCGATACAGCCGTAGCCGCATGCGGTGTCCGCAAGCGCGATCACCGTTGCCGCGTGCAGGTATCCGTTGGGTGCCAGGAGCTCGTCCCGGATGTCGAGCTCGGCGCCGACGCGATTCTCGGCAATCTCGGTAAAGCGGATGCCGATCAAGCCCGGGAGACGCCCGTCTCCCCGGTTGAGGAATTTGTCCAGCGTGGCTTCGGGGCGCAGCGCCATGACCGATCTTCTCGCTCGAGTCCGGAACCTACAGCCGCTTTTCGACCCAGCTCTTTACGCTGGCGAGCGCAGCCGGCAACCCGGCGGGATCGGTTCCACCCGCCTGCGCCATGTCCGCCCTGCCCCCGCCTTTGCCTCCGACCTGGGTTGCCACGTGATTGACCAAGTCGCCCGCCTTGATTCTGCCCGTCAGATCGGACGTCACGCCGGCGATCAGCGTCACCTTGGTTCCGTCAGTCGAGCCGAGCACGATTGCAGCGCTCTTGAACCTGCCTTTGAGTTGGTCGATGGTGTCGCGCAGCACCTTGGCGTCTGCGCCATCGATCGTTGCCGCGAGAACCTTCGCGCCATTGACTTCGATTGCCTGCGCCGCGAGATCTCCACCCTGGCTTGACGCAAGCTTGCCTTTGAGACGCGCAAGCTCCCTTTCGAGCATCCTGGCGTTATCGAGAAGCTGCTGAATCTTCGCCGTGATTTCTGTCGGAGGCGCCTTGAGCGCCTGGGCAGCGTCGGTGAGTCGTCTTTCGAGCTGATGCGTATGCGCAAGCGCGGCATCGCCGGTCACCGCTTCGACCCGGCGGACGCCGGCGGCAACTCCGGACTCGGAAACGATCTTGAAGTAACCGATGTCGCCGGTGCGCTGAACGTGCGTGCCGCCGCACAGCTCGGTCGAAAAGTCGCCCATGCTGAGAACGCGCACCTCGTCGCCGTACTTCTCGCCGAACAATGCCATCGCGCCGGCCTCGATCGCGTCGTCGTAGGACATGAGCCGGATCTCGACGGCGTAATTGGCGCGAATGGCGCGGTTGACCAGCGCTTCAACGGTGCGGATTTCCTGCTCGGTCATCGGCTGCGTGTGCGAGAAATCGAACCGTGTGCGTTCGGCATCGACCAGCGAGCCCTTCTGTTGGACATGATCGCCCAGGACCTTGCGCAACGCGGCGTGCATCAGATGCGTCGCAGAATGGTTGAGCGCCGCGCGCTCGCGGGTGTGGGCGTCCACCTGTGCGATGACGATGTCGCCCACGCCAAGCTCTCCGGTTTTCACCTCTCCGTGATGGCCGACGACGTCGGGCTGAATCTTTTGCGCATCGCGAACCGCAAACAGCGTAAGGCAAACACCGCTCTTGGTGAGCTCGCCGCGGTCTCCGACCTGGCCGCCCGATTCGGCATAGAACGAAGTGCGATCGAGCACGACAATCCCTTCTTGCCCGGCGCTTAAGCAACCGACCGAAGCGCCGTCGCGAAACAGCGCGGTAACGCGACCCTCCACTGAAAGCGTCTTGTAACCATCGAATACGGTCTTGGCACCGGAGTACGGCAGCGCTCCGCCCGCCTTGAACGACGACGCGGCGCGTGCGCGTTCGCGCTGTTTGTCCATCGCAGCGTCAAATCCCGCCTGGTCGACGGTAAAGCCGCGTTCGCGGCACACGTCCGCAGTGAGGTCGAAAGGAAATCCGAACGTATCGTAGAGCGTGAACGCGGTCTCGCCGGGCAGCATTTTGGTGCCGGCTTTGTCGGCGTCGGCGAGCGCCGCTTCGAGCACCTTCATTCCATGCTCGAGCGTTTCAGCGAAGCGTTCTTCTTCCGCCTTGAGCATCCGAACGACGTAGTCCTGCTTCAGTGGCAGCTCTGGATAGGCGTCGCCCATCAGGCGCGATAATTCCGGCACGAGCTGGTTGAAGAACGGCGACGTCTGCCCCAGCTGGTAGCCGTGACGAATCGCCCGGCGGATGATACGCCGCAGCACGTAACCACGCCCCTCGTTGCTTGGAATGACGCCGTCCACGATCAGAAATGCGCAGGCGCGTATGTGATCGGCGATAACGCGAAGCGACGGGGAGGTCAGGTCGCGAGCGCCCGTTGCGGCCGCCGCAGCGCTGATCAGCGACCGAAACAGATCGATGTCGTAGTTGCTGTGGACGTGCTGCAGGACCGCAGCGAGTCGCTCGAGGCCCATGCCGGTATCGACGCACGGTTTAGGCAGCGGGGTGAGCTCGCCCTTGGCGTCGCGATTGAATTGCATGAAGACCAGGTTCCAGATTTCAATGTAGCGATCGCCCTCGGCATCCGGCGAACCCGGCGGCCCGCCGGTGATCTCCGGACCGTGATCGTAGAAGATTTCGCTGCACGGCCCGCAGGGACCCGTCTCCGCCATCTGCCAGAAGTTGTCCGAGGCGTAGGGCGCGCCCCTGTTGTCGCCAATGCGCACGATGCGCTCGGGCGCGACGCCGATTTCATTGGCCCAGACATCGTAGGCCTCGTCGTCGGTATGGTAGACGGTGACCCAGAGCTTTTCCGGCGGCAATCGGTATACCTGAGTCAGCAATTCCCACGCGTACCTGATCGCTTCGGATTTGAAGTAGTCGCCGAACGACCAGTTACCGAGCATCTCGAAGAAGGTGTGATGCCGTGCGGTATAGCCGACGTTCTCGAGATCGTTGTGCTTCCCTCCCGCGCGCAGGCAACGCTGCACGTCCGCCGCGCGGACATAACTGCGCCGATCGGTGCCGAGGAAGACATCCTTGAACTGGACCATGCCGCTGTTGGTAAACAACAGCGTCGGGTCGTTGGCGGGAACCAGCGACGCCGACGGGACAATGGTGTGGCCGTTCGAGGCGAAGTACTCGAGGAACTTGCGGCGGATGTCGGCGGATTTCATGCGGGCGCGAAGCTTAAGTGGCGACGGGGGCGTCGAGATCAAGAGGACAGGGGGAAAGCTTCTGACACTCTTTGAATTCAATATGTTAGCACAGCTACCCTGTCATTCCGGCGCTTATTTCGGTGGACTGCGCAATAGCTTCAGGATGGCCGACATCGAAAAGCCCCGGGCCTGCAAATAGCGCACTTGGCGCGCTTTTTCGCGATCGCTGGCAGGCAGCTCCCCGTAACGCCGCTGCCACAAAGCTAGGAGCGCGGCATCATCGTCGAGATCTGCTTCGCGCAGGGCATCGTCGATATCGCCGGACGCGACCCCCTTTGCCTTCAGTCCTCCGGCAATGCTGCGGCGACTGTAGCGCCCGGCCTTTTGGCTGACGACGGCGCGCGCGAAACGCTGATCGGAAAGCAGACCCTGAACGCCCAAATCGTCCAGTACATCGCGAACCGCAGCCAGGTCAGCGCCGGCGGTTACCAGCCTCGATTCCAGTTCGGCGCGTGCGTACTCACGCCGTGCGAGCAGCCGGATCGCTTGCGCCCTAAGGGTGCGCGTGACCAAGCGACACGCAACATTACTCGTCGACCGGAGCCGCGCTACGTCCAGTGGCTACCGGAACGCCGACTACGGCGCGGATCTTGGCCTCGATCTCTGCCGCGATGTCACCATGCTCTCTCAGCCACTCGCGGGTGTTGTCCTTGCCTTGGCCGATCTTGTCGCCGTTGTACGCGTACCACGCGCCGGATTTCTCGATGATGTTATGCGCCACGCCAAGCTCGACGATTTCGCCCTCACGAGAAATACCTTCACCGTAGAGAATATCGAAAAGCGCCTCGCGAAACGGCGGTGCGATCTTATTCTTCACCACCTTGACCCGCGTTTCGTTGCCGACGACTTCCTCACCGCGCTTGATCGCGCCGATGCGGCGGATGTCGAGCCGGACTGAAGCATAGAACTTGAGCGCGTTACCGCCGGTGGTCGTCTCCGGGTTGCCGAACATCACTCCGATCTTCATCCGGATCTGATTGATGAAAATGACCAGAACATTGGCGCGCTTGATGTTCGACGTCAGCTTGCGCAGCGCCTGACTCATGAGCCGGGCCTGCAGTCCGGGAAGCTGGTCGCCCATTTCGCCTTCGATTTCCGCCTTGGGCACCAGCGCGGCAACCGAGTCGATGACAATGATGTCGACTCCGCCCGAACGCACCAGCATGTCGGCGATTTCCAGGCCCTGCTCGCCCGTGTCCGGCTGCGATATGAGCATCTCGCCGACGTTCACCCCGAGCTTGCCGGCATAGACCGGATCGAGCGCGTTCTCGGCGTCGATATAGGCGGCCACCCCGCCGGCCTTTTGCACCTGCGCCACCACCTGAAGGCAGAGCGTCGTCTTGCCCGATGACTCGGGACCATAGACCTCGACCACACGCCCGCGCGGCAAGCCGCCGACACCGAGCGCGATATCCAGGCCGAGCGATCCGGTCGACACGACCTGCAGATCGTTCTGGACCTGAGCCTCGCCCATCTTCATGATCGAGCCCTTGCCGAACTGCTTTTCGATCTGTGCCAGCGCGGCGATAAGCGCTTTGCTCTTGTTGTCGTCCATAGCATTCATTTCGTTGGATTTTGCGAGAGAGAGGCTCATGGTTGGCTTCTTTGGTGGTCAGGACGGCCCATTATTGCATAGAACGATCGTTCGACGCTAGTGTTCTCGGCAATTATATACTTGACAGGACAAGAAAAGGCACCTATACTTGAATCACTAGGAGCCCGATCATGCTTAAGTCCTTCAAAAGTCTATCAGATATGCGTCACGCCTTCCCGACCGAGGACGCGTGCATCAACCACTTCCGCGCCCTCCGCTGGCCCGACGAGAACAAGATCGGCTGCCCTCACTGTAGCGTAGTGGATAAGCACTACACGCTCAAGAACAACACCCACAAATGCCGGGGCTGCCTCAAGAAGTTCACCGTCCGCAATGGGACCATTTTCGAGGATAGCAAAATCAGCCTGATGAAGTGGTTCGAGGCGATCTTCCTGATGACGTCCCATAAGAAGGGCATCAGCTCGATGCAGCTCGCGAAGGATGTAGGTGTCACGCAAAAGACCGCATGGTTCATGCTGCACCGTATCCGCAACGCTGCGATGACGGTCGAATTCAACGCGCCATTGAGCGGCACGATCGAAATCGACGAGTGCTACGTCGCGCCGAAGCCGAGGTTCCAGCACGCGAGCAAGCGTCCTGGCACGGGCGGCAACCACTACAGCGAAGCGAAGAAGATCGTCTTTGGGATGCAAGAGCGCGGTGGCGATCTTCGCCTAGCCTATATCCCCAACACGAAGCTAAAGACCACGGTTCCCCTTATCGTTGCCAACGTCGAGCGCCATAGCCGAATTCATACCGACGAGAGTTCCAACTACGCATGGATGAGTATGTCCTACGCGCATTCGTACATCACGCATGCGCTAGGTCAGTATGTGGACGGCGACGTCACTACGAACCGCGTTGAAGGCGCCTTCAGCCACTTCAAGCGCACGATGGTCGGCACATACCACAAGGCCAGCCCGAAGCATTTAGACCGCTACTTGCAGATGTTTGCGTACCGCTGGAATAGCCGGAAACAGGGCGAAGGCGAGCGCGTCAACGATTTGCTGCGCTCAACGAGAGGGCGTAGGATCACCTATAAGGAGTTGATCCAGTAGGCACGCGCCATGCACGACAAGCCGTTGAAGTTACCGATGGGATTCGGTGAGGTGTTAACGCGTTTAGCGCGGACGCCGAAGGCCGCGATCGACAAGCAAGAAGGGAAACAGAGTAAGGCCAAGGCGAGCCGAAGCCCGCCTCGGTCTGGCGGTCGGAAGGCCGCCTAGTCAGATATTAATTTTCGCGGTTTGCTAGTCACGCAGTCCTCCTTTCTTCGTTGACGACGGGTTAGGCGGCAGGGCCGCGAATAGAGGCCGATGATGTTCAACGCATCATCGGCCTCGCCATTTCTATTCGTTAGCTCGTGGAGTCGGTCTTCTTGGCCTTTCCGGCTTTCCACTCAAAGTACTCCTTCAGGTATTCAAAAACCTCCTTGGTCGGTTTGCCCGAGTAGAGAAGGTCAACAACCAAGTCATGCCCCTCTATCAAGATTTTCTCCGCATGCACGGCCGGTTGCCGCATCAGATTCATTGGCACCGGATGCTGCCCGGCTGGGATGGCTGCCGCATCTTTTTCCTCGCGCCTCGCTTCCATATCTGACCCCTCGTTTATCGCAACATCGTCAGATATACCACGATCATCAAGCGATGATATAAGGGCTTGATTTTGCTTTATGATATCTATTACCCTTGGAGCATTCGATTCATTAAACTGCCGCTCCAACACTAGGAAATGATTGAGCGTTGCGTCTGATGGCAAGCCGTCTGGCCAGTTAGTATTGACTTCAGCAGCAATGGACGGATTAAGAGCTGCTTGGCGCATCAAGGCGTTTCGCTCCGCCGAGTCCGGGCGCTTGTCTAGCAGAATGCGTAGCGCCAGATCGGTTAGGTGCACGCCATTACTCCTACCGTCCAGCAAGCCGTAGTTCTTTAGGGCGGCAAAGGTCTGCAAGGCGCTGCTGCT
>DATMNH010000053.1:0-5281 GCA_035568975.1 Casimicrobiaceae bacterium
TCACGAGCTCAAGACCCCGCTGTCGCTCGTGCGCCTGCACGCCGAGCGCTTGCTGGTCAACGGCAACCTCGAGCCGGCGCAAAAGGAGTCGGTGCACGTGCAGCTCGAGGAGCTCGCGCGAGTCAACCGGATTATCGACGAGCTGCTCTTCCTGTCGCGCGCCGACGCGCAAGCGATCACCGTCGACATGAAGGAGCAGGCGCCGGCCGCTTTCCTGCAAGGCTTCGCGCAGGACGCAAGCGCGCTGGCCG
This sequence comes from Casimicrobiaceae bacterium, assembly GCA_035568975.1. Taxonomy (GTDB): domain Bacteria; phylum Pseudomonadota; class Gammaproteobacteria; order Burkholderiales; family Casimicrobiaceae; genus PALSA-1003. The sequence goes on from DATMNH010000053.1 coordinate 252, forward strand.
AGCATCACGGACGACGCTTCTCGTACACTCACGAGGGCGAAGGTAACGCTGCGTTCGAGGAAAAGCGCATGCGACAGGTGCTTCTCAACCTGCTCGCCAACGCGCTTAATGTCTCTCCGCCGGAGGGCCGCATTACGCTGCATTCCAAGCTGTCCGAAGACGTCTGGCGGATTACGGTCGATGACGAGGGACCCGGCCTCAGCGCGGAGCAGCGTACCAGAATCTTCGAGCGCTTTGTCCGCTTCAACCACTCGGGCTCGGAAGACAAGGGAAGCGGCCTCGGCCTTGCGATATGCCGCAGCATCGTGCAATTGCATCGCGGGCGGATCTTCGCGGCGCCCGGCGAGAGCGGCCGCGGGCTGCAAATGGTGATCGAGATTCCCGCAGCTGCGGCCGCTGCCGCTTAGTGGAACCCGGTTACGATCGACCGACTGTGATTGCGTTTCCTCTTTACCGCGTTTCCCTCACGCAGCGATGGGTTTGAGGAGTTTTTCGAGCCCCTCGAGCGCGCATATCTTGTCTATGTAATTGTCGAGGCCCGCCGCCTTGGCGCCTGCTCACCATTTCGCCAGCTCAAGCTTCCCGATCTGATTGCGATGCACTTCGTCGGGTCCGTCGGCCAAGCGCAAGGTGCGGGCATGGGCGTAGGCCCGCGCAAGACCGAAGTCGTCGCAGACGCCTGCGCCTCCGTGCGCTTGGATGGCCCAGTCGAGAACCTGGCACGCCATCACCGGCGCCGCCACCTTGATCATCGCGATCTCGGCTCGCGCCGCTTTGTTGCCGACGGTGTCCATCATGTACGCGGCTTTCAAGGTCAGAAGCCGCGCCTGATCGATCATGATGCGCGCGTCGGCAATGCGCTCCAGAGTTACCGTCTGCTCCGCCACCGGTTTTCCGAACGTGACACGCGTCTTGACGCGCTTGCACATCTTCTCCAAGGCGCGCTCCGACAAGCCGATCAAGCGCATGCAGTGGTGAATGCGGCCCGGCCCGAGACGCCCCTGCGCAATCTCGAATCCCCGGCCCTCGCCCAACAGGATGTTCGCAGCAGGAACGCGCACATGCTCGAACGCGATCTCCATGTGGCCGTGCGGCGCGTCGTCGTAGCCGAATACCGGCAGGTGGCGCAGTATCTTCACACCCGGCGTGTCGCGAGGCACGAGCACCATCGACTGCTGGGCGTGCCTGGGCCCTTTCGGATCGGTCTTGCCCATGAGGATGAATATCTTGCAGCGTGGATCACCGGCGCCCGATGACCACCACTTGCGGCCATTGATGATGTACTCATCGCCATCGCGAACGATCGAGGTCTCGATATTCGTCGCGTCGGAGGAGGCGACATCGGGCTCGGTCATCGTGAAGGCGGAACGTATCCTGCCTTCGAGCAAGGGCTCGAGCCACTGCCGTTTCTGTTCCGCCGTGGCGTAACGCTCCAGCACTTCCATGTTGCCGGTATCGGGTGCCGAGCAGTTGAATACTTCGGGCGCCCACAGCACCCGGCCCATGATCTCGCACAGCGGCGCGTATTCGGTGTTGGTGAGACCTGCGCCACGGTCGGACGCAGGCAGGAAGAGGTTCCACAAGCCCGCGGCTTTCGCTTTTAACTTAAGCCCCTCGATCAAGCGTGTCGGCTCCCAACGATCACCCTGCCCCACTTCATCGTCGAAGCGTTGCTCGTTGGGATAGACGTGAGCTTCCATGAATGCCCGCAGTCTGTCCTGCAGCTCGATGACCTTTGGCGAGTAATCAAAATCCATAGCCATCCTTTGTCCAATGCCAGCGTCGTGCGCTCGTCACTCGTCTCATGATTCACGCGAGCATGCGCTCGACCTCGGCCCAGCCCGACTCCGCCATCGGCCGGGCCCGCCTGCCCGCTTCCAACGCCTGCGCGCTCGCCGCGTTGCCCGCCAGCGCGCGCGCCATGACCCCCTGCAGTATGCCCGCCATGCGGAACATGTTGTAGGCCATGTAAAAGCTCCACGCTGTGGGACTCGGTTTATCGGCGATGCCGACACGCCGCAAATACATCGCCAGATATTCTTCCTCGGTTGGAATGCCGAGCGACTCGAGATCGCTGCCGCGCAGGCCGCGGAATTCGTCGGGAGACAATCGCCAGGTCATCATGTGGTATGAGAAATCCGCCATCGGATGGCCGAGCGTCGAGAGCTCCCAGTCGAGCACCGCAAGCACGCGCGGCTCACTCGGATGGAAGATCATGTTGTCGAGGCGATAGTCGCCGTGAACGATTGTCGTGGCGTCGCCCGGCGGAATATTTCTCGGCAGCCATTCGATCAGACGATCCATCGCTTCGATCCGCTCGGTCTCCGAAGCCTTGTACTGCCTGCTCCAGCGGTCGATCTGGCGGGCGAAGTAGTTGCCCGGCTTGCCGTAGTCGGCAAGACCGATGGCCTGAAAGTCGACGCGGTGGAGCGCCGCGACGACGCGGTTCATCTCGTCGAAGATCGCTCGCCGGTCGGCCGGCTGCATGCCCGGCAACAGCGGGTTCCAGAGCACACGACCCTCGACGCAGTCCATGACGTAGAACATCGAGCCGATCACCGACAGGTCGGTGCAAAGGCAATAGGTGCGCGCAACCGGGACGTTGCTATGCGCCAACGCGGTGATGACGCGATACTCGCGATCGACCGCGTGTGCCGACGGCAGTAGCTTGCCAGGCGGTTTGCGGCGCAGGACGTAGCGCTTTTCGCCGCCGCGGAGCAAAAACGTCGGGTTGGACTGGCCGCCCTTGAATTGCTCGACCTCGACCGGGCCCTCGAAGCCCGGCACATTCAAACGCAGATAGCGCTCGAGCGCGGCGACATCGAAGCGATGCGCCTCGGCGACCGGACGGGTGCCCTGAAAGTCGTCGTAATTGTTCATGCACTGCAACGTAGGATGTGGCGCGGCGTCTGAATAGGCGCTACAAGAACAAGGAACAATGTACCCGCTTCATACGCTCCTCGCGTCTTAGAGGGTTTGAGTCCATGATTTATTTGCGTGATGTTCATCACACAGCCGTCACGCCGCCGTCGACCGCGACGACTTGTCCGGTGATGAACGCGCCGGCAGCGGACGCAAAAAGCACAGTGAGACCCTTCAAATCCTCGGGACCGCCCACGCGCTTGAGCGGCGCCTTGTTTGCAACCTCGTCGCCGAGCATTTCCATGATGCCCTTGGTCATCTTGGTGGGGAAGAAGCCCGGAGCAATCGCGTTGACGTTGATGTTGTATTGCGCCCACTCCGCGGCGAGCGCGCGGGTGAAGCTGATCACTCCTCCCTTGCTGGTGTTGTACGCGACCGTGGCCGGTCTGCCGGGATCGCCGCCGCCGACCAGCCCCAGGATCGATGCGATGTTGATTACTTTGCCGCTGCGCCGCGGGACCATGCATCGCCGGCCGATTTCCTGGCTCATCAGGAACATCGCGGTCAGATTCAAGTCGATGACCTTCCGCCACGCTTCGAGAGGGTGCTCGAGCGTCGCGGCACCCCACGTCGTTCCGGCATTGTTCACCAGAATATCGATCGGCCCGAGCGCCGCGATGGCGCGCTCGACGAGAGGCGCGATTGCGGCCGCATCGGACATGTCGCATTCCAACGCCACCGCATCGATGCCCAGCGGGGTCAGATGCGCCACCGCCTGGTCGAGCTCGTCGCGCTTGCGCGCGGTCAACGCCACCTTGGCACCCATCTCGCCCAGGGCCTCGGCCATTTGCAAGCCGAGGCCGCGCGATCCTCCGGTAACCAGCGCCGTCCTGCCCCCAAGATCGAACAGCTGCTTGACGCTCATGGTGATCCTCCCGGCCTTCATTCTAAGTTAAAATCCGGCATGAACCATCGCAAGCCATATTTCGCTTGTGTTCCAAGGGCGTAGCGCGGATACTGATGGTACGGAATGGCGTGGTATTGGTTCTAACACCGTTCTAAACAAGTGCGGGACGGAAGCAACCCGCTAACGGCCCAAACCAGAAAGGTATCCCAATGGCAGCAACTTGTGAACGATTGAAACTGAACGACACGAACGCGGCGACGTTGTCGGCTGGTAAGGTGTATTTCGATACGACGTTACCCGGTCTCGCGCTGGTCGTTGGCGTCAACAACCGCACGTTCGTCGTGGGCCGTCAGAAAAAGCGCATCGGTCGTTTTGTTTCAGGCACCGCTCCACTGCATCAAGCTGCGTTGGCAATGCCGCCGGTGGGGACACGCCCATTATGTGTCAGCGACGCACGCAAACTCGCCACGGTACAACTAGGCCGCGCGATGGCGGCTGGCGATCCGGTCAAGATGACGTTCGGTCTTGCCTTTGAGAATTGGAAGACGAAAGACAAACTCCCGCTTGCGATCAAGAATTACACGACCTTGTTCGATCTGCATTTTCAGGATTGGAAAAATCGCGAGTTGATTACGATCACGAAGGCCGACGTTAGGGCAAAGCGCACCGCGATTGTCGCTACCGTTAAGAACAGCTCGAAGGTAAAGGCAGCGGTCAAAGAATCCGGCCACGGCGGCCACGCAACAGCGAACAGTGCGCTGTCGATGTTTCAAGCGGTCTGGAATTCGGTGGCGGAGGATCACGACGGCTTGCCAAAATGTCCGACGTTCAAGATCAAAGCACTCAAGACGGTCGAGCCGCAAACCGCTATCGCTCCCGACGAATTCAAGGCTTGGCACGCAGACCTGCTCGTCGACAAGAACGGCACTCGTCGCGACATTTGGTTGCTCGCGTTGCATAGCGGAGTACGTCGCAACAGCGCGCAGACGATGCGATGGACTGACGTTGATCTAGAGACGCGGGTGTGGCACGTCGCCGTGGCGAAGGGCGGGCGGCCTTTCGATCTACCGCTGTCATCCTACGTCGTCAAGTTGCTCCGGGCGCGGTTGAAACAGCATGACAAACTCTGCGCCGGTAACACGAAGCAATTGCCGTGGGTTTTCCCTGCCTCCTCTACGAGCGGCCATGTAACCGATGTCGAGCGAGCGGGTTCGGGCCACTGTTTTCACGATCTGCGCAGAACGTTTTCCACTACCGCGAT
>DATMNH010000054.1:0-23852 GCA_035568975.1 Casimicrobiaceae bacterium
CCGTCGACGAACCCGTGATCAGTAGAGTTCTCTTGTTCATGTTATTGCTCGTCTATCACGAGAATTCACGATCAGAACGACGTGACGACGACCCGATTGAGCGAGCCTTCCTTGAGCGCTGCGTAGCCGTCGTTGACGTCACGCAACGCAATCTTTTTCGAAACCAGATCATCGAGGTTCATCCGGCCCTGCAGATACAGTTCCGCGTACATGGGGATGTCACGCTTGGCATTGGTGGAGCCGAAGTTGACGCCCTGGACGCGCTTCTGCCCGCCGATCGCGCTCACGATGTTCACCCCAATCTCGACGTCGGGCGTCGCTACGCCGACCAGGTAGAGTCCACCGCCGACGGCGAGCATTGCGAGGCCTTGCTCAGCCACCAACTTGACCCCTACGAAATCGAAGACGTGATCGACCCCTCCCGGCAGAAGGTCGCGGACCGTTTCGACGGGCCCTGTCTTCGTCGAGTCGATAACATCGGTGGCGCCGAAGCGCCGGGCCTCGTCGAGTCTCTTCCGGTGGATGTCGATGACGACGATCCTCGAAGCACCAGCGATGCGCGCGCCGCTTACTGCGTTGAGCCCAACGCCTCCGGCGCCGAAGATCACGACCGTATCGCCAGCGCTTACGTTAGCCGTGTTCAAGACGGACCCGGCGCCAGTCGCAACACCGCAGCCAAGCAGCGCAGCCACGGCGAAAGGAAGCTCCTTAGGCACGACTGCGAGCTGGTTTTCATGGACAAGCGCCCGTTCGGCAAAACCGCCCAGCCCGAAGCCCTGGAACAACCCCGCGCCATTTCGGGACAAGCGCGGGGTGTCGGTCGGTCGGCGCAACGTCGCGTCCGGGTGCCTGCACTGAAAGGAGCGGCCGGACAAACATCGAGCGCACGCGCCGCACGCCTGCGCGAGAGAGCCAACGATGTGGTCTCCGACACGAATCTGTGTGACGTCGGGACCGACGGCGGCCACGACTCCCGCGACCTCGTGACCGAGCACCGAGGGTGTCGGAACGAAATCGTGGGTCGCGAAGAGCAGGTCGGTGTGACATAGCCCCGACGCTTGCACGTCGACGAGAACCTCGTGCCCAATCGGAGCGGCGATATCGATGTTCTCGAAGTCGAACCCACGACCGAGTGCGTTGAGGACAAGCGCCTTCACGTATGGTCTTCTCGGAGTTGCCCTCGAACTGACCTAGCGTTCCAGAGCTGCCGGGACCGGAGCTACTGGCTGGTGCTTTGCGAGTTTCGTGGTTGCTCGTTTTTCCCTAAGCTCTCTGGCCTTTTGCTTTTTCTTGCCGCTTTTCGCCTTCATGTGGTCTAATTTGGCAGGGAGTCTCTAATATGTCCAAGACATCCTTACTATCAGACCAATCGCGATAAAGTATCAGAATGGAGTTGCGACATCTGAGATATTTCGTGGCAGTCGGCAGGGAGCAGCATTACGGGCGCGCCGCGCGCACGCTGCACGTCGCTCAGCCCGCGCTCTCCCGTCAGATTCAGGACTTGGAGGAAGAATTAGGCTTCAAGCTTTTCGAACGCCTCTCGCGCGGCGTGAAATTGAGTGAAGCCGGCAAACTATTCCTCGAGGATGCGCAGCGTATTCTTCAGGAGATAAGTGAAGCGTCGGTACGCGCCGGCCGCGTGGCGAGCGGTCGTTCAGGCACGCTGCGCGTCGGGTTTACCGAGAATGCGTCATGGCGGGGCGTGGTTCCGGAATCCTTCCGGCGGTTTCGGGAGCAGCAACCCGCCGCGGAACTGCAACTTCAGCCGGCGGCGAGTTTGGAACAGTTAGAAGCTATAAGATCCGGCCGTTTGGACGCAGGGTTCGTCAATTTCATGCCAAAGTCTGATGCGGAATTGGACCAACTTCCGGTCGCCAGACAGCGTGTGGAGCTGGCTGCGCCGAAAGCACATCCCCTCACAAAACTCAAGAAACTCAGCTTGCGGGACCTGGTGGATGCACCGTTTGTCTGGTTTCCAAGATGGCCAAGCCCGGCGTTCTACGACCGCCTGATGCACGAATGTTATCGTGGCGGTTTGAAGTCTCCCCGCATCGTTCAGGAGGGACTGAACGAGGCAACAATCCTAAGTCTCGTGTCGACCGGCTTGGGCGTGGGATGGGTCCTTGGAAGCGCACGATGGCGGTGCCCGGAGACCGTTGTCATTTTACCCGTAGTCGATTTGAACATGCCTCTCACGTTGGCTCTCGCGTGGAGAAGGGATAATGCGTCTCCATTGCTTGCAAATTTTATTGGCGACGTACAGCGCTTGCCAGACGTGCGAGCAGTCAACAAAGGTTGAAGGCGTCGGGCTTTGCCGTCGAAGACCCGATGAGTGTTGTGATCGCATTCCCGCGAATGCTAATTTGGGCGATTACGCAGTACTTGACACTCGGACCCCAGACGCGGCCGTAAAATCGAGTCGTGCAAATGAAGACGACACAGCAGAAGATGGCTCTCGCGCTGGAGCACTACAGCAGCGGGCGCCTGCGCGATACCGAAGGACTGTGTCGTGAAATCCTGGACGTCCAGCCACAGCACGCCGAAGCGCTGCATCTGCTTGGGGTGCTCGCGAATCGGACCGGGCATGTCGATGCGGCTGTCGATCTGGTTCGACGCGCCATCGCGAATGCCCCGCATGCGGCCGAGTACTACAGCAACCTCGGCGTTATGCTCACAAGTCAGGGGCGTCTCGACGATGCCGCGGCCGCCTGTCGCGAGGCACTTGGGCGCTACCCTGATCTGCCCGAGGCGCACTACAACCTCGGCAACGCACTACAGGCGGCAGGACAACTGGAGGCGGCACAGTCGTCGTATCAACAGGCGCTCTCCCGCAAACCCGACTATCCGCAGGCACACAACAATCTCGGCAATGTGCTGTCGGCGCTGGGAAGTCCGGCTGCGGCAGCTCAAGCGTACGGCGAGGCCGTGCGGCTGAATCCCGACTATGCGCCGGCGCGCAGCAATCTAGCCAATGCGTTGAGGAACCTGGGACATCTGGATGAGGCGCTCACTCAACACCGACGAGCCGTCGAGAGCGCGCCTACCGTGCCGGAAATCCGAAGCAACATGATCTTGAGCATGTATTACCCAGCGGACGCCGATGCGCGCGCCATCCTCGCGGAATCGCGGCGATGGGACCAGCTGCATGCCGAGCCGCTGCGGAGCCAGATCCGTCCGTTGCGCAACGACCCATCCCCTGAACGCCCCCTGCGTATCGGTTTCGTCTCTCCGGACCTGCGGATGCACTCGGTGTCCTTCTTTCTGCTGCCCTTGCTCGAAGCGCATGACCGGGAGAATTTCCATGTCACCTGCTACGCGACGAACGCCCGGGCGGACCGCGTGACCGAACGGCTGCGGGCGTGCAGCGATCGCTGGCGCGTGCTTGTCGGCTTGTCCGATGACGCCGCCGCACAGCGCATCCGTGATGATCGGATCGACATCCTCGTCGACCTGAGCAACCATACCGCAGGCAATCGACTTCCGATTTTTGCGCGCAACCCCGCGCCGGTGCAGGTGACGTACCTGGGCTTGACCGGCACCACCGGTCTGTCGAGCATCGACTATCGGCTCACCGACGCTTTGGTCGATCCGCCCGAAGGCGAAAACTACTGCTCCGAAAGGCTCGTCCGACTTCCCGACATCGCATGGTGCTTCACGCCTCTGTCGGGAAGCCCACGCATCGCTTCCCTTCCGGCGCTCGACAAGGGATACGTCACATTCGGCAGCTTCAACAACATTGCAAAGATCACGCCGCACGTTCTGTATCTGTGGGCACGCATTCTTCAGCAGGTGGATGCATCGCATCTGCAACTTGCCAGTGCCGCATTCCGTGACGCGGAGTCTTCGCGGCGTTTTCGCCAATTCTTCGCTGACCTTGAAGTCGCGCCGGAGCGCATCGAGTTGCTGCCGGATGAACCCATTCCGTCGCGGCATCTTGAGCGGCATGCGTCGCTGGACATCGCGCTGGACACATTTCCGTTTCAGGGCGTGACCACGACGTTCCTGGCGTTATGGATGGGCGTGCCGGTGGTGAGCCTTGCCGGTCAGAACCACATGACGCGCGTGGGCCTGAGCATCCTGTCGAGCGCAGATCTAGAGGAGCTGGCGGCGCCGAGCTACGATGGCTACGTGCAGGCGGCAGTGGGACTCGCGGCGGATTTGCCGGCCCTGGCGACACTGCGCGCGACGCTGCGTCAGCGGATGCAAAATTCCTTGCTGACGGATTCGGCGCGCTTTGCCAGGAATGTCGAAGCGGCGTATCGCGACATGTGGCGAAGTTGGTGCGCGCAGAGGTGAGGCGTTGAGCGCCAGGCGGGTTGCGGCGGTCTTCGGTGGCCCCCATTGATCGGAAGCTCCGACATTGACGGACAAACGCGCATGATGGCGGCTGAGGTGTCCCGCAACGGACTTGCGATCACTGCTGCCATCGACAAGTCCTGCGACCAGTGGGCGAAGGGCGATGTCGACGGAGCGTTGGCCAGTTGCCGGCAGGCGCTCTCCTTCGACCCTTCGAGCGTTCCCGCGCTGGCCAACAGCGGAACGATCATGTGGCTCAATGGCGACGTCGCAGAAGCAGAGCGACTTTATGCGAGAGCGCACGAACTGGATCCTGCGCATGTCGGCGTGATGCTCAATATCGCCACGTTGCGCGTGGAGGAAGGCGACCTGGAGCGTTCCCTGCAATGGATCGAAAAGGCGGAGGCTGTGCGTCCCGGGAATCACGAAGTGGTGTGGCGCAAGGCGCTGATCGAGCTCGCCATGGGCGACTACGTCAACGGGTGGGCGCGTTACGAGGCTGGTCTTGGTCATCAAGATATGCGTGGCACGGATCCCGGCTTCGGCACCTTGCCCTGGGATGGGACGCCTTGCCGGCGCCTGTTGATCTGGCACGAGCAGGGACTGGGCGACACGGTGCAGTTCGTGCGCTACGCCAAGCTGTGCAAGGAACGCGTGGAAACAGTCGCCGTGCTTTGTCCAAGCGAGCTGGTCTCGCTGCTCAAGCGCTGCCCCTTTGTCGACGATGCGGTCGATGCCGTGGGTGCAGGCGACTTCGATCAGCACATTTCGATCATGTCGCTGCCGCATCGGTTCAAGACGACGCTGGACACCATTCCTGCACCGATACCGTATCTCTCTGCGGACGAAGCGCTGGTTGCGCGCTGGAGACGGCGCATGGACTGCGCAGGCTTGCGCGTCGGCCTTGTGTGGTCAGGCAACGTCAGGAGGAACCACTTGAGGTTCCAGGTCATCGATCGCAACCGGCGGCTATCGCTGGAAGACATGCAAGCTTTGTTGGAGCTGCCGAATGTCACATTCTACAGTCTGCAAAAGGGAGAGGCCGAGAAGGAAGCCGAAGGCCGCGACATGATCAACTTCATGGACGAGGTCAGCGATTTTGCCGAAACCGCCGCGATCATCGCCAATCTCGATCTGGTTATATCCGCCGATACTTCTGTAGCGCACGTTGCCGGCGCGATGGGCAAGCCGGTGTGGGTGCTGTCGCGCCTCGACGCCTGCTGGCGCTGGCTGCGCAATCGACCAGACAGTCCGTGGTATCCGACCGCACGCGTATTCGGACAGACCGAGCGCGGAACCTGGGGCAACGTCATCGATGCCGTCAAGCGGGAGCTGATTCGGCAGTAGCGCTTTTGATGCCCGGACTCGATGCAGCCGACGTCACGAGCGGACTCGCGGAGACGATTCCCGCAGGCGCAACCACGAGCTGACGCCAACACCGTCGGCACCATGAAGGACGTCTTCCTCAACTGGCATCTGGGCAACAACTTCGGTTGGGGCATCGCGGGGCTCAACCTTTTCTTTCAGTGGGCGAACGATCCCGAGATCCGGCCGCTGATGGGGCAGCCGATCACGCGTGAGGCCCTGGGACTGGTTGATCCACTGCGCGTCGACCGGGTGTACCGGGCGATCGATTTTTCCAATCGTTTTCTGGACGGCGTACGAGTGTCGAGCGACGGCAACCGATATGTCCGCGCAAGGGTCGTCGACGCGCTCGGCAACGGTTTGTCGCCATCGAATTGTTTCGGCGAACACAACATCGGCAGGTGCATTTTCGAAGACACCGACCTGGCGGACGCTCGCGATGCACTGAGCAAATACGATGCACTGCTGGTCGCGTCGCGATGGAACGCCGATCTCGTCGAACAGGCGACAGGGAGGCGGCCGAGAATCATCCACGAAGGCGTCGACACGTCGCAGTTCTGCCCGGCGCCGAAGTCCGGGCTCATGGACGCGGACAAGTTCTACATCTTCTCCGGAGGTAAGGTCGAGTTCAGGAAGGGACAGGACCTGGTCCTTCTGGCCTTCAAGGCGTTCTCCGGAATGCGCAAGGATTGCATGCTTGTCGCCGCGTGGCACTCGATCTGGCCGCAGCTGTCGGCGGGGTTCAAGGGAAAGCTCAACCATGCCGTAAGGCTCAACGAGCGAGGCGCGCTCGACATCGCTCGATGGGTACGCGAGAACGGTATCGATCCACGACGAGTGATCGATGTCGGCCTCATCCCCAACGCGTTAATGCCGGGGATCCTGCGGGAAATGGATGTCGCGTTGCAACCTTCCCGGGCCGAGGCGTGCACCAGCTTGCCGGTGAAAGAGGCGATGGCAAGTGGAATTCCCGTCATCGCTGCGCTCAATACCGGGATGCGGGATCTGTTGACTGAGGACAACAGCATCGCGCTCAAGAAACAGAGCGCGGTCAGCGGCGCGCCTGTATCCTCGACGCAAGGATGGGGCGAAAGCGATGTGGACGAAATCGTCGCCGCTCTGGAATACGCCTACGATCACCGGGAACAAGCGCGGCAAATCGGACGGCACTCACGCGAGTGGCTGATCGACAACAGTCGCACCTGGCAGGCCCACGCTCGCGAGCTCAAGGCGTGGATTCTGTCGATCTAGCGCCCGACTTCCCATCTCCCCAGAACGCCCGGCCGGTCATCTCTGTCTTCGACCGCTTGCCGAAGGTCGGGAACGTAATTAATCAGGGCGCCAGATCGCAAGACGCAGCAAGCCACCTGCGTTTCGGAGACGAGCCTCGTCGTCAGGTGCCGCGCTGAACTTCACTGTTGCGCGATGCGCGAAGCCACCGTCAAAACGTGCGCGGCGGAATCTCGCCACGTCGGCGGCTCGAAGCTTTGCTTGATATCGAATTCCCGCTGCGCCAGCGCGCCAGGAATGCCGATGTAGCGGTGGATCTTGTTCGCCCACTCGTCGACATTCCATGGGTCGGCGTAGGCCACGAATTCCTGCCCGGCTTCGGGCAACGACCCCTGGTTGCTGCACACGCAGAACTTGCCGTGGGCGAGTCCTTCGGAAACCGGCAGGCCCCAGCCCTCGTAGATGGATGGATAGAGCGTAAACAGGCATCCTCGGTACAGGACGGCGAGGTCGGTGTCGGAACAGCCTACTAAGGTAACGACGCGACCGGCCAGGCGGCGGTCGCCCGCGATTTCGTTGATGAGCTCCTGTCCGCCATATCCCATACCACCCGCCAACACCAGCAGTGGCAGATCGGTAACGCCCCAATCGACCAGGCGCGTATAGGCGCGGCAAAGCACTTGCTGATTCTTCCGGTTCTCGATCGTCGACACACACAGCAGGAATCGTTGGGCAACGATTTTTGCCACGCTCTCGCTGACCTGCTCGCTTGACAGCGGCCGGAGCTGGCAACCCAGTGGCATCACGCTCGTTTCCGGAAGCCGCCCGTCGATGGACTGCGCCCATCGCAGCAGATCGCGCCGGGTGCAGCGGGAGATGCACAGGACATGATCGGCGTGACGCACCATCTCCCGCAGATAGGGAGTGAACACCACCTCCATGCCGGGAACGAGGTGAGTGAACTTGATCGGAATGATGTCGTAGCACATGGTGATCAAGCGAAGACCGACGAGGCTTTGCAGCGCGTACAGGCGAGGCATGTTGCCCATCTGAATCAGCCAGTTCAGGCCACACGTGATCAGCACGTCGCCGCGCCCGAATATCTCGATGCCGCCCGCGTGCCGCATGTCGCGCCGCTGAACTTCCAGCTCCATGCGACCTTCGACCGCGGCAGAAGAGCGCTGAACTTCACCGATACGCTCGAGCCCGGATCGCGCAAGAGCGCTGAATCTGCCAAGCTGCGCCTCGTATAGGAAGAGCGCGATATCCGGACTCGCCTCGCACATGGCCTCGGCCAAGTTCAGCTCGACCCGAGATATGCCGGTGGCGGGCGGGTGAGCGCTGGCAGAAGTGGTGACGTCGATCCAGATGGTCATTGCACGAGGCGCCGGTGTTGATCGGGCAATCTCGTCGCGCCTGCGCGGAACGCCGAATGCGGGCCATGTAGGCGGCGATCGACAAAGATAACAGAAACCTGCCGGATATCGGCGTGTCGGGCGCCTGGTGGCTAGCGTCGCCGATGGCGCCCGTGCGCCACCCCATGGAGTTCGCCGGAACAGGCAGCCGGAGTCGATTTCGTGGCAAGATAGAAGAGCGTCCGAGCGCCGCTTACTTGAACGACAATCGCATGACCGCTCCCGATTTCGTCGAGGTTTACGACAATGCGCTCGACGCCTCCACCTGCCACAAGCTGATCGAGCGGTTCGAGGCCAGCGGCCATGCGCGGCGCGGCGAAGCCGGGGGCGGCGTCGACGTATCGCTGAAGAACAGCTGGGACATCCCGCTGAACCTGCATTCGGGTTGGTCCGATGTCGAGCAGATGCTCAGCGATGCGGTCCTGGTGGGATTCAAGCGCTATCTGCGTCGCTACGCTCATGCCGCGCTTGCGCCGATGCGGCTGCAAATCGTCGACCCGGTCACGGGTGCGCTCACAACGCTGGACGCGCCCGGCATTGCATCGCTCGATGAACCGACGCTTAATTCGATCGTGCTGATGCTTTTTCGTCCGGGAACAATCAATCTGCAAAAATACATCGCCGACGAGGGCGGGTACCCTTATTGGCACTGCGAGCTCTACCCTCAGGTCGATCAAGGGGAGGCGTTGCACCGTGTGGTTCTATGGACGATCTACCTTAACGACAACTTCCACGAAGGCGAGACCGAATTTCTATATCAGGAGAGAAAGATCGCTCCGAAAACCGGCATGCTCCTGATTGCACCGACGGCGTTCACGCATACGCATCGCGGTAACATGCCCAAGGGTGGCAACAAATACATCGCAACCGGCTGGGTGCTGTTCCAGAGGGCCGAGATGATGCAAAGCGGTCGAGCAGCGGCCGGCAGGTTGACGTGACCATGGGCCGGAGTGGCCCGCGCGAACGCAATGCGTCAGGGGGTGTCGATTCGGCATCGACCAGGTATTACCGGCGAGCGAACGGGATCGGGTAATGGCATCGCTGCCCATTGACCAGGCGATCGAGCTGGGACAGAAGCATCATCGCGAAGGCCGACTCAACGAAGCGGAGGTCATTTACCGGCAGATTCTGGCTCGCCGTCCGGACCACACGGACGCACTTGTGTCGCTTGGCGCGCTCAGGCTTCAGGCCGGCGCGCGTGCGGAGGCGATCGCTCTGTTCAGTAAAGTCATTGCCTCGACACCGAACGAGCCGTGGACCTACCTGACCGTCGGACAGGTGTTGCACGTGCATGGCGCGCTGGACGATGCCGCACGGCTCTACGGGCACGCGCTGGAATTGTTTCCGGCCAGCGATGAAATCTGCTATCGGCTCGGGCACGTCGAGCGCGCACGCAATCATTTGCAAGCCGCGATCGGATGCTTTCAGCGTGCCATTCACCTGCGTCCACAGTTCCCTGAAGCGCGCAGCAACCTCGGTCTCTCGCTGGAGGAAGCCGGCAGATCGGACGACGCGGTGCGCGAACTGCAGCAGGCTATTCGCCTCGATGGGACTCGGCCCGAGGATTACTACCACCTCGCGATTTCGCTGACCACGCTGGGACGGCTCGACGAAGCTTCAACCGCGTATCGGCGTGCGACCTCGTTGCATCCCGATTTTGCCGAGGCTCACAACAACCTTGGCGCCGTCGCCAAGGCCTTGGGACAGCTCGATGATGCGGCGGCATCATTTCAGGCCGCGCTGCGTATCCGACCGACACTGGCGGCAGCCCAGAGCAATCTCGCCGGAGTCTACGAATGGCAGGCGCAGCATGACGAAGCACTGGCATCGCACCGCCGGGCCATGGAGATGTCGCCGGAGTCCCCGGGCATGCGCGGCAACTATCTGTTCACGCTGCTGTTTCATCCGGGTTACGACGCCGCGATGCTGCGCGAAGCGCACGACGAGTGGAACCAGCGACACGCACGATCCTTGCGCCCCCTCGTTGCGGCCTACGCCAACGACCGAGCGCCTGAACGGCGGCTCCGTGTTGGCTACGTTTGCGGTGTCTTTCGCGACCATGTGCTGGGACGATATCTGATGCCGTTGTTGCGCGAGCACGATCGCTCCGCGCTCGACGTGATCTGTTACTCGAACAATCGGATCAACGATGCCATAACGGAGGAATTTCGTCGGATGGCGACCGAGTGGCGCGAGATCGGCGCCATGTCGGATGACGCCGTCGCGCAATTGATCCGGCGGGACGCCGTCGACATCCTGGTCGACACGACGCTGCACATGGAAGGCAACCGCTTGCTGGTCTTCGCGCGCAAGCCGGCGCCCGTGCAGGTTACGTTCGCGGGGTATCCGGGGTCGACCGGTCTGGAAACTATCGACTACCGCCTCACCGACGTGCATCTCGATCCGGCGGGCGTGGACGCGTCGTACGTCGAACGATCATGGCGGCTGCCTGACACCTTCTGGTGCTATGATCCGCTCGGCGCCAACCCCGCGGTCGGTATACTCCCCGCGCAGGCGCGTGGATACGTCACTTTCGGATGCCTCAACAATTTTTCCAAGACTAACGATGGCGTTCTAGGCTTGTGGGCGCGGGTGCTCGGCGCGACACCGCGGTCACGCCTTTTGATCCTTGCGCACGAAGGCAGTCACCGGCAGCGCGCCCGCGATGTGTTTAGGGCGCACGGCGTCGAACCCGATCGCATCGAATTTGCCGGTTACCGTCACCGGGACCTTTATCTGGAGCTCTTCCGGCAGGTCGACATCGGTCTCGACACGGTGCCCTACAACGGCCATACCACAAGCCTCGATTCGTTCTGGATGGGTGTGCCGGTGGTGACGCTCGTCGGCAACACCGTCGTCGGTCGCGCCGGCGCAAGCCAGTTGAGGAACCTGCGACTGCCCGAATTGATCGCCCGCACTCCCGATGAATATGTCGCCATTGCCACAGCGCTCGCGCGAGACATCGCGCGGGTCGCAACGCTCCGCCATACCCTGCGTGAGCGGATGCGATGCTCGCCTCTCATGGACGCGCGTCGATTCGCGCGCGGCGTCGAGACCGCCTATCGGGAAATGTGGCGTCGTTGGTGTGCCGGGGTGGCACCTTCAGCCGGCCCCTGACTCTCCAGGCATCGACGACAGGATCGCTACCAGTGACACGACTTGAGCCGCCGAACCTGATTTTGCTGCTCTATACCGATCGGGCGGACGCGGTGGCGAGCGTGCTGCTCGAGCAAGGACAGCGCTTGCGTTGCGAAGTTCTGGCGATGTCGCTGTCGCAACTCATCAACGAAGCCATTGTCGGCAGGACGTGGAAGTGGGCGGGACGTACCATCGATCCGTCAAGCACTGCGGTGGTGAACCGTCTCGTTTCGGTCGAAGGGGGGACAGGTCCGTTTCAGTCGTTCGTTCAGCGCCAGCAATTCTGGATCTGGCTCGCGGAAGCGTTGCAAGGCTTTGCTTACGTGTCGTCGGTGCCATCAGCTATATCGCCGGTCGGGTCGTTCGGGTCGCTTTTGGATCAATGGTCGGATCTGCCGGAACTTGTGAGCGGCATTCGCGTGCCGGCCCATCGAGCGGGAGGGTCGACAGCCGAGTTGCGCGGCGATGTCTACGTGGTCGATCCATGGCACCTCTACAACCTGGGCAGGCGCGCCGCGATCGAACCCGGACCTACTGGGCGGCACGGGGATCTCGCATACGTTCGTCCTGCCGGCAGACTATTTCACGTAGCACAGGTGGGCAACACGATCATCATCCCCAATGCCCCGCCAGGGATGCGCCAGGAGCAGCGCGACCACATCGTATCGTTCACCCGGTCGATGTCGGCGTTGTCCCCCAATCGCATTCTCGAATACGCTTTCTTCGAAGGTAACGAGGTCCCGGTGTTTTACAGCACCTGCCCGATCCCCGTGGTGACGGGTCGATTGCCCGGGTACGCGGATCTGGTGGTTACAGGACTGCAGGATGACATCGAGAATAGTAGCCAACGCACTGCTGCGCGATCTTAGCTTTTGCGATGGCGCGGCGCAGCGCACCAACGCCGCGCACGCTTTCAGGTTCGCGCTCGACTTCGAGCCCGAACGCGTCTGGCCGGACCTGGCGTTCGATACGTCGTCTCCGCTAGCTCGCTACCCCGTAGATGCCAGGAACGAAGTGGCGGAGACTATCGGCGCGGTCGCGCGCGTGGCCGGCACCGGAGCACCCAAGGCGTTGGATTTTATCAACGCGCACATGGAGACCGCGTTGGTATGTCGCTCGGACGCGATCGAGGGCGCCTCGTCGGCGTCGAATCGTGAGCTAGTCGGCCTTTGCGTGCTCACCAATATGCATGCGCCAGCCGATCGGATTCTGGTATGCGCCGAAGCGCTGCTGCACGAATCCATCCACCAATACTTGTACAAGACCGAGCGCGATGACGGCAACTTCTGCGACCTGAGCGAGGCGCGAACGTATCGCTCGCCGTGGTCCGGCAACAGGATTCCCCTGCACTCGTTGATCCATGCCTGCTTCGTGTGGTACGGGCTGCTCAGCCTTTGGAGCCAGCTCGCGCGCAGCACGGCTGATGACGACGAGCTAACGCCGCTGCGCGAGAACGCGTCGCGGGTGATGTTCGGTTTCTCGTTCGTTCGTCAGATGTTCGCCGGCGCCTCTTTTCCGTTGGCGTCTGTCGAACCCGACATCGTTGCCGTGATCGATCGCATCGCTCGAATCGTGCCGAGCGCGGGTCCTGTGGACCTCGAGCCGAGCACTTTGCAAGATTCGCTGCGACGATGGGAAAGCGGCGCCTGGGTTGGACAGCTCGCGAAGAGTTTGCAACGAATCGGGGCGTCGGAGCCGGTCTGACCCGTGTCGCCCGGGCCCTCGGCGCGAGCGCCATGCGCGCGCCTATGGCGTTGCATTAGCTCGTATGGTCGGCACGATGGACCTGCTTTGGTCCCACATTCGCCGGTACATCGGAAGGTAAGCGTCCGGGCTGCTGAGCGGGTGGCTGACTCTCGACAGGCTCTCTTGCAAATCGAAGCGAAAACGATGCGGAAGGTGGTTCCACAGCCGCGCGCGACCGTACATCAGGGCGATGGGACCGAGCTCGCGCCGTAACACCGCAATCAGATCCGTCGCCCAGCATTCCCAACCGGCAAGGTAGATATCCCGAGGATTGCCGGCGGCCGCGGGTACAAAGGCGCACGCGGACGCGTCGTACTCGAACACTTTGGCGGCACCTTCCGATCCATAACGCAGCACCAGCGCGAACGTCGGTTTGCGGCCTTGCGCTTCAGCGGCAAGGATCGAATGCAGGCTGCGGAACAGAAAGCCGCCAACCAGAGCGATCGCGAGCCGCTCCAGCCCTTCGCGTAGAAGCGCGTCGTCGCTGCCGTTCATGTCGCGGCGCCTGGTCGCCGGCGCGTAATCGGGAATATCTACGCGGACATGCCGGCCGCGGGTCGGCCATTGTGCTCTCGGTGCCGTGCCGAGAAAGGAGCTTCTTTCCTCGACCTTGGTGAGACGATTTGCCTCCATCCAGAATGTCTGTCCGGGTAGCGCGGAATAGAACCGCTCGTCCCGGTGCATGCTCGCCAGTCTCGCGCACACCTGTTCCGTATCGACCCAGAAGACGCGGTCGTTGAACCAGGCCTGGTCGCCGCGGAAGGCGAAACCACCCGCGCATATCAGCATCGCGCCTGGCTTGCCCCATTCGGTCGATATGAGCCTGTGACCGGCGCCCATGGCGCGAAAACATTGCTCGGTGCCTACGTCGTCGGCCACGCTGTCCGACATATGGCTCCAGTCGAGCGCGTTATTGCTCCAGGTCACCAATCCGGGACGCGCCGCAAAGGCTTTCGCCCACTGGACATGGGCGGGAAGCAGCGCGACGTCGACCATGGAAAAAAAGCTGCCAGCGTCCCCGCGGTCGCGAACCAGGTAAGGAAGCGCATCCCATTCGTCAGCGCAATTCACGCTGAGGTGGTCGCCGCTGAACGGGATGACCTGCAGCTCGCCGATGTTAAGCGGTACACCGGGCACCAGCGGCCGAATCACAAAACCCATCTCGCGGATGATCTGCAGCGCGGCCGTCGAGGAGTGTGCCGAAATGAACACCGGTATTCGCCGGTCGAGCCGCGCGAGCGACGGTATGTCGAAATGGTCGTCGTGCTCATGGCTGAGAATCACCGCGTCTACCGCGGGAAAACGCTCGGGGCCGAACACGCGCGGTGGATGGACGCTGTATTCGAGGGCGTGCACTGCACCGAACTCCTCGCACAGGAGCGGATCGACGAGCACGCATGAACGTCCGGAGCGGATCATCCATCCCTGGTGCCCGAGGAATGTCGATGCGAATGTGCTCATGACGGCGCAAGCATAACGCGACTCCTGCGCATGATTCTTCGGTGCGCACGCTAGAACTCTGCGAGGCGTATGGCTTTTTGACAATGTCGGATTTTTTTACATCGTCGATTTGCAGGTCTTAGTGGAGCCTTTCAAAACCTTTGCGATTCAAGCTGCTACAGCAGGTAGGTTACAAGTTGTTACTGAGAACGATTTTTGCTTAGAACGATTTTTGGAGTTAAGAGGCTAGTGCTCGCAGGGGAGCTGAGAATCAAAGATCGCCGTTGTGATGAAGTTCGGAGGAGAGACTCATGGAAAGCGTCGTAGTGAAGCAGCATCATTTTAGGAAGACACGCATTGCAGCCAGTTTGGTCACTGCGCTAGGTGGTCTTGCGGCTGTCCCCTACGCCTTCGGCGACGCGCTCGTGCCGGTCGTGCCGCCGCCCATCTCTTCCTATCCGGGCGACCCAGGCACCTTGGGCAACCCTGCGAGCTGGCGGACTGCCGAGTTCCTTCGCGACTGGGGGCTCAGGGCCTTGGGCGCGGAATTCGCGTACGCTGCCGGGTTCGCGGGCCAGAAGATGAACGTCGGGGTCGTCGATTCCGGGTACTTTGCGGCCAACCCAGCTAACACACCTCCCATACCTGTCGGCTGGCTGCCCGAACACACGGATGCCACCGTAACGAATGATCGGTGGATCGCGGTGACCGCGGACGGCGGCACGACGGGGCCCACGCCGGGCTTTTTCAACCAGACCTACAACGACACGCACGGTACGCACGTCAGCGGCACCGTCGCGGCGCGCCGCGACGGTGGGACTGCCCCGCTGGCTGTAACTCCGAACCAGCCGGTAGCTTCGGACATGCACGGCGTATCGTTCGACGCCAATGTCTCCTTCGGCAATACGCACAAGACCGACTCCGTCTATTACGGTCTCCAGCCCGCGGGCGCAGCAGACCGGCTGTTGCTCGACAATGCCTACCTCGCGAACGTTTATCCGGCGGTCGCCGCCTCAGTCAATGCGGCTGGAACGCCGGTGCGCATCATCCACTCGAGCTGGGGCAGCCAGCCGCCCACCGAAAACTACAACACCTATTGCCCGCCGCTGGGCGGAACGCAAAGCTTTGGTCTCCTCGCGTCGTGGCAGTACATATCGACGCCCGATGGAGTTGCCGACGCCAACGGCCACACGAATCACTGGCTCAACGGGGCGATCGCTGTGGCGAGAAGCGGCACCGCCATCATCAGTTTCAGCGCCGGGAACGGCGGTTACATCTACACCACGCCCCGGGGGCACGCCAGCTACTTCCTGCCCGATCTCGAGGGACACTGGATCGCCGTGTCTGGGCTCAGCACCACGGGTCAGACCTTCAACGCGGACGGGTCGATCCTGGTTCCGGGGACAGAGACATTCAACCAGTGCGGCTTGGCCAAGTGGTCTTGCGTGACGGCGCCATCCAACAGCATCAACAGCACTACCGTCTCGGTTATCAACGGGACGCCGACTGCGACCTATGGCAGCCTGTCGGGAACGTCCATGGCGGGCCCACACAGTGCGTCGAGCCTCAACCTCGTCACGCAGCGCTTCCCGTACATGACCAACGATCAGGCGCTGTATACGATGTTCACGACGGGGCGTCAGAATGCGACCATCAGCAATGCGAGCGGCACCGCCGTGCCGAATCCCTCAGCCGGGCAGATGGTTCAGGTCCCCGACAGTCGCAACGGCTGGGGAACGATAAGCCTAGTGGACGCCTTCCGCGGCCCGGGTCAGTTTCTCGGCCGCTTCACGGTCAACACTCAAGGTTTTAGCGACGTGTGGTCGAACAATATCTCGGACGTCGCCATCAAGGCCCGCCGGCAGGAGGACGCGGCGGAAGACGCCCTCTGGCAGTCCAGCCAGGTAACCAACACCTGCGTTCTGAGTCTCCCTCCCGGCTCGACCCTGCCGCAAACAGACCTCGCTGCCGGGCAGGCACGCGCCGCGGCGCGAGCGACCCGCCTGTACACCGGGCAATTCGTGAAACAGGGCAACGGTACGCTGTTCCTCACCGGGGCCAACACCTACACGGGCCCGACCACGGCCGCCGGGGGCAAGCTGTCGATCACCGGAAGCCTGACGAGCCCCCTGTCGGTCTCCGGCGGCACGCTTGGCGGCAGCGGAACGCTCACGGGCTCGGTGAGCGCGTTGAGCGGTATCGTCTGGCCTGGTCTTTCACCCGATGAGGCGGCTTTCATCAACGATGGAGTGACGACGGCGGCGGATACGCTAACGGTGACGTCGATCAAGATAGGGCCGGCGGCCGCGTTCGCGACGACAATCCGAAGTCAGTCCGACTACACGCAGCTGCGAACCACAGGTACGACCGTCGTGGGTGGCTCGTTGATGATCGATCTGCAGGGTGCGCCGCCCCCAGGGAGCGTGCTTGCGATCGTCGCGGGCGCTTCGCCGATCCTGGGCACGTTCAAGGACCTGCCGGAGGGAAGCATATTGACCGCCGGCAGCCAGAGGTTCAGGATTTCATACCTCAACAACAGCGTGACGTTGACGGCGCTAGACGGGACCTAGTCAACTCCGAAAGGCAGGACTCGGCACGGCGTCCCAGACGCGGCGCCACTGTCATCGAGCGGGTGAAGGTTCGGGCGCTCACGTAATGGCGCCTCGCTGGGTCGCAGTGGTGTCCGTCGCCGTAGGCCGCTTCTCGGGATTGTGGCAAGCCGAAGAGGCACTTCAATGAGCAGCTTCAAGAACTTCACAGCCGCGGTCGCGGTTCTTGGGTCGACGAGCCTGTGCTCCGCGATGCTGAATGCCGACCCGCTGATGACGATTCTCGACTTCAGCAAGGGTGCCTACGCCGACACCCTCACGACCAATTCCATCGTCGTGACGATCACCCGCGCGGATCAGGATCCTGATGCGACGGACAACGAGAACTTCACGGTCGATTGCAAGGTGATCGGTGGCACGGCCACGGAGAACCAGGACTATCGTCTGAGCTTCGCCTGGCCCGCTTCCGGAGTATGGAAGGTGACGTTCCCCCCCGGCGTCAAGGAGCAGTCGTTCAGCATTACCACTATCAAGCACCCGGGACCCAACAAGACGTTGCGGTTCGAGCTGTCGAACCCTGAAGGTCCGCGCGCTACGGTCACCGGAAACAATCCGACGGCAACCGTGACGATCGTCAACCCCCCACCACCGGCGAAAAACTCCTGACGCTTACGGCTGCGGCCCGCTGCGGGCTCAGAAAAGGGTATAGATAAAGGGCGCAACCGAGGTCTCGCCCAGCATGACGAGCACGCCGAAGACGAGCAGGATCACAAGCAGCGGCGCCAACCACCATTTCCTGTTTGCGCGCAGGAAGAGCCAGAGCTCATACAGGAAGCCCGTCTGCGCACCCGACGCCTTGCGTGCGAAGTCGAGGGCCTCGGGGTGGGATTTGCTCTTATCGTCCGGTTGCATCGTCTGCTCGATCAGAACTGTCGGAAGTAGCGCGCATCGTCCCGATTCGGCGTGCGCACGATCCAGTAGGACTGTGCGGACTTGTCGAATTCACGCCCCAACGGGTCGCGGCCGAAGAGGCGCATCGTAAGCCCGATCGGCGTTGCGACGAGGTAGTACGCAACGCCTAGAATCAGATGCGAGACCGTCCAGGCGATCGGATAGGTCGCGTACATCCATCCAACGTACAGCCATCGACCGAAGCGCGGCGCCGCGACCAATATCGCCGTGAGCGCAACGCCGCCAATCCACCATGCGTACGCCGCCGCGGGAGCGCCGGCGTGCCAGCGTAGTGCCCCGATCACGCCGCACACGACAGCCAAACCAGTGCCCAGCACAAGCAGATTCCGCCGCGACGGATGTCTGTTGATTTCGATCATGGCGATATCACGTTTGCGCGGCTTAGTCGAGCTTGAACGACTCGACGTAGCTCGTGGCCGCGGATTTGGGCAGCCGGGGCTGATCGCCCTTGAGCAGGATGAAGCTTTCGATGACCAGTACGTCGATGTCGGTTGCCATGAAGCAGCGATATGCGTCGGCAGGCGAAGCGACGATCGGCTCCCCGCGGACGTTGAAGGAAGTGTTGATCAGGAGCGGACACCCCGTCTTGTCGCGAAACCTCGAGATAAGCTTATGAAAGAGAGGATGCCGCTCGGCATCGACCGTTTGCACTCGCGCGGAATAGTCGACGTGGGTGACCGCGGGGATCTGCGAGCGCTGCACCTTAAGTTTGTCTAAACCGTGCATCGCATCCGATTGGCTGCCGCCGTCAAGCCGCCGCGACTTCTGCACGGGAGCAACGAGCAGCATGTACGGGCTCTGGTCGCGAACGCGCATATCGAAGTAGTCCTCCGCCGACTCCTCGAGCACCGAAGGAGCGAACGGGCGAAACGATTCGCGGAACTTGATCTTGCGGTTCATCACCGACTGCATGCGGCTGCTCCTCGGGTCGCCGAGAATGCTTCTGTCGCCCAGCGCGCGCGGACCGAATTCCATCCTTCCCTGGAACCACCCCACGACCTTTTCTTGGCTGAGCAGGTCCGCGACCTCGCCGCATAGCTCGTCCTCGTTCGCCATGGCGCGGTAGCGTGCGCCGAGCGCGTCAAGGCAGGCCGTTACTTCCGCCCGGTTGAAACGCGGTCCGAGCAACGATCCATGCTGGCTGTCGTTTGCGTCGGGTATGCGCTCGTTACGCAGCAATTGGTACCAGATCAATTGGGCGACGCCCAAGGCGCCGCCGGCGTCGCCGGCGGCAGGCTGAATCCAGATCCGATCAAACGGTCCCTCGCGCAAAACTCGCCCGTTGGCCACGCAATTCAGCGCGACGCCGCCCGCCAGGCAAAGATTGCGCATGTTGGTGACCGCGTGCACGTTGCGTGCGCAGCGTAGCATGATCTCCTCGGTAACCGCTTGGATCGACGCCGCCATGTCCATCTCGCGCTGCGTGATCGGCGCTCCAGGGGCGCGCACGGGACCGCCGAACAGGGCCTCGAATCGGCGGGAGGTCATGGTCAGACCGCTGCAATAGTCGAAGTACTCCATTGCCATCCTGAAAGAACCGTCACTCTTGAGGTCGATCAGTTTGTCGTAAATGAGTTGAACGTATCTCGGCTCGCCGTATGGCGCGAGTCCCATCAGCTTGTACTCGCCTGAGTTGGCCCGAAACCCGGCGTAATACGTGAACGCCGAATACAGCAAACCGATCGAGTGAGGAAAGCGCATTTCGCCGAGCAGCTCGACGCGGTTGCCACGTCCAAAGCCGTAGCTCGTTGTCGCCCATTCGCCGACCCCATCGAGCGTGAGAATCGCCGCTTCTTCGAAGGGTGATGGAAAGAAGGCGCTCGCCGCGTGCGACTCGTGGTGCTCGGCGAAGATGAAGCGTTTGCGGTAACGATGCTCGAGTCGGCGATTCAATTCACTGCTCAAATGCAGTTTCTGCCGCAGCCACAGGGGCATCGCCTTCCGGAACGACCGGAATCCGGTCGGAGCATAGCTCAGGTATGTTTCAAGGATTCGCTCGAATTTAAGAAACGGCTTGTCGTAGAAACCGACGTAGTCGAGCTCGTCATCGTCGAGATTTCCCTCGCGCAAGCAGTAGTCGATGGCGCGATGCGGAAAGCTCGCATCGTGCTTCTTGCGGCTGAAGCGCTCTTCCTCCGCGGCGGCGATGATCTTGCCGTCGACCACCAGCGCCGCCGCAGAGTCGTGATAGAAGGCGGAGATTCCAAGAATGGCGGTCATCTGCCTGCAGACTATCGCAATGACACGCTGCTTGGGCGCACGGAAGCGCGCCGGCAGCGTTGATATAATTGCGCGAATGCACGAGAGTCGCTCGCGATCGCCGCTGCGCAGGACTTGCTTTCAGTCATGTTGGCGTTGCTTCGTATCCGAATCAGGGCTTGGGGCGCTAAGCGCACAGGTCCCACCGCAAGTGCTCGCAGTCACGAGTGTCGCACAAGGCTGGAACGTCGGGGTGCTGGCACTCGCTGCTTTTTGCGTTGTCGCGTGCAGTTCCGGAGACGACCGGAATCTTTGGCACCGGGATTTCTCAAAATCCCCGGCTCGCGCCGGCATGGTCACAAGCCGCGAACTCACGGGATACTGGGAAGGCGACATCGCCATGGGCGGCGTCCGCGCGAAGATCGATAGCGGGAAGATCACCCTGGCCATCCGATGCGACAGTGACGGAAAGCTTGTGGCGCAAGGCTCCGCGCTCATCAGCGTGAGGCAGGGTCAGCCGTCGACAATGATACTGCAAAACGATTTGCAATCAGACGGCGGCGACGTGTGCGGTTTCCGCTTCTACAAGGGCAACGAATTCGCTTTTGCGCTCGGACCGACCGGCATCCTAAAGATCAATTTCGCCGGTACATCGGTCTCCGAGCTCTCGAAGCTTGCCGATCTCGAGAGTGTGAAATAGCCCACGAGATCGGCGCAATTTCGCCGGTGCCGCGGGCTACTGCAGGAATCCCTTGGACTTCAGGTCCTGCGCGAGGCATCGTGCAAGCAGTTCGTTGCCGAGCGAGGTCGGATGAAGCTCGGCATACAACTCACGGTCCGGCCGGTTGCTCCTGAGCAGGCAGCTTTGCAGATCGACCACCGGAATGTTCTCCGCGCGCATCATTGACAACACAGTGCTGTCGAATGGCGCGCCCGGCGTCGGAAAAATGACCAACGCCAGCGTAAACGGCGTTTCCCGCCGAAGATCGGCGAACGCTCCGATCAGCGATCGCGTCAGAGCGTACGTGGCCTGCTGCCTCGCATCGCGGGTTTCGCGCATCAACGAGCGGTACACAGGCTCCCCGAAACGCCCGCGCAGAAAATAGTACAGATAGAAGCGCTCCGGCGGGCGTACGAAATAGTCGTTGAGCGAATCGGGATGGATATGGCCGGTATGCAGTACCAGCTTGTCGTCGCTGATGGTGAAATATGGTTTCGGGCTACTGCGCACGCGGAGCAGGACTCGGCCCAGATCATCCTCGATGAGACCGATCAGGAACAGTGTTTCCCTGCGGTCGAATCTGGGTTGCTCGCGCTTGAAGTAGAGATAGATCTGATCGAGGCCATAGCCGCCGATGCCGTAGTTGAGCGTATCGACGCCGGTCAGCGCTTCGAGCTTGGCGGAGAGCGTATCGTCGGAGCACGCGGCGGATTCGACGAAGGAATCGCCGAAAAAGACGATCTTGCGGCCGGTCGCCGCATAGTCGCGGATACCGCGCGTCGCAAAGTTGGTCGTCTCGTGACATGGCGTGCGAACGTCGGCTTTTCTGACGTAGCCGAGCTGGCCGTCCGGGATGAGGCTGGTGGGCCATTTCTTGTAGAACTCGATGCGGGTTTCACGGGTCGCGTCTGCCTGGCCGGCGCCGACTGTCCAGCGTTGGCTTGCAGAGAACAGTTGACGGTATATCCACAGCTCATCGAGTGTGCGCGCGTAGTACTCCGGATCCTGTGAAGCGTACTTGCCCGGTGAATGAAACAACGTGAAGCGCAGCAACGCCTCGCAGATGCCGATGGCGAGGATGACCGAGGCAACGCCGATCGCCCACTTCATCCGCCGCGGGCGGCCCGGATTCCCGACCAACGGTATTCCGCGAGGCGCGCCAAGGGTTTCTTTGGAGGGCATTGTCAGGTTAAATAAGTCGTTGCCGGCGAGGAAAACTCGAAACCTGCGGCGGCGTCGGGCGCTTCGCGCGAATCGATTGTTTCGACCAGACCCTAAGTGCCGTTTCGGTAGCGAGTTAGCCGGGTTTTACGATGCGCAGGAACTTCACGAGCTGATCACTGACCTCGGCTGAGGCCTCGTGTTGTACCCAGTGGCCCACATTGTCGAGTTCGAGACGCCCCACGAGACCGGGAACGAAGGGGCGGAGTTGGTCCGCAGGCGGATAGAGCTGCTCCAGGCCATCCACCTTCCCCGCGATGAAAAAGGAAGGTTGGGTGATCTTCGCGCCTTTCCAGGGGGCGGACAAATCGAAATACAGTTCGGCGGCGCGGTAGTAATTCAGGCCACCGTGAAAGCCGGTACGCTGGAATTCAGCGACGTTGTGAGCGACGTAATCTGGCTCCGCCCACGTTGGCAACGGCCCGGGAGCCGGACGGTGAAGGCTTCGGGCAGGGTTCATGGGGCTCCACCGCTTGTCGGCTGGAGCAGAACCCGATGCCCAATACAGAATTCCTGGAATGGTAACCGCAGCGTCGGCCCAGATTTGATCGGCCTCCGGTCGCATCTGTTCAAACATGTAGAAATCGTTTTGGTACCCGGAGCTACGCATTTTCTCGAAGACACTGATATCCCCACGTGGAACGTAAGGCACGCTCAAGCAGAACAACGCTTTAAATCGATCAGGACGCATCAGCCCGGCGCTCCACGCATGAGCCGCACCCCAGTCATGGGCCACGAGGACGGCGCTGGGAACCTTCAGCGCATCGAGCAGACCAACCAGGTCACCAGTCGTTTGCAGCGGCGTGTACAAGGTTGCGTCCACCGGAGCTGAGCTGCGTCCATAGCCGCGCATGTCTGGAGCAATTGCTCGATATCCGGCTGACGCGATGGCTCTCATCTGTCGGCGCCACGTATAGCAGGTATCCGGAAAGCCGTGGCAGAAAAGAACAGCGGGCCCTTCCCCTTGCTCAGTTACGTGCAAGGAGATGCCATTGGTAGCGATGTCGTACTCCTTGAGGCCATCGTCGCCACCAGAACTTTTCGCTTCAGCCATTTGACCCAGCAGCAAGCTTGCACCAGCGACAGTCACACTCGCGAGGAAAGTGCGGCGGGAAATGGCTGGCATAGAACTCACCTGCTTCTCCCTGGCTGCTGCGACGCCCATATCCTGTTCGATCCTGATTTCTAAATTTTTCTCGTTGCCGCTCATGACGTTCGTTTCATCCCGTCGCGCCACCGTTAGCCGCCGAGCTGTTCGGGCGACGGGACCTCAATTCAACCGAGCGCGGAGACCATCAGGGCTTCGAGCTTGTCATCGAGTCGCTTGGCTGCTGCCAAGAGAGGCGCGTTATCGTCAATCGCAATGAGCGACGAGGGCACGACGTAAGTGACGGCGCATCCGCCGTCTGGGCTTTCGTTGAACAACAGCTCGATCGGCACGAACAGTCCGGCCGTCGGGTCGTGGCGTATCATCGTTACGGCGATGATGGGGTTTCCAAAAAGCCACCGGAGGCTCTTAAGTCCAAGTCCATATCTTTGAAGCCAAGCACCGTGGTCAAT
>DATMNH010000055.1:0-6167 GCA_035568975.1 Casimicrobiaceae bacterium
AGCAGCACAACTTCATCGATGATCAGCTTGCCTACGTAGAGCGTCGCGACCGGCAACAATGCACGCACGACTCGCAGCAGGGATTGACTGAGCGTGAGCGCCGGGCCGGTCCGCCACACCAACTTCAGGAATGGCGGCAGATTGCGCAATGTGCCCAGGCGCTCTCGCCATGACTGTTGTTGCGGCCCTGGCGAAATGCTACCGGGTGGGGCCGAGGATGCTCGGCCACCCATTGCGTAGATTTTTGGCATTCGCCATTGTGCCGAATTGCGGCGGGGGTGGTGAAGCGCGCCTACCCTGCTTTACCGAGCATGCGGTCGCCTGCGCTGAAAGAGAATCCATTGCCCATAAAAAAAGGCCCCGCTCGGTTAGCGGGGCCGCTTGCGAAGGGCGACCAAAGATGTTGCGTCGACCAGACCTCGAGTGACAGTCGGCGTCAGCGTCCGCGGTGGCTGTTGTCGCCGTGTCGATCGTGGCGTCCGTAGTCGTTGTGCCGGCCGTACTGGACATAGCGCGGCCAGTGATACCCCACATAGTCCACGCGAGGAGGCGCATAGACGACCGGCGGACGTCCATAGTAGACCGGCGCCGCCTGATAGTAGGTGTCCGGGACCCCGTAATAGACCGGCCCGCCTTGGTAGCCCGCGTCGTAGTAACGATCGGAGCTGGCAGCGATGCTCGCACCGGCAAGCGCGCCGATGGCGCCACCGACCACGGCACCGTCACGACCGTGTGCATTGTGCCCGATTGCCGCTCCGATGCCGGCCCCGACGAGGGCGCCGAGCAGCGCGTCGTCATTTGCATAGGCTTGCGTTGAAAGCGTGCCGACAGCGAGGGTTGCCCCGAGGGCAGCGACGATCAAAGGTTTTCTGTTAAGCATGTTTATCTCCTATCGTTTTAATCGGCGGTTTACAACACCGCGGCATTCGTCATTGCTTCTGCTCGCGATCCCGTCGATCGATCGCGTGCGCGTTGCCAATGGAACAATGACGAGTTCCTGCCAGCGGTCCATACACTGCGAATGCCTAGTGACGGCCGAAATGATGATGGTGGCCCTGGAACTGGCTGTCGAAGATCTTCTGCTGTTCGGGTGAGAGAACGGCATAGAAGTCCTTGATCGGCTGCACACGGCTCGCTGCCTGTTGCTGGGCGACCTGCAGGAACGCCGCCTTCCGTTCGGCGCGCTCTGGCGCAGTCAGCGGCGCGGCAGGACGGGCATCGGAACGCGTAAGTACCGTGGCCTGCATTTTGGCCGTGAACACTTGCCATGCAGCTTCCTGTGCCGGCGTCAGGGCCAGCTTGTCGTGCAGTTTGGCTTGGTGCTTCGCCATCCGCTCGGCGAATTTCTCGCCGTGCTGGCCGGACGCGCCCGAGTGCCAGGATGTGGCTGGCGCTGGCGCCACTTGATCCGGCGCGGCGACGGCAACCGTGCCGAGACCGAGTGTCGTGATCGCGATAATAAGACTCTTGTGTAGCGTATTCATTGAGCACTCCTTGTCGTTGGGGAAAGTGTGCTTCTCGCACGGTTCCCATATTCAAGGGCCGATGTGTCCGTCAGTTGTCGTGGAGGCATCCATGTGTACCGATGTGTACCTCCCCAGAGCGCATTTGTATCGGTCTATGTCCGGATCTCCGGCGGATACATTGCGGTACATGCCGCTTCTCCGGGTCGCGCTGGCGCCTGCCATAATCGCGCCATGAATGCGCAGCCGCAGATACTGGTGGTCGATGACGACCGCGATATCCGAACGCTTCTGTCGGAATACCTCGCCAACAACGGGTTCCGCACGATGGAGGCCGCCGACGGTACTGCCATGTGGAAAGCGCTCGATGCGACACGCATCGATCTGATCGTTCTCGATCTAATGATGCCCGGCGAAGACGGTCTGCACCTTTGCCGGACACTTCGTGCGCGCTCGAACGTGCCGGTGATCATGCTCACCGCGCGCGGCCAGCCCATCGACCGCATCGTCGGCCTGGAGATGGGCGCCGATGACTATCTCGCCAAGCCGTTCGAGCCGCGGGAGCTCTTGGCCCGCATCCGCAGCGTATTGCGGCGCACCGAGGCGCTGCCGCCCAACCTAGAAGCAAGTGAAGCGACGCGGATGCAATTTGCCGGTTGGACACTCGACCTTACGGCGAGACATCTGATCAATCCGGAGGGTGTGATCGTCGTGCTGTCCGGCGCCGAGTTTCGCCTCCTCAAGGTCTTCCTGGAACACGCCAAGCGGGTCCTGAGCCGCGACCAACTTCTCAACCTGACGCAAGGACGCGATGCCGATCCGTTCGAGCGCTCCATCGACCTGCAGGTCAGCCGCGTACGGCAGAAGCTGGGCGAAGACGCCCGCGACCCGCAGCTCATCAAGACGGTGCGCAACGAGGGTTATGTCTTGACTGCCGAAGTGAAGAAAGAGAGCGCGCCGTGAGAAGGTTCTTCGCGTCGATGCAGGGACGCGTGTTTCTGGTCCTGATTGGCGGCATCGTCGCGTCGGCGCTGGTCACGGCGTCGCTTGCCGACCGCGAGGGACGCCGCACCTTCGCGCAGGTGCGCGCGGCGCACACTGCGGACCGCGTCGAGCAGCTGGTGGGCGCGCTCGAAGCGGTCCCTCCCGAAGTGCGACCGACGTTGGCGGCAACCCTCGGACGCGGGATGACGGCCCAGTTCGCCGTGCCGAAGGCGCCGGAGCAGGAAGTCGATGCCGAGCTGACGGCAGCGCTGACCGAGGAATTCGGCGGCGATCGCACCATCGTTGCAACTGCCGGCACGCGCGCCGATTGCGTGACGCAACCCGGCGACTCCGCTGCGGTCGACCATGCCGACACAAGGCCCTGCCAGGTTATCTCGCTTAAGCTTCGCGACGGCACGCCCTTGCGCTTGATTTTGCGTCCACAGCCGGAGCTTTCCTGGACGAGACCGCACTCGTCCCGTTGGTTGCTGTACGCGATATTCTTCCCGGTTTGCCTCGCGCTCCTCGCTTATGTTGTCGCCCGCATGGCGACGCGACCGCTCGAAAAGTTAGCCCAGGCGGCGACCGAGCTTGGCGGAGACATCAACCGGCCGCCGCTGGTCGAACGAGGACCGGCCGAGGTACGTGATGCCGCCGCCGCATTCAACGCGATGCAGGCGCGCATACGCCGTTATGTCGCGGAACGCACGGAGATGTTGGCCGCGATCGCGCACGATCTGCAGACGCCGCTGACACGTTTGCGCCTGCGACTGGAGAAAGTGAACGACACCGAACTTCGCGACAAACTGGTCGACGACCTGGCTTCGATGCAGATCATGATCCGCGAAGGCCTCGATCTGGCGACGAGCATCGATGCCCGTGGTCGCATGCAGCTCGTGGATGTCGACTCACTGCTCTCCAGCGTTTGCGCCGATGCGGCCGATGCAGGCCATGACGTCACCCTGATCGGGCAAACGCGGGCGTCCATCCCAGCGATCCCGGGTGCCCTGCAACGCTGTCTGACCAATCTGATCGACAATGCCGTGAAGTACGGCGGCTATGCGCGCGTCACCGCCGATTGCGAGGCAGGCAACGTCGTGATTGGTGTGGCAGACGGCGGCCCGGGTATTCCGGAAGCGCAAATGGAACGGGTCTTCGATCCATTCTATCGCCTCGAGACGTCCCGTTCGCGGGAGACCGGCGGCAGTGGACTAGGACTGACGATTGCCCGCAACATCGCGCACAAGCACGGCGGCACGCTGACACTACGCAACAAACCGGGCGGCGGCCTCGAATGCCTGCTCGTGCTGCCAACTCAACGCTGATCGATCGTCGGCATAGGCTCTTTCGAACGCCGCGCGGTACCGATTTTCACCGCGCAATTACGGCATAAGCCGAAAATCGAAAGCGATTGTGTCGGCAGCGCGCTGGGGGTTATGTTGTCGACTTTGCCTTTCGACCGGGAGCTGGAGGCGGGATATAACCTGACACGCGGCACTGCCAGGCGTCAATTCTCTTGCCGCCTTCGAAGCGGGTCAAATTGCATGTAATGACTTCGCCGGCAGCTGCCAGACTGGCAAGCTGCTGGCGCACCGTTGCAATCGGCACGCGCATCTCTTTGGCGATCTCCAAATCGAGCCGCTGACCGTATTTCTTCAAGCACTGGAGGGTTTCGATCATGACCATACCCTTTCATAAAAGCTGATATTTGTTTGCAAACCGTGTCGAAACAGCGCTTTCCGCGACCCCAGCGCTACCCCGAACAAAAAAACCAAAACGGCCCACCCGAAGGCAAGCCGTTGTTTTATTTGGTTGCGGGGACAGGATTTGAACCTGCGACCCTTCGGGTTATGAGGTGGCTTTTGGCTATTGTAGCACGTTGTTAATCAATAACTTGCAGCGCTTGCCAATTTCGGGCCCGACGTATCCAAGGCACAGTTATGGCACATCACGTGTAGGTCGGTCACGGTTGTCTTCAGATCGGGTGGGCGTGCGGATCACGCGGGCGTGCGCCGGACCGTCAGATCCTGACGCTTGAACACAGCTGGCTGCAACTCGA
This sequence comes from Casimicrobiaceae bacterium, assembly GCA_035568975.1. GTDB lineage: Bacteria > Pseudomonadota > Gammaproteobacteria > Burkholderiales > Casimicrobiaceae > PALSA-1003. The sequence goes on from DATMNH010000055.1 coordinate 4,507, forward strand.
CACCCAGCCCGGGACCTTCCATCGGATACACGTAACCGTTTTCAATGCGTGGGACCACAGTGACCAGCTCCTTGTACCAGCCGCGATAAAACGCGCGGACCGATTCCTGGATCAGGGTGTTCGGTTGACTGAAGGACATGTGCACCGCCGCGACGAATCCCACCGGGCCGATGCAATCATGCGGCGCAAAAGGGCGATGCCAGGTTTCTGCCAATGACGCGATCTTTCGCCCTTCCGTGAGTCCACCCGTCCAGCACAAGTCGACCATCGCGACGTGAAGTGCGTCCCTTTCGAGCAGCTCCTTGTATGGCCAGCGCGAGCCTAGCGTTTCGCTCGCGCAAACCCACACGTCAGTCGAACGCGCATATTCTGCGAGTGCCTGCGGCGAATTCATGCGGATCGGATCCTCGTACCACATCGGTGCATAAGGCTCGAGCGCCCGCGCAATCTTCTTCGCCGTGGGGAGATTCCACAACGAATGGAACTCCACCATGATGTCCATGCGATCGCCGACCGCCTTCCGGATCTTCTCGAACGGCTCGATCGCTTTTTTCATCTGCGCAGCGGAGATATAAAGGCCGCTGTTTTCCTGAGCTGCGGGATCGAATGGCCAGATTTTCATGCCATCGATTCCGCTTTCCAGCAGACTTTCCGCCAGCGCGTCGGCCCGATTCATGAACGCGTCGAGATCCTCGAACGGCCCCTCGCTCTGACCCAGATTCCAGTTGGACACCGGGCGGATGTTCTTCGAGCGGACATAGCGATAGCCCGCGCAGGTGTTGTATATGCGAAGCTTGTCTCGGCAGAGACCGCCCAGCATCTGATGCACCGGCTGACCACAGACTTTGCCGAAGATGTCCCACAGAGCGATGTCGACTGCAGACGCGGCCCGATATTCCACTCCAGTGGACGATTGCGCCATCGGCAGGCTCACCATCTCCTTGTTGAGCGCCTCGATATGCATGGGATTGCGGCCGATCAATCGATCGGCCAACGTTTCGTGGATGTGCGCTTCGACAGCTCCTGCGCCGTAGAACGTTTCGCCAAGACCGATGGCGCCGCTGTCGGTATGAACACGGACCCACAGCACGTTCGAGAACTCTTCGGTCCGCAATGTCTCAAGAGCAGTGATTTTCATCATTGATCCATTTTTCGATCGAGGCGGATTGTCGATGGACGATCTGTGAAGGGTCGCGTCTGCACGAGCAATCTTTCAGTATACTAATTCGGGCCCGTTTCAAGTCGACCGGAGTCGGCGTCGATATCGATCATGCGCATAGTGTTTCACGGCGAGAACGCTGCATCGTTCAGCCACGATTTCCAACGGCTCGTGGGCGAGTCGGCAGAGATCTCGGTGCTGCCCGACGTACTGACCGACCGAGCGCATTCGCAGACCTACGTCGCCGCGGATGTCATTGTGGGCGGCAGATTCTCGGCCGACCTGCCACAGCCTCGGCGGCTGCAACTTTTTCATGTGCCGGGCGCGGGCTACGATGCCGTAGATCTTGACGCGATTCCCGATTCAGCCGTTGTATGCAATTGCTTTGGCCACGAACAGGCCATCGCCGAATATGTGATGGCGGCGCTGCTGGAGCGGCATGTGCCCCTTGCAGACGCCGACCGGCATCTACGAGGCGGCCATTGGAACTACTCGGCCAGCT
>DATMNH010000056.1:0-14524 GCA_035568975.1 Casimicrobiaceae bacterium
CGGAGCCGGCGACCATCCGTGCCGCGCTCAGCGACCTGGGTGCGACGGATATGCTGAAAGTCACTTATGCGGTGACACCGCGTTTCGCAGCGATGCTGCGAACGCCACGCGGCACGGTAACGCTGTAGGCGGAACTCGCTCGCAGCGAGTCTATGGTGTAACTACAGCACCTACAGCACCTACAGCACCGCGCCCCGAGCGCTCACCGGCCAGACGCATTCGACGCGCCCCTTTCGCACGCCCACCAACCAATCGTGCAGATTGACCGTCGGATCGCAATGCCCGGGCACCAACCGTATCTTGTCGCCGACGCGCAAGTTTTCCGCACCGGTCGGCACCTTGAGCACGCCGTGCTCGTCGGAAGCCTTGGTGCATTCCAGCTCCGGCCGGTCGGCAACCAGAGGCAAGCCTGAGTCGACCGAAAAAGCCTTGAGCCCGGCGTCGACGATCGCCCGGTCGGCGGCGGGTGCGCTCATCACGGTGGTCCACAGGTACAAGCTCTGCGCGAACACCGGCTCGCTGGAATTCAATTCGTTCCGAGCATAGTCGGCGTCCATGAAAACGTACGAGCCCGGCTGCAACTCGGTATAGACGCCGCTGTTGCGCTCGAGCAGAAAAGTGCCGGTGCCCGCGCCGGTCACCGTGGGACAGGCTATGCCCGCGCTCTCGATCAATGCCTTGGTGTCGCGCGCGCACTCGACAGCACGCGCGATGGCCGCGTCGCGCTCCGAGGGCCGGCGCAGATGCTGTGCCGCGCCCTGGTACGCGTGCAGCCCGCCGAAGCGCAGCCCCGCCTTAGCCTGTGACACGACGGCGCGCGCAAGCTCGAGCGCGCTCCCGCCAGGCGCTACGCCGCAGCGATGGGCGCCGACATCGATCTCCACCAGCACTTCGACCGTCGAGCGCGCGTGCGCCACTGCGGCGGCCAGCTCGGCAATGTTGCCGGGATCATCGACCAGCACGCCGATAGAGGCCGATCGGGCAAGCGCGGCAAGGCGCGCGAGCTTGTGCCCGCCGACGATTTCATTGGTGACCAGCACGTCGCTGATCCCGGCCGCGACAAACGCCTCGGCCTCGCCGACTTTCTGGCAGCAAATGCCGATTGCGCCGTGAACGATCTGGCGCTTCGCGATCTCCGGACACTTGTGGCTCTTGGCGTGCGGTCGCAGCCGCACAGCCTTGCCGCGAACCGCTTCCGCCATGGCGGCGAGGTTGCGCTCGAAGAGGTCGAGATCGATGACCAGCGCCGGAGTGTCGACCTCGCCGAGGAGGTCATCCACTTGCGCCGGCATGCGCGCCGGCAAGGCAGGACTTTGGGACCTCATTTACTCAGCCCTCCTTCAGCTGTCGTGCGCCAACACGGTGTGCCACAGCAGGTTGCCCAGCATGCGGCCCGGGACCAGGGTGAAAATCGCGGCGATCACCATGCCGCCGATGAACAGGCCTTTGGCTGCGCCAAGATAGCGCGGCCGACGAAAGCACACGGCTCCCTGCCCGGGCTGGCTATTTCGGCGCCGCGGCGTCGAGCGCGGCCAGTTGCCCGTAGACGATGCGCGCGATGGACAGGAGCTGCGCCCGGTCGAGTTTGCCCGACAGCGCATAACCGCAGTCGTCATCGATCCAGTAGAAAACACCGACACCGTCTTCATATGCGTAGCGGAACGCCGTCTCTCGCGTCGGCTCGCCGTCCTTGCGAACGAGAAGGGAAATGCGCTGCTTGTCGGCGTTTTCATACATGAACAGCGCACCCGGCTTTTCGTTGCCGGCAACCAGGCGGCCGCCGACGAGCGCGAATCCGACATCGTTCAGATTCGGCGCATGCAGCGGAAATTCGAGGCGCTTAGATAGCCAGCGCACCATCCGTTCTTCTTCGTTGGCCCAGATCTCGACCGGGCGATTCGCGTCGCCCGCGTAAAGCGCGTGGGTAATCGCCGCCTGCCGAGGGAAGGTAACAGGTGTCCCGGCCTGCTGCAGCATCTCGTTGCGGAATTGCCATCCGAGACCGGCGCCGATGAACAAGGACGCCGCCGCAGCCAGGGCGGTCACCGGCCAAGCGCGACGTGCTCGGGAATCGCGCCGCGAGCGCGGAGGCTTCGCGGCGTCGACAAGCTCGCGCGGCAGTGCCTCGCCAAGCCAGGGATCGAGCGCGTCGCGCAGCTTCGCGTTCTGCTGCCGGATGTCGGTCACCCGCGCCGCAAGCGCCGGCTCCCGTTCGAGCGCGTCGCCGACTTGCGCCGCGCGTTCGGGCGAGAGCTGGCCGTCCGCGTAGGCGTGAATATCATCGTCGGTCAGCGGAAGCGCCGCTTTCATCTCACCACCTTGAGCGGCGCCGAATGCGCGTCGCCGGTCATCCGCCGTAGTCTCTCGCGCGCTCGGCTCAACCGCGACATCACGGTACCGATCGGCACATCCAGCACCTTCGCGATGTCCTGATAGCGCAATTCCTCGACCGCCGCGAGCAGAAGCACCTCACGCTGCTCGTCGGGCAGGCGGCCGATCTGCGCGAAGATCTCGAACAGCTCCACCCGGTCGGATTGCGTCGCGCGCACCGGGATTTCCCATGCGCCCACCGCTCCCTCGTCGGCATCGAGAGAGATTTCCGAGAATTCGCGCTGGCGCAACGAGAACTGATTGATGTGCACGTTATGCATGATGGTGAACAGCCAAGCACGCAGATCGCTTCCCTCATGCCAAAGCCCTCGTTTTGCCCAGGCACGGGTCAGTGTGTCCTGTACCAGATCGTCGGCGCGATTGAGGTCGCCGGTCAGAACGCGTGCGTAACGCCGCAATCGCGGCAGCGCAGCGATAAGATCGGGATCGGGTAGGGTGTCGGACATTGCGCGCCGGCGGCGCCAGAAGCCGTGTGGGTCCGGCCCGCGCGCCGCCTCCTGCTCGGCGTTAATCCTTGACGACGTGCCAGATTCCGTTGAATCCGTCGCCGGTCATGTCGCCCGGCTTCTGATCCTTCGACCACAGGTACAGCGGCTTGCCCTTGTACGCCCACTGCTTGCTGCCGTCGTCGCGGGTGATGATCGACCAATCGCCCGACGCCTTGGCATCGCTGCCGGCCGTGAATGGCGGCCAGTTGCCGGCGCACGGTCCGTTGCACGCACTCTTGCCACCGGCATCCTTGTCGAACGTGTAGAGCGTCATTCCCGCGTTGTTGGTCATCATCGCGCCCGTTTTCTTCGCGGGCGCTTGCGCCAGAGCGACCCCGGAGAATGCCAGCCCGACGATCAAAACCGCTATGCCGTTGCGAATCATCATCCTTATCTCCATGGTCGCTGGTTCACGCGCCGAATCCCTGGCGCCGTTTGCAAACACTCTTCGACCGAGCTTTATTCCGCGCAGCGCCGGGACTTCTCCTCATGTGGGTGGTCCCGGCCGCCGGCCGACGCGCTGAATCGCGAGCATCAGACTGGCGCGCAGGCGTTCCACCGCGAGGATCAGCTGATGCACCTCATTGCCGCTCTTGCGAGGGATTCGAACCACGCCGAGATCCGCGGCCTGACCGACTGAAATTCTCCCCGCCGCCGCCGTCAGCTTGCGCAAGGGGCGCACGACCGCGAACTGGATGAATAGAATCGCGACCAGAAATGCGCTCACCAGGAGCGCGATCTGAATCGGCCCGACGACGCTGTAGGCGACCTTCCAGAACGATCGTGTGGGCAATCTGACGCTGATGATGCCTGCCACCTCGCCCTCCTTGAATCCATAGCCGTGCTCGACGCCGTACCGTTCCGTAACGTCCTTCGGAGCGCTTGCCGCGCTCGCGTGGCAGGCTAGGCAGGAGGCCTTTTCGTAGAGCGTGCGCGCGTATCGAAAACTGTCCGGCAACACTTCGTAGTATTCGCTCAAGTGCCCCGAGCGGATCTTGTCCAGCGCTTTGGCCTCGAAGGCATCCGGTTTGTTGACCGGATTCATGAAATTGTGCGATGTCATCCGGAATTTCGCCGGCGACGTCGACTTCTCGACGACCTCGGAAAACTCGCGTTGCGCCAGGGCCGGATTCTTGGAATAGAAATGCCATTGATCGGGGGGTGCGGCGCCGTCGCCCGCATTGATCAGCGTCACCTGGCCGAGAAAACTCTTGTTGTCGTCTTTCACCCACACCCGGCCGTATTGCGAAACCCAGCTTCCGAACGCGTCGACATTGTCGGCCACCGTTTCCGCCTGCGACTTGAGCTCGCTGCGATAGACATTGTCGAGAACAAGATAAAACGACCCGATGACCAGCAGGAGCGCAATCACGAACACGATCGTGAACTGCACGGTGATCGAACGATTGAACAGCATCAGTTTCCCCTTTTCGCCGGTGACACGCTGTGGCGCACTCTCCGATGCACCGTGTTTGAAAGCCAGACGTCGCGCGTGCGCTTCGCGCGCATTCCATCAGGCCGCTACAGTTTTATGCACTCCAACGCCTCGGCGACGAACGCGTCGCGGCGTTCGCGATCTTCGATGCTCTTCGCCAGCAGCGCGACGTATCCCTCGACGTCGGAAGGCTTGGTCTTGTTGCCGGTGGCGAGCCACTCTACGCGTGCTTCCTCGGCCAGACGCGAACCGAAAGGACCCACCTCGAACACAAAAAGCCGGTCGATGGCGGCGCAGATGCGCAGCAGGATAGGCAACGCGCGGTGAGCGTTCGGCATCTCGTTAAGAGTCCCTGGTGGCGTGCTTGCCGCTCCCGCCCCTTGCTTACTGCGAGCGCGAAACTTCCCGGTGCTGTGCACATGGAGTGGACCGATGCGAATCCTGCTCCACAATGCCGCCTACGGCAACTCCGCCGAGGGCATGCGTGCGAGAATGATCGGTACCTTGCGCGCCAGACCTTTCGAGTTCGGCGTGCTGTCGTAGTGACGTGGATTGGGCGCCATCGCCGCCAGCCGAGCCGCCTGCTCGGCGCTCAGATCGCCGGCGCCGATGCCGAAGTAATGGCGCGCGGCCGCCTCGCTGCCGAAAACCCCGTTGCCCCACTCGATCACGTTGAGGTAGAGCTCGAAGATGCGCCGCTTGTCGAGGATGGATTCCAGCATCACCGTGATCGCCGCTTCCTCGGCCTTGCGCCAGTAGCTTCGCTCGCCCGAAAGAAACAGATTCTTGGCGAGCTGCTGCGAAATCGTCGACCCGCCAGCGACCACGCGGCCCTTGCGGAAATTCTTGTCCATCGCCTGCTGAATGCCGTCCCAGTCGAAGCCCTCGTGGTCGACGAATTTCGCGTCTTCGGCGGCGATCATCGCCTTCTTCAGGTTGATCGAGATGCGTTCGTAGGGAACCCACACGTATTGCAGGCGTGCTTGCGGCCGTTTGGCCTGCAGCTCGGAAAGCCGCATGGCCATGAACGCGGTCTCGCTCGGCGGGTGGTCGCGCCACCACCAGATGTGCGCGGCGTACCACGCCTGCAGCAGCACGACAAACGTGAAAATCGCCAATATCGCCCACAGCAGCCAGCGGCCAAGTTTGCGCACGCGTTCAACGTCCCGGGCGCAGCATGGCGAACACGGGCGACGTCTGCGGGCGCACCCCGCGCCACAGCACGAAGCTTTCCGCCGCCTGCTCGATCAGCATGCCGAGACCGTCGACCATTCGCTCCGCCGACTGCTGCGACGCCCAGCGCAGGAATGGCGTGGACGCGTCCGCGTACACCAGGTCATAGGCGAGGCTGCCGGACGCGAAGGGGCGCCGCGGCCAGAGATTTTCGGGAACATCGCCATTGATGCCGATGCTGGTGGCGTTGATGACCACGTGGAATCGCCTGCCGTTCAATTGCGCCGACGACATTGCCGCGACCGGTCCGTGTCGCGCAAAAGACGTCGCGAGGTCCGCGGCCCTTCGCTCGGTGCGATTGAGCACGACCACGTTCCGCGGTGCCTGCGCCAGCAACGGACCCAGGATTCCCCGCGCCGCACCGCCGGCGCCGAGCACGAGCACATCGCGGCCCGCGAGCGCTTCGTTCAGGTTGTGGGTGAGGTCACGCATCAACCCGACGCCGTCGGTGTTGTCCGCGTACCAATGATCGTCACGCCAGGCCAGCGTATTGCACGCCCGGGCTTCTTCGGCGCGCGAGCTCTTCTGCCTTGCCAGTGCATACGCCTCGAGCTTGAACGGCACCGTGACATTGAGACCCCTGCCTCCTTCGGCTGCGAAACGCTCAACGGTCGCAACAAACCCGTCGAGCGGCGCGAGCAGCCGCTCGTAACTTATGCGCTGACCGGTCGCTCGAGCAAACGCTTCGTGGATCAGCGGCGACTTGCTGTGCGCGACGGGATTGCCGATAACGGCATAACGGTCCATGTAACGAGCCCTGGTCGGAGATTCAGCGAAACAGCGCGGTCAGTGCGCTGAAGGACGCGTTGCGGTGCGGCGATACGGAGGCGGCCGTCACTGCGGGAGCCGGCCGTCACTGCGACGTCAAGGAATCGCCGGACGAGAAGCTCCACGTTCGAGTGATGTAGAGGATATCGGTATCCCGGCTGATGTTGGGCGGAAACGGGGCATAAGGTCCTCCCATCTCGACGATCCGGACCGCCGCGAGGTCGAGTATTTTCTGTCCGGAGCTGCGGTCGACGACGACCGTTTCGACGCTGCCATCGGCGCGAATGCCGACGGTCAACAACAGATTGCCGTAGAGTTTTTGCTCGCGCGCAGCCTCCGGATAGTTGCGGTTGCCGATGCTTTCGACCTTGAGCCGCCAGTCCTCGACGTAGCGTGCAAAGCGGTATTCCTGCGCGCGCGCACCGATAAAGCGCCGCTTCGGGCGCTTCTGGTACGAGTCCATGTCCTTGGCGATCTGCGCTTCGAGCCGCATTGCTTCCATCGTTCGCTGCATCATCTCGGTCGAGGTCGGCAGCTCCGGCTTGTCCGGCGCGGCGTTGGGCGTCGGCTGCGGCGCATCGAGTGCTGCCGCCGATTTGAGCTGGGTCATCATCTCCTGGCTCTTCTTTTCGAGCGTCTCGACCTTTTGCGTCGCCACTGCAAGCTCGGTGGTCGCATTGTCCTTGGGCAGCGCGGGCAGCGGCGTTTTCGCGCGGCGTTTGGCGTCGGTGTTGCCGCCGCCGTCGAGGTGCGCCTGCGCCAGGATGTCGGCCTTGGTCGGCTTGGAAACCGATTTGGCATTGACCAGCGCGACTTCGAGCGGAGAAGTGTCGCGCTCGAATCTGCTCAGGTCGATCGGGGCGAAGCGTATCGCGAGCACCACCGCGTGCAGGAATATCGAGCCGATAATCGCCCACATGAGCAGCCGATTGCCCGGCGCCGGTTCGGCGAGGAACGGCAGCGACATAGTGCGCGGCTCCGGCGTCGGCAGCACGCGTACGCGAGGGAGCGCGGCGGCCTGCTCGACCGCAGGAGCTGGCGGCCCGGGAGGGGCGGCTGGGACCGCACGCAAACGGGGCCTCTTGGTAGCCTTGGCCATGACATTAGTATATCGCCGCCCGTAAATCCTTGTTTTTCGGCTTCGCGGGCGCCTTTCAGCACCGGACTTGGGGACGGCTCAGGCAGCGCCGATAAAACGCGTCTCGACGGTCGCGGCAAGGAGGTCGATCCGCCCCACTCCGAGCCGAACCCGCGTCCCGGGCGTCAGCGCCGGCATGTCGGGGGCGCGAACGTATAGCGGAATCCCGTCGAATCGGACCAGGTTGTCGCGGACGACGGTCGCCTCGCTTTCGGCGATATTTTCCTGCTGCAGCCAACGCAGGCACCAATAGTGCTCCATCTGGCTTTGCAGCTCGGCGTACTGCGAGTACGTCAGCTCGAAATCCGCCATGATCGCGAACAGCTCGGCGTCGCCCTCGGCGTAAACCGGCGCGCCGCCGTCGAGAACGGCGAGCAGCTGCCTCTGGTTTACCAAATCGCAGTAGCGGCGCAGCGGCGAGCTCGCCCATAGATATTGCGCAACGCCCAGGCCCTGATGCGGCTCCGGCTTGGTGCTCATGCGGACCTTGCCCATCTGCTGCGTGCGATAAAGGCCCGGCACGCCTGCATCCACCAGCACCTTTCCCCAGCTGCTGTTGATGTGGATCATGAGCTCCGCGACCAGCTTGTCCAGCGGCGACCCGCGCGGCCGCGGCACGATCGAAACGCGGCCGTCAGGCGACGCTTCCCAGTCGACCAGGAAGCTGTAATCCACTCGTGTGACGTCCGCTTTGCCGCGGCCCTCCTCCAGCTTCCGAGCCAGCCGCCACAGCGAGCGCAACTCGTCACTCCATTCCGGATCCGACACTGATGCATCCGAGGCAAAGCACTCGCTTATCGCATCGAGACGAAGATTGGCGGCGATCGGCACGCGCTCGGCTTTCGTCGACTGCCTGACGACGACCCCGTCGTGCGTCGTCTCGACATAGAGCGAAAGCGCCGCCGGCTCGGTGCCGGCGGCGAGCGTGAAGCGCCCGATCACAGTCTCGGGAAGCATGGTGATCTTGCGCCCGGGCATGTACACCGTGGACAGCCTCGCCCGCGCAATCGCATCCAGCGGCGAGCCGCGAGCGATGACAAACGCGGGTGCCGCGATATGAATGCCGATCTCCAGGTTGCCGTTCGCAAGACTGCGCACCGAGAAGGCGTCGTCGATCTCGGTGGTCGTTGCATCGTCGATGGAGAACGCGCGCACCGCCGCGAGGGGCAATTCAGGAACCGCCGGCAGGTCGTCTACGCGAGGAAACTCCGTCCCGCGCGGAAACGCGTCGAACAGAAAGCGATTGAAGTGGTAATCGTGGGTGGACGGAATCGCGCCGCAGGCGGCGAGCAGCGCCAGCGGGTGGGTACGCGCGGCCTCGCACGCGGCGGCGAGCGCGCGCGTTTCAAGCGCGAGTTTGTCGGGCTTATAGAGCAGCATCGGCAGCTTTTCGCGAAAGCCGGGCGGCAGGCGGTGTGCCTGCAGCTCGGCTGCGTGCGCCGCCACTTCCTCCATCTCGCGTCGCTTTCGCTCGACGCCGGCGCGCGCGGCCTGCAGCGCCTCGGCCGGAGCGGCCTTGTAACGCCCTTTGCCCTTCTTGTAGAAATGCATCGGCGACGCGTGCAGCCGCAACGCGAGCGCCGCGGCCTCGCTCGGGGCAGGCGCGTGGCCGAAATACTCCTTCGCCAGCTCCGCGAAGCCGAATTCCGTATCGCCGCTCACCTCCCACAGGAAATCCGGATCGATCCCGGCCGCGATAGCCTGCGCATCGGCGAGCAATATCGACGGCGCCGGACCGGCGAAACGCAGCAGCACGTTCGCCGCCTTGAGCTTCAAGCGTTTGCCGGAAATCGCTTCGACCTGCAGCGAGGTATCGTTGTCGGCGAGGACCGTGCCGGCCTTGAACGCGCCGTCGTCCTCGAAAAGAACATGCATGGGAAGTGAAACTGCGAGCGATAGAGGCGCGAATTATACCGTAGCGTCTCGCCCTCTACGGCGATTGCGCGGTGGCGCGCTTTGCTTCAGCATGTCGCCTTTGGATCAACGGTTGACGACTATGTCGATGCAGTTTCGCCGCTTGGGTGACAGCGGTCTCGAAGTCTCGGAGATCTGCCTGGGAACGATGATGTTCGGCGATCGCACCGACGCCGCCACCTCGCAGCGCATCATCGCGTCGGCGTTCGACGCCGGCGTCAATTTCATCGATACCGCGGACGCCTACGCCATGGGCGCGTCGGAATCGGTCGTCGGTCCCGCGATCGCGGCCAATCGCCGCCGCTGGATCCTTGCCACCAAAGTCGGCAACGTGATGACCGGGGCTCCGCACGATGGGGGCTTGTCGCGCCGCTGGATCATGCAGGCGTGCGACGACAGTCTGAAGCGGCTCGCCACCGACTACATCGACATCTACTACCTGCATAAGGACGATACCGACACGCCGCTGTCGGAGACCATCGAAGCGATGGGCGACCTGATCCACGCCGGCAAGATACGGTACTTCGGCGTGTCCAACTATCGCGGCTGGCGCATCGCCGAAGTCGTCGGCGTGTGCGCCGACCTCGGCGTGCCGCAACCTGTCGTGTGCCAGCCCTATTACAACGCGATGAATCGCATGCCCGAGGTCGAGATCCTGCCCGCCTGCGACTATCACGGCATCGGCGTCGTGCCCTACAGCCCTCTCGCGCGCGGCATCCTGACCGGCAAATATCCGCCCGGCGCCGAGCCGCCGGCGGACTCACGCGTCGCGCGCAAGGATCAGCGAATGATGGAAACGGAATTTCGCGACGAATCGATCGCGATGGCGCAAACGATCAAGGCGCACGCCGCAAGTAAGGGACTCACTGCGACCCAGTTCGCGCTGGCCTGGGTGCTGCGCAACCAGATCGTCAGCTCGGTGATTGCCGGGCCGCGCACCTTCGAGCAGTGGACCGATTACCTGTCGGCGGCAGGCAAGGTCCTCGACGCGGAAGATGAAGCGCTGATCGATTCGCTGGTGCCGCCGGGCCATCCATCGACGCCCGGGTACAACGATCCGCAATATCCTTTCTTCGGGCGCATCGTGTAGCCGTGCCTGGCAACCGCGGGCGCCTGCGCGCGAATGCGCGTTAAGCGCGAGCTACAACGTCAGCGCTCGTTGAGGATGCCGTGCGGCACGTGGCCGGTGGCGACGTGCTTGGCCGCGGACTCGATGTGCGTGTGCTGATCGTCGAAGAAGATATCGGCGCCGAAGGCGCGCAGGAACTCTCCCTTCTCGAGACCGCCAAGAAACAGCGCTTCATCGATCCGGATGTTCCACGCGCGCAGCGTGCGAATGACACGCTCGTGCGCCGGCGCGCTGCGCGCGGTCACCAGTGCGGTGCGGATCGGGCTCTGATCGGCGGCGAAGTCCGACTGGATGCGGTGCAGACCCGCCAGGAATTCCTTGAACGGCCCGCCGGAAAGCGGCCGCAAGGCGGCGTCCGTTTCGCTTTGCGAAAACGCCGCCAGCCCGCTTTTCTGATATACGCGCTCGGCTTCGTCGGAAAACAACACCGCGTCGCCGTCGAAGGCGATTCTCAGATCGTCGGTCTCGTTCTTGCCCACGGTCGACGGCACGATCGTCGCGGCCGCGTAGCCGTCATTGAGCACGCGCTTCACGTCGTCGGTGTCGGCAGACAGAAACAGGTGCGCGCCGAACGCCGGCACGTAGCGCGAGGTAGGCTCGCCCTTGGTGAACGCCGCGCGGCTGATATCGAGTCCGTAATGCTTGATCGCGTTGAACACCCGCAGGCCTGTGTCGGCGGAATTGCGCGACAACAGGATCACCTCGACGTACTGCTTGTCTGGACGATTGAGCCGCAGCAGCTTTTTCACCAGCACGAACGCCGGACCGGGGGCGAGAATTTCCTCCTCGTGCTCGATCTGGTAGCGATGATAAGCGTCGACGCCGGCCTCGGTATAGACACGATGGCTGTCCGTCAGGTCGAACAATGCGCGCGAAGAAATGGCGACGACCAGCTTGTCGGCGAGCGTGGGCTTGACCATGGCTCTAGTATAAGCTCAGGGAGCGCACGTCGATCCGCAACGCCGCTCGGCGCGGCTGCCTATCCCCCTAACACCAGCGGAAAACGGGCGCGCAGCATGCCGGTGTCGCGCGGATGCTCGCCGCGCTCGCGCCCGACAAGCTCGTTGATCGTCAGCGCACAAAGGCGGCCCTGGCACGCGCCAGCGCCACAGCGCAGAGATGCCTTGAGCTCCTCCGTACCAGGAGAGCCGCCCCGCATCGCGCCGACGATCTCGTGCGCGGTGACCTTTTCGCAGCGGCAGACGATGGTTGCGCCTTCTGCCTTGCGGAATTGCTCCGCGGGCCGGTACAGGGAATCGCCGAACGCCCGGCCGCGAAGCGCGCGCGCCAGTGCCGCGAAGTGAGGTGCGGCGTCTCTGTCGCGCACGGCCGCTCCGATGTGTCCCGAAGCGGCGGCGGCCGCGAGCGCGGCGAGTCTTCCGCGGTGCTCCGCGGCGCGTGCCCCAACGATGCCAGCCGCGTCGCCCGCGATGTAAACGTCCGCCATGCTGCTCGCACCCCAGCGATCGACGCGAGGTTTCCAGCAAAGCAGCGCATCGTCCCATTCGTGATCGCAGCCGATGGCGCCGGAGAGTATGACGTCGGGCACGAAGCCCTGATGCAAGAAGAGCTGGTCGGCCAGCAAGGTCGTGACGGTGCCATTCGCAACGTAGCGCACCGATACCAGCCGCTCGTTACCGAGCGCCGCGATTGCCGTCGCACCACGGAAGATCGCAACGCTCTCGTTGACTTCCTGCAGGATGCTGGCCTGCTCCTTGTAATATTGCGAGCGCGCGAACTGCCATGCGTGCGGCAGGGCACGCAACAGGCGCGCTCGCTGTAACGTGTCGATGATCCCCGCGAGCTCGACGCCGGCCTGAAGCATCTGCCAAGCGACGAGGTAGATGAACGGCCCGCAACCCGCGACCACAGTGCGTTGCTCCGGTACGATGGCAGCGCTCTTCAGCAGGACCTGGGCTGCCCCCGCGCTCATCACGCCCGGCAATGTCCAGCCCGGAATGGGAAAAGGCCGCTCCTGCGCTCCGGTTGCGAGGATGAGTTTGCGGGCGACGATCGTTGCCGGCTTCCGGTCGACCGCCAATCCGATCTCGATGCCGGCTCCGCCAGGCGTCACGCTCACGACCATGGCACCGGAGACGAAGCGCGCGCCCGAGCATGAGAGCGCGTCGAACAAAGACGCACCGTGCGCGTATTCATCGCCGGGAAGCGGGCGACGATCAGGCGAGGTCGCGCCATTCGCGCGGTAAATCTGACCTCCGGGGTGCGGCTGCTGGTCGATCAGCACCACCTCCAATCCGAGGTCGGCGGCAAGCGTCGCCGCGGCCATGCCCGCCGGACCCGCGCCGACAATTGCCACCGTACAGGCGGCAGGAACGCTCGCAGTCGGCATCACGAGTCGGCGATCCCGGAAAAACGCAGGATCGGCGCAATTTGCGTCTCGAAATGCTGAAACGCATGATCGCCTCCGCCTTGCACCGACTGCCATGCACCTCCGTAGAAAGCCACCGCTTCGCACCAGTCGAGGAGCTCGTCACCGCTTTGCACCAGCAGAAAGTAGCGTTGCGGCTCCGTCACGCGTACGACATTGAATGCCTCGAGCTCGGCGAAGTGTTCGCGTGTGAGCTCGTAGGTTTCGCCGCTCACCGGGTTGCGCTGCGGGCCCAGATACGGCGCCAGACCCTTCGCCGGGCGTATCGCAGGATTGATCAGCACGGCCTTCGCGCCGTAATGCTCGGCCAGAAAGGTCGCGTAAAAGCCACCGAGCGAGCTGCCGACGAGGGTCAGTCTGGCTTCGCCTGAATGACTCATGTTGGTGTCGACCCAGGCCATCAATTCGCGTATGGCCGCCGCCGGCCGATGGGGTAATTGCGGGACGAAGTAGCTTGGGCGAGATCGCGGATCCAGCGCGGCGATCCCGCGCCCGAGCTTCTGCGCCTTGACCGATGCGGGGCCGCTGTTGAATCCGTGCAGATAGACGATGGTCGCGGACATCGCGTTACGAAGGGCACTCTAAACAGTCCGGCCGGCAATGGCCGCACCGCGCTTGCGCCGTGGTTCGCCACTCGCTGATCGCCGGCTCACCCAGCATACGGTTCGTGTATCTCTGCTCGCGTCGGCGGGTCAACACAAATTGCCCAGATCACGCGAACACCAAGAGGGCCTGGCGATCCTGGTGTCGGGCCGAGTACGGTGCTCGAAAGCTCAGCGCGGGCACGTCGTGTCAAGTTAAGCCGTCAGTTTTGCGAGACCGCGTTCGATCCGCAACGGCTCATGAAGGCATTGACATGAACCATAGAATCTTATCGGATAGTCATCCAGCATCGGGCTGGCGATCATAGGGCGGTGTGCTGGTGCCGCGAGCCTCGAGCTCGTCACATGACATGGCATGAGGCCAAAGCGCGTACGCACAACGCTCCCGCGCGCGTCGTTACTGGCGGGTCACCGTTAGTGCCCCTACAAACGCTCCGCTCCATCAATCTTGCCAAGCGAGCGGTCGAAAGTACCCAAGGGCAGATTCCCGGCCTTGCGTGCGATTTCCAGCACGAGGCAGTCGGAGAAGTCCGGCGCGGAGCGGCGACGAAACCGTCCCAGCGCCGCCTCAACCACATCCGCATCTTGGACGGTCAGCGTTGCGTGATTGAGCAACATTTCCACACTGACGACGATTTTCTCGGCGCTCAATTCGTAGACGGATTCCATTACCCACACGGCCTCAGCGAGAACGAGGTGAGAAACCCAAGCACCGGCCGAGACGAATACCTCAGCTGCCGCCGTCTGCTTAGCGTCGTCGCGAGTAATCAGTCGGATCAGTACGTTCGTATCAACCGCGCGCATGTTTCCGTTTGATGCGCTGCCTGATCCCTGCTTTCAGTTCGGCAAGTGTTTTAGGCTTGGATGGTTTGCCGAAAAGGGCCTGATGGATGTCTAAGGAGGTGTGTTGGCTGGCGCGGCGCACGACGTAATGCGCGCCTTCTTCGTGCCATTCCAGTACCGACCCCGGCGCGAGCCCGAGTTTCCGCCGCACCTCTGCGGGCACAGAGATTTGTCCTTGGATCGTCAGTTTTGAA
>DATMNH010000057.1:0-2680 GCA_035568975.1 Casimicrobiaceae bacterium
AAATCTCGAATTCGACGCCGATCTCCATGATTTGCCCGCCCGGAATTTTAAAATATGCGCCCGGGCGCTGGGCGTTGTGATGCATCAAGGCGAAGAGCGCCTCGCGCCATCGAGGCAGGCCGGGGCGCCGGCCGGACGGGATGATCGTCGTGGCCGGTGTAGTAGATCACCCTCGTGAGATCGAATGTCTCGATCTGGCCGCGCGCCATTGCGACGGCGAGCGCCTCGGGGACGTTGGGCTCTTCCATGAAGCCGAAGCGCAGCTCGACCCGGGTGAGGCCCTCGGGTAGCGGCGTGACTACGATGCGGTCTTCGTCCGGCATCCGCGGCGCCTCGGTTGTGGTGACCGCAACCAGAAGCACATGTTCATGCAGCACGCGATTGCATTTGACGTTGTGCGAGAGCGCGAGCGGCACACCCTTGGCCATACGGCCGAGCACGATGGCCGTGCCCGGGATGCGGCGCGGCGGGTCGCGCCGGAGCTCGTCGATGAACTCCTTCGAAGGCTGGCGTATCTCCACCCGAACCGCGTCCATGACCTCCTCGCCCTTGCGCCAGGTCAGCATGAGGAACGAGATGACGAATGCGATCAGCAGAGGGAACCAGCCGCCGTCGAATAGCTTGGTCGCGGTCGAGGCGAAGAAGAGCAGGTCGAAGGCGAGAAGGCTGCCGTTGACCGCATAAACGATCAGCGGGTTGTGCTTCCAGTGCAGCGCCACGAAGGTCGCCAACAGCGTGGTGATCACCATCAGGAGCGACACGGCGATGCCGAACGCGCCGGCCAGCGCGTCTGACGAGCGGAATCCGATGACGGCCGCGAGCGTGCCGGCGGCAAGCGCCCAGTTGACGAAGGGAACGTAAATCTGGCCGATCTCGCGACCTTCGGTATGAACGACCTTCATGCGCGGCAGAAAGCCGAGACTGATCGCCTGCTGCGTCATGGAATAGGCGCCGGAAATGATCGACTGCGAGGCGATCACGGTCGCGACTGTCGCCAGAACGACAAGCGGATAATGCGACCATTGCGGGGCAAGCGCGTAGAACGGGCTGTCGATGACTTCGGGGGAATTTGGCTCGGCGAGGAGCAGGCCGCCCTGCCCGAAATAATTAAGGGTGAGCGCCGGCAGCGCGACGCCGAACCACGCAATGCGGATCGGAATCGGGCCGAAGTGGCCCATGTCGGCGTAGAAAGCCTCGCCCCCGGTCACCGCCAGGAAAGCGCCGCCGATCACGACTAGGGCCAGCGGCCCGGCATGCCAAAAATAGGTCACGGCGGGCAGCGGGCTGAGCGCCGTGAGAATGGCGGGCGTTCTGACGATTCCCACAACGCCGAGAACGCCGGCGACGATGAACCAGATCAGCATCACCGGCCCGAATATGCCGCCTATAAAGGAGGTGCCGTTGCGCTGGATGAGAAACAAGATGACGAGGATCGCGACCGTCAGCGGGACCACGGCGCGCCCCATCTGCGGCGCATAAATCTTCAACCCCTCGATCGCGCTCAAGACCGAAATCGCCGGCGTTATCGTGCCGTCGCCGTACAGCAAGGTGGCGCCGATGAGGCCGATCACGACCATTGCCGCCCGCCATTTGTTGCGCTTGGCGCGCCGCGGGCTGACCAGAGCGAGCAGCGCCAGAATGCCGCCTTCGCCGTGGTTGTCGGCGCGCATGATCAGGATCGCGTATTTGATGGAGATGACGATGATCAACGACCAGAAGATCAGCGACACGATGCCGACCACCGCTTCCGGCGAAACCTGCCCGTTGGGACTGGCCGACTTCGCAGCGACATTGAGCGTATAGAGCGGGCTCGTGCCGATGTCGCCGAAGACGACGCCCATGCACGCAAGCGCCGCCGGCGCCCACGAGGGCGCTCGCCCCTCCCGGGGCGCAGCGTCAATCTTGGCCGTTGCGCTCATTGGGCGCGGCCTTCGCCGGATGTCGCCTGGGCCCAGACTGCTCCCATAGCTCGGCGATGGCAACCTGAGACGCCACCGAACGACCCTGAGAAAACTATGACGCCGCGGAGGACGGCCGAAGAGCGGATCGCCAACAGATCCGCGAAGGCCCCAGCCAAGCGACTATGGGGTGGGCGCAAGCGCGATTTGAATCGCGAGTGCTGGCATCAGCGGGTTTCGTGGACTGGCTGCTAAGCCGGTCCGACCCTTCTCTCGACCTCAGACTAGGCTGATGCGGGGTAACACAACGGTCGCAAGTTCCGTTTCGCCGCATTAGATCGGACACGAGTAGCGTGCTGAAGGTTCTGCAAAATTCCTGAGAGGGGAGAGGCGGTCATGGCAGGCTGGTGATGCTCAAGTCACCGATTCCCTGTGAGAAACCCCGCCATGACCAAGACCGAAGCTAAGCCTGTCGCTGAGAGCGTCAACGCGCTTTTCTCCAACAGCCCCGATGGGCTGCGAGAGATCGTCCGAGCGGTGATGCAGGAGATGCTGGAAACCGAGATGACCGATGCGCTTGGGGCTGAGAAGGGCGAGCGCTCAGCCGCCCGGCTCGGCTACCGCTCCGGCTATTACTCGCGCACCCTCGTCACCCGGGTCGGCAAGCTGGAGCTGCGCGTGCCGCAGGATCGCGACGGCCGCTTCTCGACTGAGCTTTTCGAACGCTATCAGCGCTCCGAGCAGGCGCTGGTGGCGACGCTGGCCGAAATGTACGTGCAGGG
>DATMNH010000058.1:0-3256 GCA_035568975.1 Casimicrobiaceae bacterium
GTATGCGCCGTTGCCGATGCGCACAGGTCTTGAACCCATATAGCCGTCGAGGTGATCGAGCGTCTCTTCGATCAGGTGCTTCCGCCCATCGATTCCATACATGACCTGCAGCGAGCCGCCCGGACCAGGCTCTTTGCAGAGAGAAGCTAGAAAGCGCATGAATTGCTCGGTCTCCTCGGAGAAACCGAGGCGCAGGAAGGCATAGATCGTGAATGCCGAATCCCGGATCCAGGTATAGCGGTAATCCCAGTTACGCTCGCCACCAATGCCTTCCGGTAAGCTGCACGTCGGCGCGGCGACGATCGCGCCGGTAGGCTCGTACGTCAGCAGTTTGAGGGCGAGGGCCGAACGGTGCACCATTTCGCGCCAGCGGCCGGCGTACCGGGATTGGGCGATCCACCTTTGCCAAAATTCGACGGTTCGGCGGAACAGATCCTCGGCTTCCTCAACCGACACCGAAATTCCACAGCCGAGCTCCGGCGACAGGTGACGGAGCACGAAAACAGCCGTGTCACCTTCGCTAAGGGTGAACTCCGAGACAACGGCGCCGTCGATCTTCTCGAGAGGCTGCTCGGTGGCGAGACCAAGTATCAACGAAGCTGAAGCCAGCGTAGCCCCGCCCACTGTGAGGGTCGCGGTGTGCGCATCCCGGCAGTAATTGAAAGCCGGCCGGCATTCCATGCGGAACCTGACGATGCCTCGAACCGCGGTTACGCGCCGTATGAGTTGGAGACGGTGTCGGTCGCCCGAGACCGCCCGGCCGGCGGGCATGAAGTCGGCGAGCTCGGCCGCGCCGTGCGGTCCGAGGAACCGTGTAATCAAGACGTTAGTCTCTGGCCAATAGAACTGTTTACACGTCACGTCATCGCCGACGGGTGCGATCTTGAAGCGACCACCCTTCCCGTGGTCCAGGATTGCGGCAAAGACGGTTGGGCTGTCGAAGTCCGGCACACACAGCCAATCGATTGAGCCGTTGGTCCCGACCAGCGCCACGGTGTGCATGTCGCCGATCATTCCGTAGCTCTCGATTGGTTGATAAGTCATTGGCCCGACAAGCCTCCTTCAAAAGCACTGCGTTAAAAGATTATCACCGGCCTTCTTGCCACATCATCTGATTGCCGTTACCGGTGATAAGTCGCGTCGAGGCGCGGTACGTTACGTAGGACCAGATCCAATTTAGGACGACCGCCACGCGGTTGCGTGATCCGAGAAGGAACAGCACGTGGACGATGCCCCAGAGCCACCAGGCCACGGCGCCACGCAACTGGACGAAACCAAAATCGACGACCGCTGATTTCCGCCCCATGGTTGCCAGACTGCCCATATGTCGGTACGCGAACGCGTGCGGGACGGGGCCGCCACGGAGCTTTGCCCGAATGGCCTTGGCAACGAAGATCCCACCCTGCTTGGCAGCCGGCGCCAGTCCGGGTACAGGCTGGCCCTTCCAACAATTGGCAAGAGCGGTGTCGCCGATCACGTAGACGTTGGGCAGGTCAGGGACTGAGAGATCGGGCTGAACCTTGACCCGGCCCGCCTTGTCGGCTTTCGCATTGAGCCATTTCGCGGCGGGTGACGCGGCGACGCCCGCAGCCCACAGTACCGTTCTTGAATAGATGCGTCGGTCGTTTATCATGACGCCGGCGGCATCGATCAGACGAACCTTGCTATTGAGGAACACCTTGACGCCGATGTCGGCGAGCGAGCGACGTGCAACCTCCGAGAGCGACTCGGGGAACGCTGGTAGCAGCCGCGGACCGGCCTGCACCAGAATGATTTCTGCAGTAGCTGGATCGAAATTGCGAAAATCCTTTTCCATCCCGACGCGAGCGAGCTCGGCGATGGCGCCTGCAAGCTCGACTCCGGTCGGACCGCCACCGACAATGACGAAACTGAGCAGCAGCCGCCGCTCCGCCTCGCTCGCGGCCACCTCAGCACGTTCGAACGCCTCCAACACGCGACGGCGGACAAGTGTTGCGTCTTCCACGCGCTTCAGGCCTGGCGCGAAGGGCGCCCAGGCGTCTTGACCGAAGTAGCTGTGCGTCGCTCCGGTCGCGATGACGAGATGGTCAAAGGGTAAGTTGAGCCCATCCGCCAACACTTCGCGCCGCTCAGTGTCGACGCCGGTGACGGTCGCCAGCATCACCTTGGCATTGAACTGGTCACGAAAAATAGCCCTTATGGGGATGGCAATGTCAGCCGGTGATAGCGCGGCGGTCGCAACCTGGTAGAGCAGTGGCTGGAACAGGTGGTAGTTCTGCCGGTCGATGACTGTGATGTTAGCTGCGGCATACCGCAACGCTCTAGCGCAAGCGATGCCACCGAATCCTGCTCCAACGATAACGACACGGGGCAAGCCCTCGAGGTTAAAAGCCGATTTGCCCGACAGCTCTGTCAAACTCCGCCGCAGCCCTGCGAGTACGGCGGCGTCGAGCGAGAACGGCCCAGGACCCTTGGCGACCAAAAGCAATAGGAGCACCGTCCAATAGAACGGGAAGCTCACGTCACCGCCACTCATCTCGTGGTAGCCAATCATCACGACGGCAAGGAGGACGGTTACGCGCGTGGCGAGCCCGCTACCGATGAGTAGCGCCAACGCGACGCCCTCGTTTCCGAAAAGTAGCGTTGCCGAGTTCACGGGCAACCACGCGTGGATCCCCGCTATTGTCGTCATCATGGCCGTCGACATGTGACCCCCCGCCAGCAGCAGCGTCAGCATCAGCGCAACGCGCAGGGCGAGCAGATAGATGCCGGTGAGCGCCGGCCGCGTCACATCGAGCAGTGTGATCAGCGCGCCAACCTGCGGCAGCGGGCTGCTCTTCAATCCCTGTGATAAAAGCCGGTCAAGCGAAAAGCGATCGGCGCCAAGCAGGACGTAGCCAGCGAGCAACGCCATCCAGAACAGGTTGAGGTCAAGCGCTGCCACGCGGATGTGGCTTGCGACGGCAAGCGCCAACAACACCGCGGCGCCGACCCGCGTAGCCAGTCCAAGGATCAACAAGACGGCGGCGAGCCAATACACCTGGCTGAGAAGCGCTGTGAACCCAAGGCCCGCGACCGGGATCGGATAGGAGCCCGCGGCCATGCTGACGGCCATCGCCCAGTCGGTCGAGATCAGCACGCTCGAGACGAGCGCCAGTTTACCGATCCAGATCCGGATCAAAAGATCGACGAGCGGCCAAGCTGTCCGGCTGAGGAAAGCGATGGCATCGCCTAGCCAGACCAGCGCAGTCGACAGACGTTGCTGGAGAGCATTGGC
>DATMNH010000059.1:0-2578 GCA_035568975.1 Casimicrobiaceae bacterium
GCACGCCCGCCTACTTCGATCGGGCTGGCACGCCGTCGACGCCGAGTGAGCTGAGCAAGCATCAGGCCGTCGTCTATCTGCAGGGAGAAGGCAGCGTGTGGTCATTCAGGCGCGAAAGCACGGAACTGGCCGTTAGCG
This sequence comes from Casimicrobiaceae bacterium, assembly GCA_035568975.1. GTDB lineage: Bacteria > Pseudomonadota > Gammaproteobacteria > Burkholderiales > Casimicrobiaceae > PALSA-1003. The sequence continues at coordinate 139 of DATMNH010000059.1, forward strand.
TTCAGAGCCGATTGCGGGTGACCGCTGCGGAAGGTGTGAGAGCCGCGGTGCTCGCCCATGCAGGACTGACCATCGCGTCGGAATGGATGTTTACCCCCGAACTGCGATCGGGCGCCGTCCGTGCGGTGCTGTCGGAATGGAGTCTCCCGCCACTCGACCTGTGGATGGTGCTTCCGACCGGTCGCGCGGCGACCGCCAAGGCGCGAGCGTTCGTCGACTTTTTCGAACGTTCGTTTAACGCTTAAGTCCGAGGAAGATCGGACCTTATTGTCGAAGGTCGGCTGGACGCGAATCGAGTGCCGCGGTCGCCGGGAATGTTTCTCGTCGGTGCGGACGGGGCATGAGGCCGAGATCCCGGTCAACCGCGTCCCCTCGTCGGGTGAGATCTCGGATGTCCCATGCGACCGTTCTCTCCGACGAGAGCGCGCTCTAGCCCAACTTCGCCGATTCGATGCCGCTGCGGCGAGTTTTCGCGGCGCAAGTGATTGATTTGGCTGGTGCGAGAGGCGTCGCAAGGGGCAGGATCCGGTGTAGTGAAGACCAAGGCTATTTGCAGCGGAGGTTTTCTCTGCATGATGGATTGCCGTCATGTTTTTGCGCGCCACGATTCGCAAGAAGGACGGCAAAGAGCACCGCTATTGGAGCCTTGTCGAGAACAAGCGCGTAAGCGGTGGACGCGTGCTGCAACGGCACGTGTTGTACCTGGGCGAGATCAATTCCTCGCAAGAGCTGGCGTGGCGCAAGTCGATCGAAGTTTTCGAAGACGGCGTCGACCGCCCTCGATCCTTGGCGCTGTTTCCGGAAGATCGCTGCGAAGGACTGCTGCCCGACGCCTCGATCGTGCGGTTGAAGCTCACGCAGGTTCGGCTGAGCCGACCGCGGCAATGGGGTGCATGCTGGTTGGCCGTGAAGCTGTGGGAAGAGCTGCGGCTTGATCGTTTTTGGGCCGAACGATTGCCGGCGAGCCGCAAGGGCACACGCTGGGACCAGGTGCTGCTGGTTCTGGTGGCGTACCGGCTGATCGCTCCGGGATCGGAATGGCGGCTGCATCGTGAGTGGTATGGACGCAGTGGACTGGCCGATCTGCTCGGGGCGGACGCCGCGCTGGTGGACAGCCATACGCTGTACCGCTGCCATGACCGGCTGCTGGCGCACAAGCAGGCCCTGTTCGATCACCTGGTGGAACGCTGGCGCGATCTGTTCAACGTCTCCTTCGACGTGCTGCTGTACGATTTGACCAGCACCTACTTCGAGGCCAACCCGCCGTTTCCCGAGGACGACAAACGCCGCTTCGGCTACTCGCGCGATCATCGGGGAGACTGCGTGCAGGTGGTCATTGCCCTGGTGGTGACGCCCGAAGGGCTGCCACTGGCCTACGAGGTCATGGCCGGCAACACGGCAGACAGCGCGACGCTGCGCGACTTTCTCGGCCGCATCGAGCGCCAGTACGGCAAGGCCCGCCGCATCTGGGTGATGGACCGCGGCATTCCCACCGAAGCGGTGCTCGAGATCATGCGGCAAGCCGATCCGCCAGTGTCCTATGTGGTCGGCACGCCCAAGGGGCGATTGAACCGACTGGAGCAGCAACTGCTCGCCCGGCCATGGCACGAGGCTCGGTCAGGGGTACAAGTGAAGTTGCTGCCGCAGGACGACGAGCTCTACGTGTTCACTCAGAGCGCAGATCGCGTCGTCAAGGAACGCGCGATGCGACGACGGCAGCTCAAGTGGTTATGGGCGCGCCTCAGGCAGCTTTCGGCCATGCGTCTTTCGCGCGAAGAGCTGCTGATGAAGCTCGGCGCCGCGCGACAGAAGACGCCGACGGCGTGGCGCCTGATCACGATCGAGGTGTCCCCGAACAGCGCCATGTTCAGCTATCGGCTCGAGCGCAACAGGCTGCGCGTGGCGCGCCGGCGCGAAGGCCGCTATCTGCTGCGCACCAATCTCACCGAGCACGATCCCGCCAAGCTATGGACCTACTATCTGCAGCTCGTCGCGGTGGAGGAAGCGTTCAAGACTCTCAAAGGCGATCTCGCCATCCGCCCGATCTTCCACCAGGATCAACAGCGCATCGAGGCACACATCTTCATCGCCTTCCTGGCCTATTGCCTGCACGTCACGCTCAAGCGACGCTTGCACGCGCTAGCGCCGGGATTGACCCCGCGCAGCGTGATCGAGAAATTTGCCGCCACGCAGATGATCGACGTTCACGTGCCGACCACCGATGGGCGCGAACTCCTGCTCACGCGCCACACACAGCCGCAGCCCGAGCTCCGTCTCCTGCTCGACACACTCAAGCTCGAACTGCCAGCTCAGCCTCCGCCGAAAATCACCACCGCGACAGCCGATCCTCCATCCGCCATGTAGTGCAGACCTCTCAGGCTGCCATCATGATAAATCAATCACTTAGGGCCTTCGTACCCCTTCAATCGGCGAAGTTGGG
>DATMNH010000060.1:0-108942 GCA_035568975.1 Casimicrobiaceae bacterium
GAGAAGAGATAAGGCTCGGCGTGCACGTGGCGCGTCACGCCTCGCGCCGCGTATTCCGGCTTGAGCTTTCCGTTCGCCAGAAGCCTGCTTGCGACCTCCCCCCTGAGCGCGAGATAGTCGATACCGCCCTGCTCGAACTGCAGCAAGCGCGTGATCTCCTCGTCGATGATATTGATTTCCACCACGCCGACGGATGGCACCGCCTTGCCGCGCATGCTCTTCACGAGCGCCGCCAGTGCCGGATTGTCGCTCGCCGGAAAGCTCGCCTGGCGGTAGGCGGGATTCGCGTCGAGAACAATGCGCGAGCCGCGCTTCCATTCCCGCAGACGGAAGGGTCCCGTACCGACCGCCCGGCTGCGGATGTCACCGCCGGCCGCTTCGACGACCTCGCGCGCCGCGGCCGGCGCGAAGCCGATCATGTCCTGAATGTTCGCGTAGTCCACGTCGCTCAAACGCAGCTGAAGCGTGTAGCGGTCGAGCGCGCGCAGCCCTTCGATCGGCCGCCCGTAGTCGAACTTGCCGTCCGCTCGCGCAGCGTCCACGACGGCGCGAGCGCCGACGATGAGGTCGGTGATGATCGGCGCCCCGCCGCGACGCCCGTTCGGGTCGAGCCAGCGCTTGTACGAGTACACATAATCCTCGGCGACAAGCTCGCGCGGCTTGCCCTTGAACGCGGGATCATCGGTAAAAAAGATTCCCGGCTTGACGCGCATGGTCCAGCGCTTGCCGCCGTCGCTGATCTCGATCGGCGCCGTGGCGGTGAGCGGCGACAACTTCGGCGGCGACTCGAGATAGTCCCATTCGTACAATGGCTCGAAGATCGCGATCAGAACCTCGAACGACGGGGTGTCGTTGTACTGGTGCGGGTCGAGCGTGTCGATATCGTTAGCCGCCACACGCAGGATCTTGTTCGGATCCGCGGCCGCCGCGACGCACGCGAAGACGATCGCGGCAATGGCCGATATCCACCGCAATCCTCGCGCATCGGGCTTCATGGTGACCCTTCCGCTCCGTTCAGCGCCGTGGCCGGCAGGACGCGCTCTCGATTATGCATCAGGCGTCGCCGATCGCATCGGTCTCCAGCAGAGTTCCGCTATGATTGAACGCCTGAACGATCGAAAACAGCGAGGAGGCTCGATGAACAAACCCATCATTTGCGGCGTGGCGGCGGCGATGTTGACACTGGCCGGCGCGGCGCACTCGCAGATCAAGATCGGCGTCACCGTGTCGGCGACCGGACCCGCGGCGTCGCTCGGCATTCCGGAGAAGAACACCATCGCAATGTGCCCCAAGACCATCGCCGGCAAGAGCGTCGAATACATCGTCCTCGACGACGCCAGCGACACCACGCTAGCGGTGCAGAACGCCAAGAAGCTGATTGCAGAGAGCGCAGTCGACGCGATCATCGGTTCGACCACCACGCCCAACTCGCTGGCGATGACCGATGTCGTGGCGGAGGGCGAAACGCCGACCATCTCGCTCGCGTCGTCGGTGCGCATCATCGAACCCGTCGATGCAAAAAAGGCGTGGGTGTTCAAGACTCCGCAGACCGATGTCATGATGGCCGGCGCCATTCTGGAGCACATGGAAAAAAACAATGTTAAGACACTTGGCTATGTCGGTTTCAACGACGCGCTGGGCGAGGCTTTTTTCGCCGAGATCGACAAGGCCGCCGCCGCGCGCAAGATTACGCTGACCGCCAATGAGCGATTCGCGCCCAAAGACACCAGCGTCACCGGGCAGGCATTGAAGCTCATTGCCGCCAAGCCGGACGCCATCGTCATCGGCGCCTCTGGAACGCCCGCGGCCCTGCCGGCGCGCACCCTCATCGAGCAAGCCTACAAGGGCAAGCTCTACTTCAACCACGGTGTGGCCAACAACGATTTTCTGCGTGTCGGCGGCAAGGATGTCGAGGGTGGATTCGTGCCCGCCAGCCCGGTCATCGTGTCCGGTCAGTTGCCGGACGCTCACCCGGCCAAGAAACGCGCTCAGGAGTACGTAAGGATGTATGAAGCGGCACAAGGCGCCGGCAGCGTCTCCGCGTTCGGCTCCTACACCTGGGATGCGTGTCTCGAGCTTGCCAACGCGATTCCTCAGGCGCTCAAGACCGCGCAGCCCGGAACCAAGGAGTTCCGACGCGCGCTACGGGAAGCGCTGGAACAAACCAAAGGGCTGGACGTGACCAACGGCGCGGTCAACATGAGCAAGACCGACCACTTGGGGCTCGACGCGCGCGCCCGGGTGATGGTGCAGATTCAGAACGGGAAGTGGGTGCTGCAGAACTGATTGCTTGCGGCCGGCTTCATACGGAGCCGGAAACGATCGCGCCGCTGCGAGTGACACCGCACGCGGCGCGGTAACGACCGACTTACTCAACCCTCGGGTGGCATGTATCCCGGCGGCGCCATGCGCGATGGCGGGCCGCGATAGCCCGCGCGTACCGGGACCTGATTCCCCTTGGCGTACATGCATTGCACGTACGCTTGGTCGTATCGGCGCTGCACCTCGTAGTACGACGCGCCGGCGGCGTTGCTGCCCGCCGCGCTGCCGAATAGCAAACCGGTTCCTGCGCCGATCGCGGCACCCGGGCCCGCGCGGCCTGTCACCGAGCCGATAGCTGCTCCGGCGGCGGCACCGATCACGGTGCCCGCCACGGCATTGGCTGTCGCCGCGTCCGCAGCTGCCTGACCAGCGTTTCCGGTCATTTGCTGCGCGTACTGGTTGCAGGCGTAACCGTCGGCTTGAAACACGTCGAAGCTCTTGTTCGTTCCCGGCAGCACCATGACGCTCGGGCCGGTCGGCGCGGTGACGCACGCGCTCAACAGCGCAGCGCCGCACAGCGCTCCGGCCAGCGCAAGGCGTGATCTCGAAGTCCTCATTTGACTTTGTCCCCCTTCGGTTACGTTTCAGTTATCGGGGCGCGCGCGGCGGATTCTCGGGAACAACCTTCAGCCAGCCCTTGGGACAATTCTGCACCTGCGGGTAGTAGCCCGCCGGATCGGGACAGTAGTAGGAATACTGACCCTGACCACCTTGCACACCCTGGGCGCCGCTGCTCATATCGCGCTGAATATAGGTGCTCGGCGCCGGGTCGCCATAGGCTGGCTCATCCGGATAGTAAGGGTAGCCGCCGTAATAGGGGTAGTACGGGTAGCTCGCGTAGTACGGATAGCCATAGTACGAATAGTACGGATAGCCCCAGCCCGGCCCCCAATAAACCCCCGGGAAGCCGAAGCCTATGCTGAAATGCGTTCCACCGTGGCCGTGCCAACCTCCGCCGCCGTGCCAACCTCCGCCGCCGTGCCAGCCGCCGCCGCCGCCGTGCCAGCCGCCGCCACCGCCGCCGTGTCCGCCGCCCCCGCCGCCATGCTGGGCGAATGCCGTTGCGCTACCAAGGGCGAGTCCGAGGGCCGCGACCGCTGCCAATAAAATACGCTTCATGACAATCTCCTCAGTGATGCCCAATTAGACTTAACGTCGAACGCGAAGTTCGGCTGACAGCCCGGTGCACAACAGGGTCAAATTGCTCTATATGTAACCAAGTATTACGCGATCCGCGCCATTTTAGCTTCGGATACACGTTTTCCAAGATGAGCTCGGATGCCCGGTTGCTGCAATGTTCGCATTGTCGGCAATTCCTGTCGCCTCTTTTTTTATTCCCATGTCGGCCGTATTGCCGCGAGCTGCACCGGAACCCGTAGCCGACGTTGCCATCGAACGCGACCTGATGGTTCCGATGCGCGACGGAACCCGTCTCGCAACCGACGTCTACCGCCCTGCCATTGCCGGTGTGGCCGCGCAAGGCCGTTTCCCGGTCATTCTCGAAAGAACGCCGTACGGCAAGACACTCGCGTCGCGATCCGAGCTCGACCACGGCGACTCGGTGCCGCGCCCGCGCGCCGACATCGCGAGCTGGTTCGTGCGCGCCGGTTACGCCGTCGTCTACCAGGATTGCCGCGGCCGCCACGCGTCGGAAGGCGAGTTCGTCAAATACTTATCCGAGGGCTACGACGGCTTCGACACATTGGCCTGGATCGCTGCGCAACCGTGGTGCGATGGGAATGTGGCGACGATGGGACTTTTCTACGCGGCGCACGCGCAGGCCGCGCTGGCGTGTCTCGACCCGCCGGCCCTTGCGGCGATGGTCATCGACTCGGGCGGGTTTTCCAATGCTTACCAGTGCGGCATCCGCCAGGGCGGCGCATTTGAATTGAAGCAGGCCGCAATGCCACTCATGCCGGCGACGTCGATTTTGGCGCCGCGGCGGCGTTCGACGGCAAGGACGCCGGGCGAGTCGCCGCGCTCCTCGCGGGCGATGTGGATCTGATCGATCAGGTTCCGCCAACGAACGCCGCGCAGCTGAAGGCGGACCCGAAGATTCAGCTTTTTTCCATCGGCTCGACACGGCTCATCTATCTGGCGCTCGACTCCGACCGCGATCAGAGCCCGTACGTCACCGACCTCGCCGGCAAGCCGCTGGCGAAGAACCCGCTCAAGGACCCACGCGTGCGGCGAGCCCTTTCGCTGATGATCAATCGCAAGGTGATCGTCGACCGGCTGCTCGAAGGTTAGGGCGAGCCGGCAGGGCAGATGGTGCCGCAAGGGCTCGGTGGATACGACGCGTGACTCGTGGCGCCGGCGCAGGATCTCGCCGCGGCGAAAAAGCTCCTCGCGGAGGCTGGCTATCCGCAAGGCTTCGGGCTCACGCTACACAGCTCCAGCGACCGTTTTGCCAAGGATGGCGATCTTGTGCAGGTTCTGGGTCAGATGCTCTCGCGCGGGGGGCTGAAGATCAACGCAGTCGTGGCGCTGCCCTATAACGTTTATGCCACCGCGTCCACCCGACGCGACTACAGCGCTTTCATTTTCAGCTTCGGCACGACAACGCCCAACGCGGCGATCGGGCTCAGCAACGTTCTGGCGACGTTCGACAAGGATGCCGGCATGGGCACATTCAACCGGGCGCGTTACTCCAACCCACAGTTCGATGCGGCGCTGAAGCGCTCGCTCGCCGAATTCGACGACGCGAAGCGCATCAGTGCGCTGCAGGAGGCGACCCGCCTGGCGTTTACCGACGTGGGAATCGTTCCTCTCTATTGGCCCGTGATCCACTGGGCCGCGAAGAAAGGGGTCGTCTACGAACCGCGGCGCGACGAAGCGACGCTCGCGCACAAGGCCCGGCTTGCGCAGTAAGTGCGCCGGATCAGGTGCGCAACTGGCTCGTAGTTTAGTATCCTTGCGGACTGGCGAATCGTAAGGAATGTCATGGCAAACGAATCCGGAGCTCGCCCTGAATCCAAGATGGACGCGGCATCGCTTTTCCGCGAGGAAATCTATACCGACCGTGCCGCCGGGACGCTTCGCGTGCTGGTACCGGTGACCCGCGACGGCGGACCGGACAAGACCCGGCCGACCGTCTACGTCGGGGAAGCGCAGATCCTTACCAACATGGGACCGCTACCGATCAGCTTCGAAATCGACGCCACCACACTGGGTGAGGCGGTGCAGAAATACGGCGAGGCTTCCAAGGAGGGCGTCGACCGCGCGATGCGCGAGTTGCAGGAATTGCGGCGACAGGCATCGTCATCGATACTCGTCCCGGGCTCGACGCCGGGGCTGGGTGCAGGGCTTCCGCCCGGTCCTGGTGGCGGCAAGCTCAAGCTGCCCTAGAGCTATCGCGCCGACCGGGTGCGCACGTGTGGTTTGAGACCCCGCGCCGCTGTTGGGGCTGACGCGGAAGCGAGCAGCCACTCCGGACGCGTGAAGCGGGCAGCGAGGAAGTCCGCGAAGGCGCGCACCTTCGCCGACAAATGGCGCCGGCTTGGATAGGCAAGGTAGATATTCGCGGGTGCAGACTCGAACGCTTGCAGCAGCGGCACCAGGCGCCCCGCACGAACTTCCGGTGCGACGATGAAGTCGGGCTCGATGGTGATCGCCACCCCCGCGACCGCAAGCGCGACCAGAAACCTGCCGTTGTTGGCGTGCACCGGTCCGTCGATGCGCACCGAGCGATCGCCGCCCGAGCCGTCCTGAAACGGCCACACGATTTTCTGCGGCGAATACTCGTACGTCAGGCAGGCATGCGCGGCGAGGTCCTCCGGCTCCTGCGGCACGCCGTGGCGCGTGAGATACGCCGGCGATGCGCAACAGATCAGACGCGTTTCTCCGATCTTGCGGCCGACCAGTTGCTGGCTGCCGATCTTGCCGATGCGCAGCGCAGCATCGAAGCCTTCGTCGACCAGGTCCACCATACGATCGGATAATTCGACGTCAAAGCGCATTTGCGGATGACCGGACACGAATTCGGCAATCGCCGGAGCGAGATGGCGCACGCCGAACGTGGTCCCGCAAGTGAGTCGCAGCGTGCCGCGAGGGCGGGCCGTTCCCGCGCTCGCCGATTCCTCCGCTTCCTCGAGATCCGCCAATAACTGAACGCAGCGCTCGTAGAACGCCCGTCCGCTCTCGGTCAGCGACAGGCGGCGGGTGGTGCGATTGAGCAAGCGCGCGTCGAGATGCGATTCCAGCTCGGAGACTTGTCGCGAGACGGAAGACACGGAAACATCCAGGCGTTCGGCCGCCCGCGCAAAGCTGCCGCTCTCGACAACCTTGGCAAATGCCGTAATCGCCTGCAGTCGATCCATGAGCGGCTATTGTTGCATAGGAAGCAATAGTCTATCGACAATGGCGTTATTTATCTTGCTAGGCGCAAGGCTTATTGTCGTATTGTATCGGCCGCGAACCGGCGGACGACTAACCCGAGGAGATCTCATGAAGCTCTACTACTCAGTCGGCGCGTGCTCGCTGTCGCCCCACATCGCTTTGCTCGAGGCCGGCCTCGAGGCGACGCTGATCAAAGTCGATACCAAGACCCATAAGACCGAAGACGGAGGCGATTATTACGCCGTTAACCCGAAGGGCTACGTTCCCCTGCTCGAGCTCGACGACGGCGACCGCCTGACCGAAGGTCCCGCCATCGTCCAATACCTCGCCGACCGCAACCCGGCGTCGAAGCTGGCCCCGGCCGCCGACACCATGGGGCGATACCATTTGCAGGAGTGGTTGAACTTCATAACCGCCGAGTTACATAAACAATTCTCACCGCTGTTCCAGCCTACGACGCCGCCCGAGTACAAGGAAATGCTCAAGGAAAAGATCGGCAAGCGCTTTGACTGGGTCGCCCAGCAGCTTCAGGGTAAAGACTATTTGATGGGCACCACGTTCACCGTTGCAGACGCCTACCTGTTCACGATGCTCTTCTGGACCAAGCACGTAGGCATCGACCTCTCGCGCTGGCCGGTGCTGACAGCGTATCAATCACGGGTTGCGGCCAGGCCAAAGGTCCGCGAGGCGATGATCGCCGAAGGGCTGATCAAGCACAAAGACGCCGTCGCCGCTTGATCTACAGCTCAACGTTCGCCGTGCGCGACCAAGACGCGTCATGACGCTGCCCACCGTTTTCCTGTCGCACGGCTCGCCCATGCATGCGATCGACGCGGGCATCGCGGGACGCGCTTGGTCGGAGCTTGGCCAGAGAGTGCCGCGGCCGCGCGCGGTGCTTATCGCGTCGGCGCATTGGGAAACGTCGATACCGATGCTGACCGGAAGCCCGCGCCCGGAGACAATTCACGATTTCGGCGGCTTCCCCGAAGAGCTCTACCGCCTGCGCTACCCCGCGCCCGGCGCGCCGGAAGTCGCATCGGAAATCGTTGCGCTTCTCAAGGCGGCCGATATCACGGCCGGCGTCGACGGCTGCCGCGGCCTCGATCACGGCGCCTGGGTCCCGCTGCGGTGGATGTACCCCAGGGCCGACGTTCCGGTAGTGCAGCTTTCGGTGCAGCCGGACCACGATACTGCGCATCACCTGCGGCTCGGACAGGCGCTCCGACCGCTGACGGACCAGGGGATCCTCGTCATAGGGTCCGGCCACGCGACCCACAATCTGCGCGATTGGGCGTCATCGCCAAAACGCCAGGAACCGTTGCGTTATGTCGACGCTTTCTCGCATTGGCTGCAACAGAGCCTCGCATCGGGCGATGCCGACGCCTTGACTCACTATCGCGACCGCGCACCGGACGCGGCTCGCGCGCATCCCACCGAAGAACATTTTCTGCCGCTGTTCATCGCCTGGGGCGCCGCGGGTGCGGGGGCGACCGCGGAACGTATCGTCGAGGGCTTCGAGGCGGGTGCATTGGCGCTGGATTCCTATTTGTTTCATCCGGCGACTTCCTCGCTTCGCCTACAGGCTGATCCGGCGTAGGCATCGACACGCCGCGCGGCACTCCAAACGTCAGATCTGTGAGCGCTGACCTACGCGGCGTCGGACCGCGTCTTACACTGGAATCGGCAAAAGACTGATTTTCGTCGGCCCATCATGCGCCTACATTAAGCATCGTGATCAATGCCTGCAGGAGATGACGATGACTAAGCGCAATGAAACCTTGAAGCGGGGGGGACCTTTTGTAGCCGGTGTGCTCATTGGTCTGTCGGTGGTGACGCCTGCCTTTGCGGCGACTCTCGACATGGAAGCCCTGCAGCCGCTGATCCTGCTCGGCTCGCTGATACTCTTGCTGATCGGCTTGATATTGAAGGTCATGACGGAGCGACCCTCGAAGCAAGCCGGCGCGCTGGAATCGCAGATCCTCAATCCTGACGACCTTCGCTGGCGCGAGACCGACCCGGTGGCCGATATCGCCTTGCCGACCCACGCGATGCGCTGAACAGCGATAGCGACGACCGGATTTTCCCGTTAGAGCCGCCGCGAGAGTCGCTTCCGCGGCGGTTTTTCATCCGCCTGCGGCACGGTATCATTCGGGGAGGCGGATGGGCTTCGCAGCGAGTCCGGCTTGGCCGCCAAAAAGCATGACAAAATAATTCGTATCGCGCGGTCGGGGCGAACGGAAAGGGAGCATGCAAGCGCCAGGCACGCCCTACTCGCTGGAGGTCAATCCGAACTTGCCGGAGCGCCTCGCAAGGCTCGAAGAGCTGGCCGGCAATCTCTGGTACAGCTGGGATCGTCCGACACAGGAGCTGTTCGAACGGCTGCACCCAGCTCTGTGGAACGCGGTCGGTCATAACCCGAAAGCGTTTCTCAGGCGAGTCGATGAACGCCGGCTGGTGCATGCCGCCGGCGATCCCGTTTTCCGCTCCAGCTTCGAGCAGGCGCTTTCGGCTTACGACGCCTACCTCGACGCGAGCACGCGCTACGCGGACCAGGGCCAGATTCTCGGCGACGATCTGATCGCCTATTTTTGCGCGGAGTTCGGCTTCCACGAAAGCCTTCCCATCTACTCGGGTGGGCTCGGCATTCTGGCCGGTGACCACTGCAAGGCGGCAAGCGATATGGCCCTGCCGCTGGTCGGGATCGGTTTGCTTTACCGCCAAGGCTATTTTTTCCAGACCATTGACGGCAACGGCAATCAAGGCGCGACCTACGCCGACTCCGACTTCTCGGAGCTTCCGGTGGAGCTGGTGACAGTCGACGGCGGTACCGACCTGCGGGTGAGCGTCGAGCTTCCGGGGCGCAGCGTCTCGTTGCGGGTTTGGCGCGCGAACGTGGGCAGGGTGAGGCTCTTTCTTCTCGATACCGACGTGCCGGAGAACGATGATCGCGATCGCGGCATCACCTACCGGCTCTACGGCGGCGATCGGACCATGCGCATCGAGCAGGAGATTGTTCTCGGCGTCGGCGGCGTGCGCGCGCTGTCGCAGCTCGGTCTCCAACCGACCGTCTGGCACATGAATGAGGGACACGCCGCGTTTCTCGTCCTCGAGCGTATTCGCGTGCTGCGGCGGTCGGGACTCGATTTCGCGAGCGCGTTGGAGGCGGTCGCGGTCAACACCGTTTTTACCACCCACACCGCGGTGCCGGCGGGACACGATCACTTTCCCGATGAGATGCTGGCGAGCTACTTCTCCGGCCGTGCGCTCGAGCTGGGTATCGACAAGGACACCCTGCTCGCCCTCGGTAGTACGTCCTCGGTCGACGACTTCGACATGACGGCGCTGGCGGTGCGCGGGTCGCGATTTCATAACGGCGTGTCGCGCCTGCACGGGCAGGTTTCCGCCGCGATGCTCAAAGATATGTGGCCGCAGATTCCCGTGGAAGAAAATCCGATCGACTACGTCACCAACGGCGTGCACGTTCCCACCTTTCTGTCGCTCGAGTGGGCCGATGTCTTCGACCGCTTTCTGGGTCCGGACTGGCGTCAGCGCATGCAGGATCCGGCGAATTGGCGGGCGATCGACGGCTTGCCCGACGACGCGTTCTGGTCGGTGCATCAGTTTCTCAAGTCGAGAATGCTGCAGGCGCTGCGGCAACGGGTGCGCGATCAGCATTTCCGCAACCGCGGCAGCGAAGCGCACCTCGATCGGCTCTTGAAACTCGCAGACCCCGTTGATCCGAACGTGCTGACCATCGGTTTCGGGCGCCGCTTCGCCACTTACAAGCGCGCGACCTTGTTGTTCGAGAATCTCAACTGGCTGGAGCGTTTGGTGTCCGACGCGGAGCGTCCGGTGCTGTTCGTGTTCGCAGGACGCGCGCATCCGGCCGACGTCCCTGGCCAGGACCTGATCCGCACGATCGCCAAGTTCGCATCCTTGCCGTTCCTGGAAGGCAAGGTGCTGTTGCTCGAAGGCTATGACCTGCAGCTGGCGCGCGCGCTGGTATCCGGCGTCGATGTGTGGCTGAACAATCCCGTGCATCCGCTGGAGGCTTCGGGTACCTCGGGCATGAAGGCGGGCATGAACGGCGTCATCAACCTTTCGGTGCTCGATGGCTGGTGGGCGGAAGGCTACGATGGAAGCAATGGCTGGGCGATCAAGCCTGCGGCGCCAACGCTCGATCAGGCGCATCGCGATCGCGAAGAGTCGCGCACCCTCTACGAGATCCTGCAGGACCAGGTGATCCCGATGTACTACGATCGCGATGCGGCCGGCTATTCGCCCAAGTGGATCGGCCTTGCCAAGCGCTCGATCGCGAGCATTCTTCCGCGCTACAACGCGACGCGCATGGTCGGCGAGTATGTCTCCAAATTCTATAGCGCCGCGGCGCATCACGGCCGCCGATACAACGAAGACTCCTACGCCGCTGCGAAAGCTGTCGCGGCGTGGAAGGCCCGCGTTCGTGCCGCGTGGCCGGGCGTCGCATTGCGCAGAGTGGACGTGCCGCAACCGCGGTTGAAGTTCGGGCAAAGTCTGCGGCTCAAGGTTGCCGTCACGCTCAACGGCCTCGCGCCGGAAGACGTCGCCGTCGAGTTGCTCCTCGGCGTCCCCGAGTACGAATCGACAGAGAACAAGCCACGCCAATACCGGTTTGCCGCCGACGGCGCCGTCGACGGCAGCGGCAAGCAGCGTTTCGTTCTGGAACTTGCACCCGAGGTCTGCGGTCGGCTGGATTACCGGATCCGCGCGTATCCATGGCACGAACTGCTCGCGCATCCCTTCGAGCTCGGCCTCATGATCTGGAGCTAGGGCCTGACGTGGCTGCCGCCGATCTCGAACTCGACGCCGTGGGCGGCGATGCGACCCGCGGGAAACCCCGCCCGCAGGAACAAAGCATGCTCACGGCGCACGACATCTACCTTTTCCGCGAGGGCACGCACGGACGGCTCTATCAGGGCATGGGCTGCCATCTCGCCCGCAATGCTGGCGGCGGTGGAGCATCCGGCGCCTCGTTCGCGGTGTGGGCGCCGAATGCCGCGCGGATCTCGGTCGTCGGCGAGTTCAATGGGTGGGAATCGGCGGCGCATCCGATGCAGGCGCGCGCGGACGGCTCGGGCGTTTGGGAACGCTTCGTGTCCGGCGTCGAGCCCGGGCAGACATACAAGTACCGGGTCGTTTCCGCGCACGGCGCATCGGCGGTCGACAAGGCCGATCCCTACGCGTTTTTCGCCGAAGTCGCGCCCGCGACGGGCTCGCGGGCCTGGGCGCTCGATCACGATTGGAAAGACGGCGCGTGGATGAAAACGCGCACGCGCCGCAATGCCCTCGACGCTCCCATGTCGATCTACGAGCTGCATCTTGGCTCGTGGCGGCGCGGCGACGATAACCGCCTGCCGAGTTACCGCGCCATCGCGCTCGAGCTTGCCGACTACGTACGCGACATGGGCTTCACCCACGTCGAGCTGATGCCTCTCACCGAGCATCCTTTCTACGGTTCATGGGGCTATCAGACGACAGGCTACTTTGCGGCGACGTCACGCTACGGAGCGCCGCAGGACCTCATGCACCTGATCGAGGTTCTGCATCAGCATGAAATCGGCGTGATCCTCGATTGGGTGCCGTCTCACTTTCCAGCCGACGCGCACGGACTCGCGGTGTTCGACGGAACGCATCTCTACGAGCACGCCGATCCAAGACAGGGTTTCCACCCGGAATGGAACAGCTCGATCTTCAATTACGGCCGCAACGAAGTGCGATCGTTTCTGTTGTCGAGCGCGCTCTTCTGGCTCGACAAGTACCACGTCGATGGGCTTCGCGTGGATGCGGTGGCATCGATGCTCTATCTCGATTACGGCCGCAAGGACGGCGAATGGATACCGAACCGCGATGGCGGGCGCGAAAACCTGCAGGCGATCGACTTCCTGCACCTGCTCAACGAAGCGGTATATCGCGATTACCCTGACGTTCAGGTCATCGCCGAGGAGTCGACGTCCTGGCCGATGGTTTCCCGTCCGGTGTCCATGGGTGGCTTGGGCTTCGGCATGAAGTGGAACATGGGCTGGATGCACGACACGCTCGATTACATGCGCCAGGAGCCGATCCATCGCAGGCACCACCACGACCGGCTGACGTTCTCGATCTGGTACGCGTTCTTCGAGAACTTCGTGCTGCCGCTGTCGCACGACGAAGTGGTGTACGGCAAGGGATCGCTGATCGGCAAGATGCCCGGCGATTCCTGGCAGCAATTCGCCAACCTGCGGCTCCTATTCGGCTACATGTGGGCGCACCCCGGCAAGAAGCTCTTGTTCATGGGCGGCGAATTCGGCCAGCGTCGCGAATGGACGCACGAGAGCGGACTCGAATGGTGGGTATCGACGCTCGCCGAGCATGCCGGCGTGCAGCGCTGGGTACGAGATCTCAACGCCGTGCTGCGAACCGAGCCCGCGCTGTATCAACTCGACTTCGATCAGGCGGGATTCGAATGGATCGACGCCGGCGACGCGGCGGCCAGCGTGCTCTCTTTCCTGCGCAAACCGAAGAGCGGCGGGGCGCCGCTCCTGGCGGTATGCAATTTCACCCCGGTCGTGCGCCGCAATTACAGCGTTGGCGTGCCGCAAGGCGGACTCTGGCGCGAGCTCCTCAACAGCGACGCGGGCGTTTACGGCGGCAGCGGGGTCGGCAATTTCGGTGCGGTCGAAGCCGCACCGGTCCCGGCGCAGGGTCGCGCACACGCGCTGACGCTGACGCTGCCGCCGCTCGCATGCATTCTGCTCAGGCCCGACGGCAGCGCGAGAGCAGCAAGATGAGCGGAAGCGGCAAAGTGAGCCGCAACAAACCCGCGGCCGGCAAGCCCGCCGCGCGCGCGGTGATCGAAGCAGTCGCGCCGGCGGTCGACGGCGGCCGTTTTCCGATCAAGCGCGTGTTGGGCGAAGAGGTCGTGGTCGAAGCCGACTGCTTTGCGGATGGGCACGACGAGCTTGGGTGTCTGCTGCTCTATCGGCGCGAAAGCGACGCGGCATGGGAGAGTGTGCCCATGGTCGCGCTTGGCAACGATCGATGGCGCGCGACGTTCATCGTCGACCGCATCGGCGCCTATCGCTACACGGTGACCGCGTGGGTGGATGCCTTCCTTTCCTGGCGCCACGATTTCGCGCGGCGGGTCGACGCCGAGGACCTGCTGATCGCGGCGCAGGTCGGCGCTCTTCTGATCGATGGTGCCGCGAGCCGCGCCAAACCCGGCGCGAAGCGGCGACTCGCAGCATGGGCGAAGCGCCTGCGGAGCGAATCGGATCCGACGGCCCTCGCAACGCTGGCGCTGGACGAAGCTATGTTTGCGTTGGCGAAGGAATATCCCGATCGCAGCTTCGCATCCACCCATCCGGTCGAGCTCTCCGTGCTCGTCGACCGCCATCGCGCGCGCTACAGCACGTGGTACGAGCTCTTTCCGCGCTCGTTCAGCCCGACCCGAGGCGCGCACGGAACGTTCAAGGATTGCGAGGCGGTGCTTCCTTACGTCGCGGCGATGGGATTCGATGTGCTCTACTTCCCGCCGGTCCATCCCGTCGGCAGGGAGCGGCGCAAGGGGCCCAACAATTCCTTGGTCACGAGCGCGAGCGATGTGGGCAGCCCATGGGCGATCGGTGCGGCGGAGGGCGGACATACCGCGGTCCATCCGGCGCTTGGAACGCTGGCGGATTTTCGCGAGCTCATCGCGCGCGCCGGCGAGCATGGTTTGGAAATAGCGCTCGACATCGCCTTTCAATGCGCGCCCGACCATCCATGGGTCAAGGACCACCCGGAATGGTTTCGCTGGCGTCCCGACGGCACGGTCCAATACGCCGAAAATCCACCCAAGAAATACCAGGACATCTATCCGTTCAATTTCGAATCCGAGGACTGGCAGGACTTGTGGAACGCATTGGCGGAAGTGTTCTCGTTCTGGATCGGCGAAGGGGTGCGCATTTTCCGAGTCGACAATCCGCACACCAAACCGTTTGCGTTCTGGGAATGGCTGATCGCGCGGGTGCGCCAGGACCATCCGGACGTCATCTTCCTCGCCGAGGCGTTCACCCGGCCGAAAATCATGCATCGCCTGGCCAAGCTCGGCTTTACCCAGTCGTACACTTATTTCACCTGGCGCAATACCAAGCAGGAGCTGACCGAGTATTTCACTGAGCTTAGCGCTGACCCGAGCCGCGAATACTTTCGTCCGAACTGCTGGCCGAACACGCCCGACATTCTCAACGAATACCTGCAAGTCGGCGGCCGGCCGGCGTTCATGGCGCGGGTCGTGCTGGCGGCGACGCTGTCCGCCAATTACGGCATCTACGGTCCCGCCTACGAGCTGATGGAGCAGATTCCACGCGAGACGGGGAGTGAGGAATATCGCGATTCGGAGAAGTATCAGCTGCGGCAATGGGACCTGTCGCGGGCCGACAGCCTCGCCGAATTCATCGGCAGGATCAACCGCGCGCGACGGGACAATACAGCATTGCAGCAGGATTGGAGCCTGCGTTTTTTCGCGGTCGACAACGAGCAACTGATCTGCTACGCCAAGACCAGCGCCGATCTTGACAACATCGTCGACAACATTGTCGTGGTGGTCGTCAATCTGGACCCGGCGCACACGCAATCGGGCTGGGTCGACATCGATCTCGCCGCGCTGGGCATGGAGGATGACAGCACGTATCAGATGCACGACTTGCTGACCGACGCGCGCTATCTCTGGCACGGTCGCCGCAACTTCGTGCAGCTCGATCCGGGGCGGACACCGGCGCACGTGTTGCGCCTGCGCCGGCGCGTGAAGCGCGAGCAGGCTTTCGACTACTTCGTCTAGGGCCTGTTAACGCTATGTGCCTGATCAGACCATGAACAGACTAGCCACCGACACACCGCCGACCGAGGGCATCGTCGCAGAGGCCTCGGACGCGCTCTGGTACAAGGACGCGATCGTCTACGAGCTTCACGTCAAGGCATTTCAGGATTCGAACGACGATGGCGTCGGCGACTTTCTGGGCCTGGCCGAGAGGCTCGACTACATCCGCGATCTCGGCGTCAACACGGTCTGGCTGCTGCCGTTTTATCCGTCGCCGATGAGAGACGACGGTTACGATGTCGCCGACTATCACAACGTCGCGCCCGCCTACGGCACGCGCCAGGATTTCCGGCACTTCGTGCGCGAGGCGCATCGACGGGACTTACGCATCATCACCGAGCTGATCGTCAACCACACCTCGGATCAGCATCCGTGGTTCCAGGCAGCTCGGCGCGCGCCCAAAGGCTCCGACAAGCGCAACTTCTATGTCTGGAGCGACGACCCGACGCGCTACGCGGGCACGCGCATCATTTTCACGGATACCGAGAAGTCGAACTGGACCTGGGACGATGTCGCGCAGCAGTACTACTGGCACCGCTTCTTCAGCCACCAGCCCGACCTCAATTTCGACAATCCCAAAGTGCTGAAGGCGATCTTGAGGATCATGCGCTTCTGGCTGGACATGGGTGTCGACGGCTTCCGCCTCGACGCGATTCCGTACCTCGTCGAGCGCGAGGGAACGAACAACGAAAACCTCCCCGAAACGCACGCGGTGATCAAGCAGATCCGCGCACTGATCGACGAGCACTACGGAGACCGGCTGCTGCTGGCCGAGGCCAATCAATGGCCCGAGGACGTGCGCGAGTATTTCGGCAACGGCGACGAATGCCACATGGCGTATCACTTCCCGCTCATGCCCCGGATGTACAGCGCGATCGCGCAGGAGGACCGCCACCCGATCATCGAGATCATGGCGCAGACCCCGGAGATCCCCGAGATATGCCAGTGGGCGATCTTCCTGCGCAACCACGACGAGCTGACGCTGGAGATGGTGACCAGCAAGGAACGCGACTACATGTACCAGACCTACGCGGCGGACCCGCGCGCGCGTCTGAACCTGGGCATTCGCAGGCGCCTCGCTCCGCTGCTCGACAACGACCTGGACAAGATCAAGCTGATGAACAGCCTGCTGCTGTCGATGCCGGGCTCGCCGATGATCTATTACGGCGACGAGATCGGCATGGGCGACAACGTCTACCTCGGCGATCGCGACGGCGTGCGCACACCGATGCAGTGGCGGCCCGATCGCAACGCGGGTTTTTCGTCGGCCGACCCGCAGCGCCTGTATCTGCCGCCGATCATGGACCCGGTGTACGGCTATCAGGCGGTCAACGTCGAGGCGCAGGCGAGGGCGACGTCTTCGCTGTTGAACTGGATGCGGCGCATGCTCGCCGCGCGCAAGCTGCACAAGGCATTCGGCCGCGGGACGCTGACTTTCCTTCGACCGACCAACCGCAAGATCCTGGCCTACCTGCGCGAGTACGAGGACGATCTCCTGCTCTGCGTGGTCAATCTGGCGCGTTCGGCGCAGCCGGTCGAGCTCGACCTGTCGCAACACAAGGGGCTGATCCCGATCGAAGTGATGGGCCGTGCGAGCTTTCCGTCGATCGGCGATGCGCCTTACGTGCTCACGCTTCCCGGCCACGGTTTCATGTGGTTTCGGCTCGCCAAGGGCGACGAAGCTGCGGCCAAGCGCGACGATCGATCGCTTCGCGAAGAGTTGCCGGTGCTGGTGCTCTTCGACGGATGGCAAAGCCTGTTCCGCGATCGCGTCGTGCCGTGGCGTATCGCGCTCTCGGAAAAAGTGCGTGCGCAGCTCGAGCGTGATCTTCTGCCGGCGTTCGTCGCCGCGCAGCGCTGGTTCGCGGCCAAGGGGGAAACGCTCAAGCGTGTCGCGCTGCTCGATTACGTGCAATGGGGCAAGGCACCGTCGAGCTGGCTGATCACGCTGGCCAGCGCCGAGCTCGGCCGCAGCGCGCCGCAGACCTACCTTCTTCCTCTTGCGCTGGTCTGGGAAGACGCGCCCGAAGAGCGAACGCGCGCCGTGCAGGACGCGATCATCGCCCGCGTGCGGCAACAGGGTCGCGTCGGCGTGCTCGCGGATGCCTTCGCCGACGAGGATTTTTGTCGCGCTCTTGCGGCCGCCATCGGCGCCGGCGAGGACATCCGCTGCGCCCATGGAACGATACGCTTCACGCGCACTCGCGCCTTCGCCGACCTCGCCGGCAGCGACGCCGCTTGGCAGGGACAGGTGCGTTCCACCGGCGGGCAGAGCAGCAACACCGTGCTCGTCCTCGGCGAAAGGCTGCTGCTCAAAGCCTACCGGCGCCTTCATGCGGGCATCAATCCGGAGCTGGAGATCGGCCGTTTTCTCACCGAGACGGTGAGCTTCTCGCACGTCGTTCCAGTGGCAGGCGCCATCGATTACGTTGCCGCTGACGGCGCGGCGACGACCCTCGCGCTGCTGCAAGGCTTCGTCGACAACCAGGGCGACGCCTGGGGCTACACACTGAACTACGTCGAGCAGTTTCTGGAGCAGCATCGGGCCGGCGTGGTGCCCGCCGGCGCAGCCAGCGAGATCCACGGAGGCTATCTGGCGCTCATCCGCACGCTGGGCAAGCGCACCGCGGAACTGCACGCCGCGCTGTCACAGCGAACCGGCAACCCGGCATTCGATCCGGAGCCGATAGAGCCGCGCGACGTGAGCGCGTGGGTAGCGCATGCTCATGAAGTCGCAGCGACAACGCTGGATCGCCTCGAGCGACAGCGGGCCACGCTGGACCCGGCAACGCAACCCTTGGCCTCGCAACTGCTAGCCGCCCGGACCGAGCTTTTGAAGCGCATCGATCTCTCGAATCCGGGCCCGGTGCGCGCGTTCAAGACCCGATTGCACGGCGACTACCACCTGGGCCAGGTGCTGCTGGCCCAGAACGATTTCATCATCACCGATTTCGAGGGAGAACCGGCGCGTCCCCTGGCTGAAAGGCGGCAGAAGGACTCGGCGTTCAGGGACGTCGCCGGCATGCTGCGCTCGTTCAATTACGCGATGCACCAGTCGATCGCGCACGCGACCGTCGAGCGGCCCGACGCGCTGCAGTCCTTGCAGGCGCCCGCGCGCGCATGGGAAGCGGTCGCGAAAACTGCATTCCTGGAGGCGTATCGCGACACCGCGCTGAGCACAGGCCTGTTCGTATCATGGGACGAGATTCGCGGCCTGCTCGAATTGTTCCTGCTGGAAAAAGCTTTTCACGAACTTAGCTACGAGGTCGACAACCGGCCGGACTGGGTGCGCGTCCCCCTGGCCGGGCTTCTGGATCTGCTGAGCCGCAGGTCCGCGCAGGATTGACAGGAGGTCACGATGGATCAATTCGACATGACGTGGGAGCCGGTGCGCGCGTTTCTGATACAGGTGGGCGAGTTCTTTCCGAGAGTGATCCTCGCGCTGGTCATCCTGCTGGTCGGCTGGCTGATCGCCAAGGTGGTGCGCTTCACCGTGGTCAAGGCGCTGCGCGCGATCAACTTCAACGTGCTCACCGAAAGGGCGGGCATCGATAACTTCTTGAAGCAGGGTGGCGGCGAGACCGACACCACGGATATCCTCGGGCTCTTGATCTACTGGCTTACCATCCTCACCGCGCTGATGATCGCATCGAATAGCGTCGGCCTGATCGCGGTCACCGAGCTCGTGGTGCGTGTCGTGCTCTTCGTGCCGAAGGTGATCGTCGCCATCGTCATTCTCGCGTTCGGTGCGTACTTTGCGCGTTTCATCGGCATGTCGGTGACGGCGTATTGCAAGAATCTGGACATGCCCGACGCCGAGCTCTTCGGCAGGCTCGCGATGTACGCGATCGTCGTCTTCGTGGCCATGGTCGCGATAGACCACCTCGGGTTGGGCGACATCATTCGCCAGACTTTCCTGATCCTGCTCACTGCGATCGCGCTCGCGCTTGCGCTCGCCTTCGGACTCGGCGGCCAGAAACGCGCGGCGGAGTTTCTCGAGCGCTGGTCGCGCCGAACCAAGGCCGACGAGCCGAGCCACCCCGATCGCCGTGCTGCGCCATGACCCCGCGGCGGCGGATGCGCACCAGCACGCTCATCAATATCGTCATTCCCGCGGAAGCGGGAATCCATTGGCGTTTAATCAAACATGGATCCCCGCATTCGCGGGGATGACGAGCGCGTTTCTGACCAGCCGATGACACCGATCACCGCAGTATGGCCCGGCCGCCCCGATCCGCGCGGCGCCACCTGGGACGGCGAAGGCGTCAACTTCGCGCTGTTCTCGGAAAACGCGGAGCGCGTCGAGCTGTGCATTTTCGACGATGCCGGAAGGCGTCAGTTGCAGCGCATCGCGCTTTCCGAGCGCACCGATCAGATCTGGCATTGCTATCTGCCGGAAGCCCGCCCGGGGATGCTCTATGGCTACCGGGTGTTCGGCCGCTATCGTCCCGACGAAGGCAGTCGCTTCAATCCGCACAAGCTGCTGCTCGATCCGTACGCGATGCAGATCGTCGGCGCATTGCGCTGGAGCGATGCGATGTTCGGCTATACCCCCGGTCATCGACGCGAGGACCTTTCCTACGACCGCCGCGACAGCGCTGGCGGCATGCCCAAGTGCAAGGTGATCGATCCGGCGTTCACCTGGGGCGACGACCGCGGGCCGGACGTGCCCTGGCACGAAATGGTGATCTACGAGCTGCACGTGCGCGGCTACACCATGCAGCATCCCGACGTGCCGCCCCAGCTGCGCGGCACCTATGCGGGCCTGGCGACGGCGCCGGTGATCGACTATCTGAAACGCCTCGGCGTGACCACCATCGAGCTCATGCCGGTGCACGCGTTCGTCGACGATCGCCGGCTGGTCGAGCAGGGCCTGCGCAACTATTGGGGCTACAACACCATCGGATTCTTCGCGCCCGACGCGCGCTATTCCGCGTCGGGGAAGGTCAACGAGTTCAAGACCATGGTGAAGACGCTGCATTCGGCCGGCTTCGAGGTCATCCTCGACGTCGTCTACAACCATACCGCCGAGGGCAACCATCTCGGGCCGACGCTGTGCTTTCGCGGCATCGACAATGTTTCCTACTACCGGCTGAATCACGACGCCAGGCGCTTCTACACCGATTACACAGGGACCGGCAATACGCTCGACATGCAGCATCCCCGCGTGCTGCAGCTATTGATGGATTCGCTGCGCTACTGGGTCACCGACATGCATGTCGACGGCTTTCGCTTCGACCTCGCCTCGGCGCTGGCGCGCGAGCTGCACGAAGTGAACCGCCTGGGCGCCTTCTTCGACATCCTCCGGCAGGACCCCGTGCTCTCGCGCGTGAAGCTCATCGCCGAGCCGTGGGATCTGGGCGAGGGCGGCTATCAGGTCGGCAACTTTCCGCCGGGATGGGCGGAGTGGAACGACAAGTATCGCGACACCATGCGCGCCTACTGGAAGGGCGACGGCGGACTGATCGGCGAGTTTTCAAGGCGGCTGACCGGATCGAGCGACCTCTACGGGCGTCACGGCAGGCTGCCGCACGCCAGCATCAATTTCATCACCGCGCACGACGGCTTCACTCTGCACGACCTCGTGTCGTACAACGAAAAGCACAACGAAGCCAATCTCGAGGAGAACCGCGACGGCAACAACAACAACCTGTCGTGGAACTGTGGCGTCGAGGGACCGACCGACGACCCCGTCGTCAACGGCTTGCGCGCGCGCCAGAAGCGCAACATGCTGGCCACGCTGCTCTTGTCGCAGGGCGTGCCGATGCTGGTCGCGGGAGACGAAATCGGGCGCACGCAGCACGGCAACAATAACGCGTATTGTCAGGACAGTGCGCTCTCGTGGCTCGATTGGAATCTCGATCCCGAGCGCACGAAGCTGCGCGACTTCGTGCGCCGCATGGTGCACTTGCGGCGCACGCACCCGGTGTTCCGGCGCCGCCATTTCTTCCAGGGCCGGCCGCTTCACGGCAGCGAGGCCAAGGACATTGTCTGGCTCAATCCCGACGGCTCGGAAATGACCGCCGAGGAGTGGAATCAGGATTTCGCGCGCTGCCTGGGCGTCTATCTCGCAGGCAGCGCGCTGACCGAAGTCGACGCTCGCGGGCATCGGATCGTCGACGACGACTTCGTGGTGCTTTTCAATGCGCATCACGACTCGGTGCCGTTTCGCCTGCCGGCAAAAACGCTCGCACCTCATGGCGACGGTCGGTGGCAGGCGATCGTCGACACCGCGCGCGACGACGGCCTCGCACCCGATGGAGTGTTCGATGCCGAAAGCGTTTACCCCCTGGAGGGACGATCGCTGGTATTGCTGATGCGTGTCGCATCCACCGGCGCTCCTGCGGCGTGACAACGGTTCGGATATCTCGGCGATGAGATGTCGTCATGCGATGCCGTTCGGCGTCGAGCTTTCCGCCGCCGGCGCGCGCTTCCGCCTGTGGGCACCCGCCGCTCGCCAGGTCGAGCTCGATTTGGCCCTGCATGGCTCGCAACGCGCCCTCGAGATGTCGGCGCTCGCCGATGGCTGGTTCGAAGCGAACGCAGCCGACGCGCCTGCAGGCACCCGCTACGCGTTCCGCATCGACGGCGGCATCACCGTGCCGGATCCGGCCTCGCGATTCAATCCTGACGATGTTCACTGCCCAAGCATGGTGGTCGATCCGCTGGCGTACGAGTGGCGCGACGCGGGATGGACGGGCAGGCCATGGGAGGACGCTGTCATCTACGAGCTCCACGTCGGCGCCTTCACGGCCGCGGGAAGCTTTGCCGCGGTGATCGAGCGCCTCGATTATCTCGCCGATCTCGGGGTGACTGCGGTCGAGCTCATGCCCCTCGCCGACTTTCCCGGAAGACGCAACTGGGGCTACGACGGCGTGCTTCCGTTTGCGCCCGACGCGAGCTACGGCGCGCCGGACGAGCTCAAGCGCCTGATCGACGCCGCGCATTCGCGTTCGCTGATGGTTCTTCTGGACGTCGTGTACAACCACTTCGGGCCGGAGGGCAACTACCTTCACGCCTACGCGCCGCAGTTCTTCAACCCTGAGCATCAGACGCCATGGGGCGCGGCCATCAACTACGATGGCGAGCAAAGTCGCACCGTGCGCGACTTCTTCATACACAACGCGCTCTACTGGCTCGAGGAATACCGTTTCGACGGACTGCGTCTGGACGCGGTGGATCGAATCGTCGACGAATCCTCGCCGGATATTCTCGTCGAGCTCGCCTCGCGCGTGCGCGAAGGGCCCGGCGCCAGCCGGCATGTGCATCTGGTGCTCGAAAACGATCGCAACGAGGCGCACTACCTCGGCCGCGACGGAGAAGCGCAGCCGCTGCACGCGACGGCACAATGGAACGACGACATTCACCATGCCGCGCACGTCGTCGTGACCGGCGAGGTGGACGGCTACTATGCGGATTACGCCGCACGGCCGCTGTGGTACTTCGCGCGCTGCCTGACCGAGGGCTTCGGCTATCAGGGCGAACCCTCACGGTACCGTGGCAACGTCGCGCGCGGAGAGCCGTCGCTGCACCTGCCTCCAGGCGCCTTCGTCTGTTTTCTGCAAACGCATGACCAGGCCGGCAACCGAGCATTCGGCGAGCGAATCGGACACATCGCCAACCTGCGCGCGCTGCGCGCCGCGGTTGCCTGCGTACTGCTCGCGCCCTCCCCGCCGCTCCTGTTCATGGGCGAGGAATTCTTCGCGTCGACGCCATTCCTCTTCTTCTGCGATTTCGGCCCGGAGCTGGCGCTGGCGGTAACGCAGGGCAGAAGAAAAGAGTTCGGGCGCTTCGCGCGCTTTGCCGATCCCGCGCTCCAGGCGACGATCCCGGATCCGAACAGCGAAACCACCTTCGAGCGAAGCAAGCTTGACTGGAGCGAAGCCGGAGATCCGGGCCACCGCGAGTGGACCGAGCTGTATCGCGAGTGTCTCGGCATACGCGAGGCGCACATCGCGCCACGGCTTCGCGGAGTGACACCTTCGGGCAGCTTCGAGGTCGAGCGGGACGAAGTGATATACGCCCGTTGGACGCTGGGCGACGGCTCGCACCTGCAACTGGCCGCGAACTTCAGCGCCCACCGGTCGCATCCGATCGTGCAGCAGATGGGCCAAACGCTCTACGCGAGTCACCCGGTTGCGCTGGAGGCCGGCAACGAAGTCCTGCGGGCCTGCTCCGTCAGATTTACCCTGCGCAACGCATGAGCGCGCTCTCGCGCCTCGCCGAGCTTCACGGCATCGCGCTGGAGTACCACGATGTGTGGGGCAAGCTGCATGACGTTGCCGAGACGACCTTGCGCGCGCTGCTCGCGGCGATGGATGTTGCCGCGGCCACCGACTTCGAAGTTGAGAGCTCGCTGGCCGCCGGCATCGCCGCGCAATGGCGCGAGATCGTCGCGCCGGCGGTGGTCGTGCGCGAGCGGTCGCACCCGAAGCTTCGCGTTCATCTCCACTCGAGGTGGGATGCGGCGCCGCTTCAATGGCGGCTCACCGAGGAGCAGGGCGCCGAACGTCGCGGCAATCTCGATCCTGCTGATTTCGACGTGGCGGAGCGCACCACGCTGGAGGGCGTCGAGCTGACCGCGCGTGAACTTCTCCTGCCCGTGCTGCCGCCGCTCGGATACCACAGTCTTGCGTTGCAATCCGACGGCGCAGTCATCGCGGAAACGCTGCTCATCGTCGTGCCGGCCGCGTGCTTTTCTCCCCCTGCGCTCGCCAATGGTGGCAGGGTCTGGGGCGCGGCCGCGCAGCTCTATGGCGTGCGCTCCGAGCGTAACTGGGGCATCGGCGACTTCACCGATCTCGCGACGCTCACCGGGCTATGGGCGACAAAAGGCGCCGATGTCCTCGGCGTGAACCCGCTGCACGCGCTTTTTCCGCATGACCCGGCGCACGCGAGTCCGTACAGTCCGTCGAGCCGGCTGTTCCTCAATATTCTTTATCTGGACGTCGAGGCGATCGCCGATTTTGTCGAGTGCGAGGACGCGAGAGCGCTCGTAGCCTCGGCGGAGCTCCAGGCCGCGCTTGCGCGGCTGCGCGCCGCGGAGCTTGTCGATTACCCCGGTGTCGCCAGCATCAAGTTGCGGGTCGTCGAGCTTCTTTACGCGCATTTTCGTGCGAAGCATCTCATCGCAGGCAGCGGGCGAGCGCACTCATTCCGTGGCTTTTGCGCGCGAGGCGGCGAAGCGCTGCGCCTGCATGCCTTGTTCGAAGCGATCCAGGAACATTTCTTTGCCGAGAATGTCGCGATTCGGGGTTGGCCGGCGTGGCCCGAATCCTATCGCGACCCGGGCTCTCCGGTGGTCGAACGCTTCGCCACCGAGCACGCCGAGCGCGTCGAATACTACGAGTATCTGCAGTGGCAGGCCGATCTGCAGCTCGGCGCGGTGCGCGCGCAAGTCGTCGCGAACCGTCTCGGCGTCGGATTGTACGTCGACCTTGCGGTGTCGATAGACCGCGCCGGCGCGGAAGCGTGGACTCATCGGCGCGTGCTCGCGTTGGGCGCAAGCGTCGGCGCGCCGCCGGACGAGTTCAATATGCGCGGCCAGAATTGGGGCCTCCCGCCGCTCATTCCCGAACGCCTGCGCAGCGCCGCCTACAGGCCGTTCATCGACACCTTGCGCGCCAATATGCGCCACGCCGGAGCGCTGCGCGTCGATCACGTCATGGGGCTGATGCGCCTGTTCTGGATTCCCGACGGCAAGGACGCCGGCGCGGGAGCCTATGTGCGGTATCCGTTTGCGGATCTGCTCGGCATCCTCGCCTTGGAGAGCCAGCGCCATCGATGTCTGGTCATTGGAGAGGACCTCGGCACCGTTCCCGAGGAGGTTCGCACGGCGCTTAGCTCAGCGGGCGTGCTCTCCTACCGCCTGCTCTATTTCGAGCGCGACGCGGACGAATTCAAGTTGCCCTCGACGTATCCCGCGCAAGCGCTGGTCGCGGCGAGCACGCACGACTTGCCGACGCTCGCGGGATGGTGGTATGGACGCGACATCGCGTTGCGCGACGAGCTCGGCCTCTTTCCGAGCACGGCGGCGCGGGATCAGCAGCTCGATGCACGGAAAAAGGATCGCGCCGAGCTGCTGCTGGCGCTGCGACGCGAATCTCTCTTGCCGTCCGACGTCTCACCCGACGCAGGCTCGACACCGCCAATGACCGCGGCGCTCGCCCGAGCGGTACAGGCGTTCCTTGCCCGCACACCTTCGCAGGTGCTGGTCGTTCAGCTCGAGGACGTCCTCGGCGTGAGCGAGCAGGCCAATCTGCCGGCGACGGTCGACACGCATCCGAATTGGCGGCGTAAGCTGGCGCTCGCCCTCGAGCATTGGCCGGGCGACGGGCGCTTTGTCGAGCTCACCGAAACGCTGCGCCGCTCACGCCCGCATCGGCCTGCGGCGGGCCGCGCAGTCGACAACCCGCCGCGCGCCACCTATCGCCTGCAACTGCACCGCGAGTTCACCTTCGCCGACGCGACGCGACTCGTGCCGTATCTTGCCGCGCTGGGCGTGAGTCACGTTTATTGCTCGCCCTACCTGCGCGCGCGTGCCGGAAGCAGGCACGGCTACGACATTGTCGATCACGCGGCGCTCAACCCGGAAATCGGCGATCGCGCGGCGTTCGACCGCTTCGCGCAGGCGCTTCTCGATCACGCGATGGGTCAGATCGTCGACGTCGTTCCGAACCACATGGCGGTGATGGGGGCCGATAACGTGTGGTGGATGGACGTGCTGGAAAACGGCCAGGCATCGATCTACGCGGATTACTTCGACATCGACTGGCACCCGCCCGATCCGGACCTCGCCGGCAAAGTGCTGGTGCCGGTGCTCGGCGATCACTATGGACGCGTCCTCGAAAAAGGCGAATTGCAGCTCCGTTATGAAACCGGGACCGGGGCCTTCGCGGTGCGCTATCACGAGCATCGCCTGCCTATCGACCCGCGCGACTACTCGATTCTGCTCGACCTCGCGCTGACCGGCTCCGCCCAATTGGCCAACCCGCTTCCAGAGTCAGCGATGTCCGCACTGGCGAGCATTGCTACTGCCTTCCGGCGTCTTCCCGCGCGCCACGACCTGAATCCCGCGCACCTGGCCGAGCGCAATCGCGACAAGGAACTGAACAAGCGCCGTCTCACCGCGTTGCTGCGTGAGCACTCCGCTCTGGCAGACTCGATCGAACAAGCAGTCGGAACGGTCAACGGCACGCCAGGCGACCCCGCGAGCTTTGCTACGCTGCACGGGCTGCTCGAAGCGCAGGCTTACCGCGTCGCATTCTGGCGGGTGGTGTCGGACGAGATCAACTATCGGCGCTTCTTCGACATCAACGATCTCGCGGCCTTGCGCGTGGAAAACGAGGCGGTATTCGAGGCGACGCACCGCTTCGTCCTCGACCTTGCCGCAGAGGGCAAGGCGCACGGATTTCGCATCGACCACCCCGATGGCTTGTACGATCCCGCCGCGTATTTCGAGCGCCTGCAGGGCCGCTACGCAGCGCTTACGGTGCCGGATGGGGAGGATCGCCGAGGCGGCAACGATCGAACGCCGCTGTACCTGGTCGTCGAGAAAATCGACGCCCCGCACGAGCGGCTGCCTGAACGTTGGCCTATCCACGGAACGACGGGCTATCGGTTCGCCAATCTGCTCAACGGCGTCTTTGTCGACTCGGCGGCGAGGGCACGCATCGACCGCGCCTGGCGCGCGTTCGTCGGTGGCGAGGCGTCGGATTTCGGCCACGCGGCCCATGACGGTAAACGCCGGGTGATGCAGACCTCGCTCACCGCCGAGCTCTCGGTGCTCGCCAATCGCCTGCGCAGGATCGCCCGCGCGGATCGCGGGACTCGCGACCTGACCCTGTCGACACTGTCGCAGGCGCTGCTGGAAATCGCAGCCTGCTTTCCCGTTTACCGCACGTATGTAGCGGCAACGATTTCGGCCCAGGACAGACGCTACATCGACTGGGCGCTGGCGGTCGCGCGGAAGAAAGGCCGCAACGCCGATGCCAGCGTGTTCGACTTCATCCGCGATGTTCTGCTCGTGCGGCCGCCGGATGGCGCGGTGCAGGCAACAGAGGACGCGTATCGAACATTCGCGATGCGTTTTCAGCAATTCTCCGCACCGGTCACCGCCAAGGGAGTCGAGGACACCAGCTTTTACACTTTCAACCGCCTCGTGTCCCTGAACGAGGTTGGAGGCGATCCCGATCGGTTCGGCACCAGCGTCAGGGCGTTTCACCGGGCCAACGCCGAACGGCTCGCGCATTGGCCCGACACCATGCTTGCCGGCTCGACCCACGACAACAAGCGCTCGGCGGACGTGCGTGCGCGCATCGATGTCGTTTCGGAGATGCCTGCCGCGTGGCGGCTGCGGGTGCGACGGTGGAGCCGGATCAATCGCACACGCAAGCACACGGTCGACGATCTTCCGGCGCCGTCACGCAACGACGAATATCTCCTCTATCAGACCTTGGTCGGAACCTTGCCTGCCGAAGCGCTGGACGCGGCAGGCTTGGCAAGGTATCGGGCGCGAATCGAGCAGTACGTGGTCAAGGCGGCGCGGGAGGCAAAGTTGCATACCAGCTGGCTCGCCGTCAACGAAGAATACGAATCCGCGCTGAAAGCGTTTGTCTCCGCGCTGCTCGACGGCGCGGCAAGCAATCACTTTCTCGCCGACCTGCGTTCTGTCGTGCCGGCGTTCGAATGGTTCGGAGCTCTCAACAGTGTCGCGATGGCGCTCGTTCATTTCACTGCGCCGGGCGTGCCCGATATCTATCAGGGCAACGAAATCATCGATCTGAGCCTGGTCGACCCGGATAACCGCCGTGCTGTCGACTATGCGCTTCGCGCTGCGATGCTCGGCGAGCTGGATGCGATCGCCTCGGGAACCCAAGAGTCGCTCGCCGCGCGCGTGCACGCCTTATTGGCCACGCCACACGACGGGCGGCTCAAGATGTGGGTGATCTCCCGCGCGCTTTCCTTGCGGCGCGAGTATCCGCAGCTGTTCGCGCGCGGCGACTATGTGCCGATAAACGTCACCGGTGAGCGTGCGCGGCACGCGCTTGCGTATGCGCGCCGGCAGGGAAACTCGGGAATTGTGGCCGTCGCGGGACGCTTGTTCGCGTCGCTCGGGCTGGAGCAAGGTGTCGCGCCTGTCGGAGAGGACGCGTGGGGCAACGCGACGCTGGGTCTCGATTTCCTTCCGCCCGCGACGCAACTGTTCGACGTCCTCACCGGTGCCGCGTATCAGGCCAGCGCAGACGGCCTCGCGCTGGCGCGCGTATTCGCAACCATCCCAGTCGCGTTATTGCGGTATGAGACTCCGGCGTAGGCGGGAGCTCTTTGCACCGCGTTTTTGAGCGTTACGAAAGGAGTGACGCCAAGGTCCTGATATCGTCGTACCCGCGGCCTTTAGTCCCCGCGAAAGCGGGGAGGGAACCCAGTGTCTTTTGACGAACGCCGCTGGGTCCCCGCTCCGCTACCAAAATGAGCTGAGACGACAGAAGTCTTGCGGCTGCCCGCGCCCGCTGCCCTCTCAATGCAGCCGCTGGCGACCCTTGCGCGAGGCTTCGCGCCGCTGCGCGCGCCGCTCGGCGCGGTTAGGCGTATCGGTGCGATTGCGCTCTTGCCAGAATCGGCAGATCAACACCGTCGCGATGGGAAGCTCGTCGATCATGCCCAGCCGCTTTTCCTCGGTGTCCACCCAGTCGAGGTACTCCGGATCGTGATCGCCGTAGGCCAGCGCCTCGATCGGCAACATCCAGTCGCGCGAGGACTCCTCCGCGTAGAGCGGCTCCCACTCCTGCTCGCGAAGCAGCACGCCGGTCATGAATCCCTCGCACCAGGCGCTTGCTTCGGGCGGGCTGCGCTCTTCCTTTTCCGTTTCCGCGTGATACAAAAGCGGCTTGAAGCGCGTCGGCGATTCCGCCAGCGTGCGGCGGATGCTCTGCTGCAGCCGAAGCACCAGCGACAGAATGCGCTCGGCCTGTTCGTTGTTCTGGAACACAGGGGTCACGCTGCGCTGGCTGTCGCTCCACAACACGGGCAGCCATTCGGACGGCTGAATAAGCTCGGGTCCGCAGACGATCGCCGTCAGGAATCCGTCGAGCATTTCCAGATCCATGCAATCCTGCGGAACGACATTGGAGCCCAGGAATGCTTCGAGCTCGTCGTAGTCGGCATCGCTTAGGGGTTCGTCGAGCTTACTGGTTTCGGTCATGGAGGCGCTTTTAGTCGCGCCGCTTAGTGCGCGGCGGGACCGCAATCATCGCGCGAGACGCCGCCGAAAGCAAATCGATCCCACCACCGGGTCAGGGCGACGACACGACTGAAGCTGCCGCACCGGCTGCATTCGCCTCGACGTGCCCGGTAAGCGCACCCTCAGAACGCGTGCGATAGGGCAGCGAACCACGTCCGACGTCCGCCATATTGCGGTGCGCCCACGCCGACGCCCGATCCATCACGCAGCAAGTATGTCTTGTCGAAGATATTGGTGATGCCGACGCGTCCTTCGAGGTTACCGACCGGGCTATCCTTCCAGCTATGAACCAGGGCCGTATTCATGGTGAAGTAACTCGGCAACTTGCCCGAATTGGGCGGCGCTCCATCCGGCGTGTTGCGCAACCCGCTCCCGTAGATGAAATCACCGCTCAATCGGGTCGCACCCATCCGATACGTCAAACCGCCTGAGACCGAATAGCGTTGATCGTGGTCGAGATAGATGTAGTGATCGGCGATGTACGCCAACTCGTCCGCGCCGAAAAGCGACTGCCCGGAGATGATGTTCTTGCCCTTTGCTTTCCCAACGGCAAGGCTCAGAAAACCGCTCAATTGCTGTCCGGAGTAGGTCATCGAAAGCTCGACGCCTTCTGCGTAACCCTTGGCGTAGTTGAACGGCGTCAGGATAAGCGCCTGGCCAAATTGGCCCTCGTCGAGCAGGTTGGTGATTTGCTTGTAGTATCCGTCGACAGCGACGGTCAGTTGCGGTGAAATTGTTTGCGAGACACCGATATCGAAGTAATGAGTCCGTTCGGCCTTGACCGTATCCGATTGGGCGATTTCAGGTGCGTTGGTCGTGCCAGCAAACAAATCGATACTCTGCTGTACCACGAGCTCCTGCGGCGGCGGCGTGAAGTATCGGGCGTAGCCGGCATGAATCGCGGTGGCGTCAGTAAGCTTCCACAGTGCGTTCAGCCGCGGGCTGAACTGATGCTCATTGGTGAAAGCCGCGACGTGATCGAATCGAACGCCGTAGTTGACGGTGAGCCGCGGATCAAGTCTCCACTCGTCCTGAACGTAGAGACCTGTAAGATTGCCGCGCTTGCTCGAGTTATCGATGATCGTCAGCGGGTCGCTGCTGCTTTGATTGCCGGCGTCGTCGACCGGAAAGACGCCGACGCTATTATTGCTGTGCGTAAGCTGGTGTACGTAATTGAAGCCAAAGCGGGCGGTGTGCGCCGCCGCGAGCTTATAGGATGCATCGGCCTGCACCCCGGTGGCGGAGTTGGACTTAAAGACGTCGGAGGCCACTCCGTTATAGATGAGGTCGCCGCCCTGGGTGTCGGGCAGATAGTGCAGACTCGAGTATTGGTAGAACAGCGACGCTTGATAGTCCAATAGACCACGGCTCTGTTGCAACGACAGGACCGTATAGTGATTGACCTCCCGCTGCCGCTGGTCAAGGTCCGACGAAGGGCGCGCATTGAAGCCCGTCTCCACGTTACTTACTCCGGTGAGCGAGAAACCCGGCACCTGGTCCGGATTGTTGGGTATTTCAAAGCGTCCTTGATAGGTCCCGACCATCAGTCCCAAGCGGGTGGTCTCATCCACTACGTACGACAAGTATCCGAAGCCACGGGTTTGTTGCGTGCGATCGTGAATGGCGTTTCGAGTCGGGATCGGATTCTCGATGCCCAGGGTATTGGTCAGGAAGTTTCCCGTCGCGTAGTAACTGAGCGCGCCCTTCGAACCGATCAATTCGAAGCTGGGCTGGAAGCTGTCGTGGCCGCCAACAAGCATGCCGATGCTGCCACCAGGCGCGGAGACCGAGCCATCTTTGGTTTCGATGTCGACCACACCGGCAGTGCGCAGGCCATACTGCGCCGGGAGTGTGCCGGTCACGAAGTCAATATGATCGACGAAACGACTATCGACGGACTGCCCGAACCCGCTGATACCTTCCGGGAGCTGGATGCCGTTGATGCGATACTGGACGTTGGCGTGCTCGTCGCGGACATGCAAGGAGCCCGACGCCTTGGAGTCTTGCGCCACGCCGGGCAAGCGCAACAGCACGTCGTTCATTGCCGTGTTGTCGCCGGCGCCATATTCGGCCACCAATTGCTGATCCAGCGTGTAGACCGTGGTGCCTATCTTGGGAGATAACGCGATCCGCGCCTCCTTGAGGCGGGTCGCTATCACCTGGATCGGTGCAAGCTGCACCTCGCTCGCCATCAGAACCGTTACCGCAACGGTAGGCGCATCGCTTACCTCGACGCTCAGCGTGGCTGGTGTCGCGGTTCCCTTGCTGCTTTCGATGACGTAACGGCCGACAGGGACGTTAGCGAACGTCGCCAACCCCTGCGCGTCTGTAGTCTGTTGTCCGAGCTGATTACCTGCCGCATCGCGAAGTGTTGTCAGAACGCCGGCGACGGGTTTCCCGCCGGCATCTTTGGTCGTCGTGTTGATGGTCGCTGCGAGCACCGGAGTTACGGCAAGGCAGGCGGCAAGACATACGGCCAATGGCCGTAGAGAACGGAAGCTGGGCATCGTTTTTCCTTCACGCGCATAGCAATGAGATGCCGTCGACGTATCGACGGCAGTGATCTTCGGTAGATCATGTGCGCGGCGGCCGGCCGGCCGACGCGCTCGCTATGCGAAGCGAGGTGGGCCGCAGCTAGGCGGCAAAACGACGAGGGCGTGGGGCTCTACGTGAGGCGCGACTCGAAGTGGGCGCGCGAAGTAGGAGACGCTGACGGGAGGGACAGCAATCGACGGGGTGCTGGGACCTTCGAGTTTGCCGACGAAGGCGGCGCAGACCGCGCATCCCTCATCGGCATCGACGCCGATGTGCAAGTGCGTTGCCGCGATCGACACCATGATCGCAAAGGCGACCGCAGCGACCGCCGCCATGACTGCGCGGCAGGACAAAAATCTGGCTGCGGACGTGCTGCGATTCACTGCCAATACCTTCGAATTCTCGGTGACCGGTGCGAGCGGGTGTGCATTCGAATTCGAAATCGTAATGTCAATCAGGGCGAAGCGCAACAAACTCGTCGCCAGCGACTGGAACTTATAGTGCTTCGTCGGCTCTCCGGGCAGACCGGCGGGGCATGCCGGCGTCTCGGCGCAGCGCGTGCGCAGCATTGAGGGCCGCCGCAAAAAGCAACACGGCGCCCGCCTGATGGAGAGCCGCGAGCGGCAGCGGCACCACCAGCAGCAACGTCGAGATGCCGAGAGACACCTGCGCGAGCAGCATCGCGAGCAACAGGTGCGCGGCGCGGCGCGCCCGGGCCGGTATCTCGGGCGTGGCGCGAACCCTCCACCACCAGATCGGCACCAGCGCCAGGAGTGTCCACGCGAGCATCCGATGATCGAACTGAACCGTCGCCATGTTGTTGACGAAGTTCATGTACCAGGGACGGATAAGCATGATCTCCGGCGGCACGACATGGCCGTTCATAAGTGGAAAGGTGTTGTAGGCGAATCCCGCGCGAATTCCGGCGACCAGGCCGCCGGAAAGTGCCATGATAAAAATCAGCGCGACCAGCGACACCGCGGCGCGAAAGAGCGGCCTGGTCCGCGCATCGGCGGGTCCCGAAGGACGCAGTAGCGTGAGCGCGGTCCAGAACATCGCCGCGAAGATCAGCAATGCCATGCCGAGGTGCGCAGTGAGCCGGAGCTGCGACACGCGCGGGTCGTCGACCAGACCGCTTTGCACCATGTACCAGCCCAATGCCCCCTGCAAGGCGCCGAGCAGGAAGATACCGAACAGCATCGGCGCCAGACCGAGAGAGGACGGAAGCATTCGGCGTGCGACGAACCATAGCAGCGGCACGATGAACGCGAAGCCCACCAGGCGCCCGAGCAAGCGGTGGACATATTCCCACCAGAAGATGCCTTTGAACGCCTCGATGCTCATGCCGCGATTGACTTGCAGGTATTGAGGCGTCGCCTGATATTTGGCAAACGCTTCGTTCCATTGCGACTCCGACAACGGCGGCAGCGTGCCGACGATGGGTTGCCATTCGGTAATCGACAGCCCCGAATGCGTCAGGCGCGTCACCCCACCAACCACGATCAACGCGAACAGCAGCGTGCAGCAGACGAGAAGCCAGGTCGCGACGACCCGTGGCGCGCCGCCGGCTGCCGCCGCGGCGGCGGGTAGGTCCGAAGATGCGGCCAGGCCGCCGGGCGTAGAGGAGGTCATCGGACAATCTTACTATCGAAAGGGGTAAGGATATGGCGCAATGGCTCGTTAGAACTTGAAAAGCATGGCAAGGCGAAGGCTGCGGCGCTCGACCGGGTGGAAGTGAATGTCGTTGACGCCACCGGCAGGCTCGTCCGGCAAGCGGGACCTGTAGTAATAAGTGATGTCGTCGGCTTTGCGGTCGAAGATGTTGAACACGTCGAAGCGCAGCCGCAGTTGCTTGTTCACCTCGTACGTTGCCTGCGCATTGAACAGCGTGGTCGATTTCGACTTGACGCTATTGTCCTCGAGCAGTGAGCGCGGACCGAAATAGCGCCCGAAGAGGCTTGCCGTCCAGGGTCCGAGCTTGCGCACGGTAATGCCTGCCTCGGCGGTACCCTGCAGCGCCTCCGGAATGTGATTGCCGAGCGGATCGTTGTCGGCAAACCGGGCGTGCGTGTAAGCCAGGTCCAGATCGACCAGCAGCCACGTGTTCGGCGTGTAGTGGTTCGACCATTCGACACCCGTGCGTCTGGAGGGGCGTCCGGGAGTGTCGGTTCCCGTGTCGCCCTGGAAGACAAGCTCGGAATCTAGATGCAGATACCACAGGCTCAGCGAAGACTGAAGATTCGGAACGACTTCCGTGCGTACACCTAACTCGGCGCCTTTGGCACGCACCAGCGGCGTGACCGGGTCGACTGCCGCGCCCGTGCCCGGGTCGACGTGCGTCGTCGTGCCGCGTCCGTCGTTGCTGTGGAAGCCTTCGCCGAGGTTGACGAAGTATTCGGTCTTTTGCCAAGGTCCGAAGATCATCGAAAGTTTCGGCGAACCGATGCCTGCACTTCGGCTTCCCGAGTTGTCCGCGATGTTGCTGTCGACCTTGAAGTCGTACCTGTCCCCGCGCACGCCGGCGACCGTGCGCAACCAGTCGGTCCATTGCGTCTGATTCTGGGCATAGATCGCATAGCTGGTCTCCCTGACACGATCTTCCCGTTTCGTCGACAGAGGTCTCCGCTGCACCGTGTTGTAGATCGCGACAGGATCGAGGCGATCCTGTCGGATGTCCCAACCCAGCGTGTTGGTCATATCCAGGCCGAAGACCTTATCGGGCCGCGTCCAGCTCCCATTCCAGCCCAGAATCTTGCGGTTGTCGTATTGATTGAACTGATCGCCATTGACCGGATCGTTCAGGAAATAGGTGAAGTTCGAATAGAGCTTCAAATAGTACCGGATGCCGTATGCGGTGCTTTGCAGTTGACCGCCAGCGACTTGCTGCTGATAGTCGCCGGAAAGGCTGTAGCGGTACGTTCTACCGCCGTCACTGGGGTCAATCGCGCCCAAGCGGTCGATCAGCCCCGAGTTGACCGCGCGCTGCGGGATCTGGTCGGTCGAGTTCCACTTGCCCGAATAGCCCATCGCGGTGACCCCCCACTGTCCGTCGCCCGCTTTCTGCGTGTAACGAAGCACGCCGTTGAGTTTGCGGTAGTTGTCGGGGTTGTCCCAGGGACCGTTGTCGTGATAGAGCTCGACGCCGTACACCACGCGACCGGGCCCGACTTCGGGCGATCCTGCGAGCAATGCCCGACCATATTTTTCCGTCCCGATTCCCAGTTCCGCCAAGGAATTCGGCAACGATTCGGCGTAGTGAATGCTGGCCGAGCCGGCGGTAGCAAAGTCTCCCTGCTGCGCAAAGTACGGTCCCTTGTAATAGTCGATCCGCGACACGAGCTCCGGGATCATGAAGTTGAGGTCCATGTACCCCTGGCCATGCGCGTGAGTGCGCAGATTGACCGGCATCCCCGCGAGATCGGTTGCGAAATCGGTGCCGTGGTCGAGGTTGAACCCGCGGAGGAAGTATTGATTCGCCTTGCCGGCGCCGCTGTGCTGGGTGACGATCATCCCGGGGACGTACTCCAGCACTTCGCCGGGCCGCAGCAGCGGCCGGTCATCGATCAGTTGCGGCGTGATGTAACCGGCGCTCGCCGCGTCGGATGTGCCTATGGCGGTTTCATAGTGCCCGAAAACATTGATCGGGGCGATCCTGGGCACGCCGTCGGCGTGCGCCAAAGCCGCAGAAAACGACAATACGATGGAGAGCGCCGTCCTGTTTCGCCCGCTTACGGTCATCGGCCTGCCCACTAAAAATGACGCGTTCAGAATCAGGAGCAACTACGGACCGACTGGCAGTTCGGATGCGACGCGTATGGATATGGTATCGCGAGTCTGGTCACGCCGCCGTACGGCGTGTGCCCGATGATGGCGTACTCGATCGGCCGTATCAAGATCAAGGATGTTGTGACGGACACGGACATCCTTTTCATTCCAATGCTGCTGGTGCTGCTGATCGTGATATTGTTTCCGTCTCTGATACGAATCGAGGCTGCCGCCGAAGCGCAACGCGCTGCGTCACACTGCGCTCCAAGGCGGCCGCTCTATCATGATGGAAACGAAGCCGCTTTCGCCAGGTTTCGGCCTGCAAACGTCGGACATCGACGTTTCGGAGCCACTGTCGCCTGCGGAATTCGACGAGCTCGAGCGCACGTTCTTCCAGGGCCAGGTGCTGGTGCTTCGCGCTCAGTCGCTGACTCCCGCGCAGTACGTTGCCTTTGCGCGCCGCTTCGGTCCGCCGGAGCCGCACGTGATCGACCAGTTTCACCATCCGGCCGACCCCAACATCCTGATCCTGTCCAACCGGAAAAAGGACGGCCAGCCGGTCGGACTGGCCGACGCCGGCACCTATTTCCATACCGACTACTCGTATCTCCAGGTCCCGGCACGCGCGACGATGCTCTATTCGATCGAGGTTCCGAAATCCGGCGGCAACACGCTCTTCGCCAATCAATACGCTGCGTACGACGGCTTGAGCGGCCCCATGAAACAAGAGATCGCATCGCTTGTCGCCATCCACCACTACGGCAATCGCAAGGAGATGAACGACGCGAGCCGCATCGCGGCATCGCCGTTGACGCCGGAGCAAAAAGCCAAGATGCCGCTGATCACCCATCCGCTCGTACGCGCCCATCCGGTCACGGGCCGCAAGGCGCTCTATGCGGTATCGGGCAGCTCTTACGGCATCGTCGGCATGCCGGAGGATGAAGCTGTCGCGCTCCTCGACGTGCTGGCGGCGCACGGGACGCAGCCGAAATACGTGCTCAGCTATGACTACCGCGTCGGCGACATCGTCATATGGGACAACGCGTCGCTGCTCCACTCCGCGACGCTGACCGACCCGAACGATTCGCGCACGCTGTGGCGGATCACGATCAAGGAACCGTCGGCGAAGCTGGACGCACTCGACGTGCTTGCCCCTACTTTCGCGTCGGGCGCGATGTAGGCTGCCACGCAACATACAACTTCATGTCGCGGTCCAAGGAGGCCGCGACGCGAGGCGCTCGGCGCGGGGCCTCGCGCGCAGCGTGCGTGGCCACGCTGTTCGTTCGCACGACAGTTTTGCAGTAAACTGATCGACCGTGTCCCGACGTAAGCGACCAGCTGCCGTGCAACACACCTTCCTCACCGTTCTTTTTTCACTGCTGCTGTTTGGCATGCAGCTCGAAGGACAGAGGCACGAGCTGCAGCACTTCGGCGATCAGCTGCGCTGGTGGCATGAGCAAGGGCTGCAACAATCGGCAAGCAATTCACCGTGCATCGAGTGTGCGTTACTCGCGGGCGGTTCACACGCGATCGCGAGCGGCGTTGCATCGCCGCCACCGGCGATCGTCGATTCGGGCCGAGTTGGAATCCGGTTCTCGTCGCAAGAGGTCGCGGCGCCCGCCTACTACTCCAGCCGCGCCCCGCCGATGCTCCCCTAGTCCGTTTGGGTATGCCGTCGCGTACGGCATAAGTCCATCATGGCTAGAGGAGTGTCAAATGTCCAAATTCATTTGGCTGCCCGGCGCTTTGGCGTTGGCGATGTCCGTGCCGTTCTCGGCGTGGGCGGCAACCGATGCCGACCTCGCGGAGATTCGCGAGCAGATCAGGCAACTGAAGGAAAGCTACGAAGCGCGAATTCAGGCGCTGGAGCAGCGACTGAAGGACGCCGAGACCGCGAAAACCAAGGACGCCGCAACCACGCCGGCGCCTCCCGTCGCCGCCGCGCTGCCGGCGACATCATCTGCATCCGGCATCGCAGCGTTCAATCCGGCGATCTCGGCAGTGCTGCAGGGAAGGTACGCCAATCTTTCCCAGGACCCGTCGAAGTTCACGATCGGCGGCTTCGCACCGGGCGGCGACATCGGCCCCGGGCGCCGCGGCTTCTCGCTGTCGGAATCCGAGCTCGCGATCTCCGCCAGCGTCGATCACCTGTTCGCGGGCAATCTTATTGTCTCGCTCACGCCGGAAAACACGGTGTCGGTCGAGGAGGCGTACGGAATCTACACCGCGGCGCCGTACGGCATGGTTCCCAAGTTCGGTCGCTTCTTCTCGGGGCTTGGCTACATGAACGAGCAGCACCAGCACGCGTGGGATTTCATCGACGCCCCGCTTGCCTATCAAGCTTTCCTCGGCAGCCAGTACACCAACGACGGCTTGCAACTCAAGTGGGTTGCGCCGACCGATCAATTTCTCGAGCTCGGCGCCGAAGTCGGCAACGGAGACAACTTCCCGGGGTCGATGCGCAACAAGAACGGTGTCGGGTCCGGTGTGATCTACGCCCACACAGGAGACGACATCGGCGCCAGTCACAGCTGGCGCGCCGGCCTCTCCTATCTGCAGACGCGCGCGCAGGACCGCCAGTACTCACAGTTCGATCGCGCCGGCAACAATGCCCAGGTTGGGTTCAACGGGACCAGCCACGTCGCCATTGCCGATTTTGTCTGGAAGTACGCGCCCAACGGCAATCCGCTGTACACGAACTTCAAGGTGCAGGGTGAGTATTTCTGGCGCCGCGAGAACGGTGATTTCATCTATGACGTCGACGGTGCGCTGGGGCTGACCAACACCTCGGCGTACACCTCGCGGCAGAGCGGCTGGTACTTGCAGGGGGTCTACCAATTCATGCCCTACTGGCGCGTCGGCGCGCGCTACGACCGGCTCGATCCGGGGCACGTGGATTACGGCACCAATGCGGCTTTCCTGGATGCGCCGGCGTTCCATCCCGAGCGCTCCACGTTAATGGTCGACTACACGCCGTCCGAATTCAGCCGCATCCGCCTGCAGTGGGGACAGAGCAAGACGCAGGTCGGCGTGACTGACAATCAGCTGTTCCTGCAATACATCCTGACGCTGGGCGCGCACGGCGCGCACAAATTCTAAAGGAGCACGCGATGAGATCATCGCATTTGCAATGGCTGTTGGCAGCGCTGCTCGCCCTTTCCGGCGGACCCGCGGCTGCGGCACTCAACGTTTTCGCGACCGTGCCCGAATGGGGCGCGCTCACCGAGGAATTGGGCGGCGACAAGGTCAAGGTCTATACCGCGACCAATCCACTGCAGGATCCGCATCACGTGGAGGCGAAGCCGAGTCTGATCGGCCGCGCCCGCGGCGCCGACCTGGTCGTCGCGACCGGTGCCGAGCTCGAGATCGGATGGCTGCCGCTGGTGACCCAGCAAGCGGGTAACCCCAAGGTGCAAGCCGGCAAGCCGGGCTATTTCGAGGCGGCATCGTTCGTTCCGATCTTGGACAAACCGTCACGCCTGGATCGGTCGGAGGGCGACGTGCATGCGGCCGGCGATCCACACATCCAGACCGATCCGCGCAATATCGCTCGCGTCGCGGGGCCGCTTTCGGCGCGCCTGGCCGAGCTCGATCCCGAAAACGCCGCGTATTACCAGACGCGCTACAAGGCCTTCGCCGAGCGCTGGAACGCCGCGATCGCGCGATGGGAGAAAGAAGGAGCTCCGTTGAAAGGCGTCGCGATCGTCGTCCAGCACAAGGGATTCACCTATCTGATCGCATGGCTGGGCATGAAAGAGGTCGCGGCACTGGAACCG
This sequence comes from Casimicrobiaceae bacterium, assembly GCA_035568975.1. Taxonomy (GTDB): domain Bacteria; phylum Pseudomonadota; class Gammaproteobacteria; order Burkholderiales; family Casimicrobiaceae; genus PALSA-1003. Next base: position 39,854 of record DATMNH010000060.1, read on the forward strand.
AAACCGGGCGTCGAACCCACGACTGCCCATCTATCGGAGGTGCTGGCCACGGTGCAGCGCCAGCCGGTGAAGATGGTCCTGCGCGCGGCGTATCAGAGCGACCGTGCTTCACAATGGATCGCGGAGCGGGCGAAGATCAACGTTGTTGTGCTGCCGTTCACCGTCGGTGGTGACGACGCCGCCAAGGATCTGTTCGGTTTGTTCGATGATACGGTCCAGCGGCTGCTCAAAGGTCTCCAGTGAATCTCGACGCCATCAGCCTTTCGATTCTGCTTCCTGCCTTCGCGGCCGGCTTGCTCGTCACCTCGACACATGTGCCGCTCGGGATGCAGGTGCTCGCGCGCGGCATCGTCTTCATCGACCTCGCCATCGCGCAGATTGCGGGCTGCGGGGTGCTGCTCGCCGATCAGATGGGATTCGAGGCCGAGGGCATCGCAGTTCAGATTGCGGCGCTGGCGGCGGCGCTGGCAGGTGCGCTCTTGCTCACCTGGACCGAGCGGGTCTGGCCCGAAGTGCAGGAAGCGGTCATCGGCGTGGTGTTCATCCTCGGCGCGACCGGCAGCGTGTTGCTGCTGGCCAGCAACGCGCACGGCAGCGAGCACTTGCGCGATCTCCTGGTCGGACAGATTCTCTGGGCGCAGCCGTCGCGGCTGCTGTGGGCCGCGCTGGTCTACGCAGTAGTACTCTTCCTATGGTTCGGCTGGAAGGAGCGCCTCGGCCGCACCGGCTTCTACGTCCTGTTCGCGCTCGCGGTCACGGTGTCGGTACAGCTGGTCGGTTTGTACCTGGTATTCGCAACGCTGATCGTGCCGCCGCTGGCCACCCGAAAAATGACGCGGCGACGACTTGCGGCCGCGTGGGCGATCGGCGCGGCAGGCTATGCGGCGGGGCTCGTTGCCTCGACCGCGCTCGACCTTCCGAGTGGACCGGTCATCGTGTGGATGCTGGTCATCCTGTCGCTTGCGTGGTACGCGATCATCGCGCCCCGATTCACCGTCACTTCCGCGGCGCCGCGATCAGCCACTACTTCCGCAGCGCCGCGATCCCGCGCTGGAGGCCGTCGAGGGTGAGCGGAAACATGCGCGGCCCCAGTATCTCCAGCACGATCTGCGTCGAGCGCGAGTAGCCCCACGAGCGCTCGGGCTCGGGGTTCAGCCATATCGCGTGGCGATAGGCGTCGATCAGGCGCTTGAGCCAGGCCGCGCCCGGCTCGTCGTTCATGTATTCGACGCTGCCGCCGGCCTGCACGATCTCGTAGGGGCTCATCGCCGCATCGCCGACCAGGACCAGCCTCCAGTCCGGGCCGTATTTGTGCAGCAGGTCGAAGGTCGCGATGCGCTCGTTGCGACGGCGGCGGTTGTCGCGCCAGACGTAATCGTAGACGCAGTTGTGGAAGTAGAAGTACTCGAGATGGCGGAACTCGCTTTTCGCCGCCGAGAACAGCTCCTCGCACACCTGGACGTGCGGATCCATCGAGCCACCGACGTCGAGGAAGAGCAGCACCTTGACGCGATTACGGCGTTCCGGCACCAGGTGCAGATCGAGCCAGCCGGCGTTTTTCGCGGTGCCGTCGATGGTCGCGTCGAGGTCGAGCTCCTCGGGCACGCCCTCGCGGGCGAACCGGCGCAGGCGCCGCAGCGCGATCTTGATGTTGCGCGTGTTGAGCTCGACCGAGTCGTCGAGATTGCGAAACGTCCGCTCGTCCCAGACCTTGATCGCGCTTCGGTTGCCGCCTTTTTCCTGTCCGATGCGAACACCTTCCGGATTGTATCCGTACGCGCCGAACGGGCTCGTTCCCGCGATGCCGATCCATTTCGAGCCGCCCTGGTGGCGGCCTCGCTGCTCCTCCAGCCTGGCTTTAAGCGTCTCCATCAGCTTGTCCCAGCCACCAAGCGCCTTCACCAGCGCCTTGTCTTCCTCGGATAGATTTCCCTCGATCAGCTTGCGGATCCACTCCTCCGGAATCTGCGCACGGATATCGAACACGCGGTCAACGCCCTTGAAGTAGGCGCCGAACGCCAGATTGAAGCGGTCGTACAGCGCCTCGTCCTTGATGAGGCAGGTGCGGGCGAGGAAATAGAAATCGTCGATGCTTGCGGAGACGACTTCGTGCTTGAGCGCGTCGAGCAGGGTAAGGAACTCGCGCGTGGAGACGGGCAGCTTCGCGGCCTTGAGGTGGAGAAAGAAGTCGACCAGCACCTTGGCCCTCTCGCAACGATTACCGCGGGCGCTCGAGCTGGTAGCGCAGGTGCCGCTTCACCGCCGGCCATTCACCGTCGATGATGCTGAAAACCACCGTGTCCCGTTTCGAGCCGTCGGCCGACAACTGATGATTGCGCAGCACGCCGTCCTGCTTCGCGCCGAGCCGCGCGATCGCGGTGCGCGAGGCCTGATTGAACCAGTGGGTGCGAAACTCGACCGCGATGCACGAGAGTTTCTCGAAGGCATGGGTCAGGAGCAGCAGCTTGCACTCGGTGTTGATCGGGCCGCGCTGGACGCGCTTGGAATACCAGGTATGCCCGATCTCCAGCCGACGGTTGGCCGCGTCGACGTTGAAATAACGCGTGCAGCCGACGATCTCGCCGGAGAATTTCTCGCGTACGACAAACGGCATCGAATCCAGGCGCTCGCGCATGTCGAGCGCGGTGGCGATGTATTGGCCCATTTTCTCCGGGGGCGCGACCGACGTGTACCACAGCCGCCACAGCTCTCCGTCGGCCGCCGCGTGCTGCAGCGCCTGCTCGTGCTCGCGTCCCAGCGGCTCGATGCTGGCGTAGGCGCCGATCAGCGTGACGGGCTCGATGAAGCGCATGGCTATCTTCCGCTGCGCGCCAGGAAGGCGACCCTCTCGAACAAATGCACGTCCTGCTCGTTCTTGAGCAGCGCACCGTGCAGCGGCGGAATGATCACCTTCTTGTCGGTACTGCGCAGGGCCTCCGGCGGAATGTCCTCGGCCAGCAGGAGCTTCAACCAGTCGAGGAGCTCGGAGGTCGATGGCTTCTTCTTCAATCCGGGCACGTCGCGCAGCTCGAAGAAGACTTCGAGCGCTTCCTTGAGCAGGCTCTTCTTCAAACCCGGAAAGTGAACGTCGACGATGCGCGTCATCGTTTCCCGGTCCGGAAAACGGATGTAATGGAAGAAGCAGCGGCGCAGGAACGCGTCCGGCAGCTCTTTCTCGTTGTTGCTGGTGATCACCACCAGCGGACGGTGGCGCGCGCGAATCGTCTTCTGCGTCTCGTAGACGTAGAACTCCATGCGATCGAGCTCCCGCAACAGATCGTTGGGAAACTCGATGTCGGCCTTGTCGACCTCGTCGATCAGCACCACCGCCGGCGATTCCGATTCGAACGCCTCCCAGAGCACGCCGCGCTTGATGTAGTGCGCGATGTCGCCGACGTGCGAGTCGCCGAGCTGCGAGTCGCGCAATCGCGACACGGCGTCGTATTCGTAGAGACCCTGCTGCGCCTTGGTCGTAGACTTGATGTGCCACTGCACCAGCGGTCGCTTCAAGCTTCGAGCGACTTCCTCCGCCAGCATGGTCTTGCCGGTCCCCGGCTCGCCCTTGACCAGCAGCGGTCGTTCGAGCGTGACCGCCGCATTGACGGCGAGCATCAGGTCCGGGGTGGCGATATAAGTATCGGTGCCTTCGAATCGCATCAGCTTTCCTCAGATACTGATGATGGACGAGATGGACGAGAACATCCGCAAAATTGGGGTCGTCCCCGCGAAAGCGGGGACCCAGTGGCGTTCGTACCAAAGACACTGGATTCCCGCTTTCGCGGGAATGACGATATGAAGACGTCGAGCATCACGCAATCCTCGTGCGGTCTCCAGAAGCGTTCGGTGACGCGATCATCTTATCTCAACGCGTACTGCGCGAGCCAGAGCACCGCCATGCCGACCACGATGGTAAGCGTCGTGCTCCGCCGCCAAGCGGCGACGGCAAGCGCCGCTACTGCCGCGATCAGCTTGGCGTTTCCGAAGTCGAGCCGGAGCAGGCCCGGCGCCACGAAAACGACCGCCGGAACGACGATCGCGGTCAGCATGGCCGCCGGCACGTGCTTGAGCGCACGGCCGAGCAGAGGCGGCATGTCGCGACGCGCGAAGAGCGCAATGAACGAAAGGCGCGCGACATAGTTGATCGCGCCCACGGCAAAAATCGCGAGCCAGATTGTCGCCTCCCTACTCATGCTGTCCACGAAGGGTGTCGGCGACGACACCGGCGGCGATGCCGATCAGGCCCGCGCAAATCAGCGACAAACGCATCGGCATGTCATCGAGCGCGATCGCGGCCACGCCGGCCGCGACAACCACCAGCAGCGTGACGCGGTCGCGGAGCAGCGGCGCCAGTACCGCGAGAAAGCACAGGGGCACGACAAACTCGAGCTGCCACGACGCCGGAATCACCTGTCCGACCAGGATACCGGCGAGCGTGGCGATCTGCCAGACGATCCAGAGCAGCACCCCTCCGCCGAGAAAGTAGGACGCGTTGGCGCGCAGGTCGTCCGATTCACGAAAGCGCTGAATGGTACCCGCGAACGCCTGATCGGTAAGGACGAATGACAGAATATTGCGCCAGCGGCGATCGAGCGGCCGCAGATAAGGCGCCATCGCCGCGCTGTAGACCAGAAAGCGTAAGCCCACCACCAGACAGGACAGGATGATCACCAGCAACGGGGCCCCGGCGGCAAGCAGCTGTGACGCTACGATCTGCGCCGCGCCGCTGAACATGATCGCCGACATCGCCAGCGCCGCGAGCGGTGAGGCGCCGGCCGAGATCGCCGCGATACCGCAGACCATGCCGAAAGGGACGATGCCGATCAGCACCGGCGTCATGTCGCGGACGCCTTCGAAGAACGCTGGCCGGGAAAAGTGCGCGCGCATCCGGGACAAGAGTCGGGCAAAAAGAAAGGGGAGGCTCGAAAGCCCCCCGAATAGTGCAATTATAATCCTGCGATCAGCCCTTGACGCCTCCCGCGGTCAATCAACCGGCTCTCGTCTGCGCGAGACCGCCGTCGACGATCAGATTGTGTCCGGTGATTGCGCGCGCTTCGTCGGAAGCCAGGAACAGGGTCGCACGCGCGACGTCGCTTTCAGTCAGCCGGAATTTGAGGCACTGGCCGTCGATGAACTCGCGTTCGAGGTCCGGCGTGAGCCACAGCTTGATCTGGCGCTCGGTCAGAATCGCGCCGGGAACGACCGAATTGACGCGAATGTTGTGCATGCCCAGCTCGCGCGCAAGCGAGCGCGTCAAGCCGCTGATCGCCGCCTTGGCAGTGGTATACGCGATCATCCCGGGAGTGCCGCGCATCCACGACACGGAACCCATGTTGATGATGGCGCCGCCGCCGTGCTTGGCCATGGCGGGCACGACACTTTGCGCAGCAAAGAAATGATGGCGCAGATTCACCGCCTGCCGATCGTCCCAGTATTCGGGCGTGACCTCGCTCAAGTCGTGACGATCATCGCGCGCCGCATTGTTCACAAGGATGGTGATCGCGCCCAATTCATTCGCGGCCACAGCCAGCGTCGCGCGCAGTGCGGCGATGTCGCGCACATCGCAGTGATAGAAGCGAACAGGCGCCGGAGCGAGCAGCGAGACGAGCGCCTCCGAGGGCGCCTTCGCCACGTCGCAAAAAGCGACGTTGCATCCCTGCTGCGCAAGGTGTGCGACGATCACCGCGCCGATGCCCGAGCCGCCTCCGGACACAAACGCCGTCTTGCCGGCGAGGCTGGGGTATGAGGCGAGTGCGGACGCCGCTGCGTTCGGCGTTGCCATTGCTCTCGCGGCCATTATCTGTCGAGGCCATGTGTAACACAGGCATGACTCGAGTGTAAACGCCCGCTACAATGATCCGTCCTGGTTTTTCCCTTATTTCCTACTCATTTCCCAAACCAGCCCTCATTTTTTTGCGGAGACAAGCTCATGGAATTGCCCGTGAATAAGTTCAAGCGCGCCATCGCCTCGGGCAAGACGCCGATCGGCGCATGGCTGATGAGCGCCGCCCCGTCGACCGCCGAAGCGCTGGGGTCGGTGGGCTTCGACTTTCTCGTGGTCGACATGGAGCACACGCCCATCGACACGCCGCAAATGATCGGTATCCTGCAGGCGATCGCGGGAACGCCGGCGCAGGCGATCGTTCGCCCGCCTTGGAACGACATGGTGATGGTCAAGCGGGCGATGGACGCGGGCGCACAGACGCTGCTCTTTCCCTTCGTGCAAAACGCGGACGAAGCCAAGCGCGCGGTGGCATCGACCCGCTATCCGCCCGAAGGCGTGCGCGGCGTCGCCGGGACGCATCGCGGCAGCCGCTACGGCACGATACCCGATTACCTCAAGCGCGCAAACGAAGAGGTCTGCGTCATCGTACAGATCGAAACCTTGCCCGCGTTCGATCAGCTGCGCTCGATCGCCGCCGTTCCCGGTGTCGATTCGATTTTCATTGGCCCGGGAGATCTGTCGGCATCGATGGGATTCATCGGCGACATCGGCAACGCCGCGGTCCAGGACAAGCTGAAGGAAGGCGCGCAGGCGTGCAAGCGGCTGGGTAAGCCGTCGGGGATCATCGGCATGAACCCGGACATGGCGGGCAAGTTCGTCGAGTATGGCTTTTCCTGGGTAGCGGTCGGCTCCGACATGGGTTACGTGGTCAGTCGCGGCCAGGAATATCTTGCGAAAATGCGCAGCAGCGCGCCCGCGTCGCCGTCGACGTCGCAAAGCGCGTATTAGTGGCCTAGTTAGCAAACTGAGCCGTGTCCTCAGCGCTCGAGCCGTGGCGTGACCGAGACCATCGAGCTCTCCGCCGGCTCGGCGCGTGTCGTCGTTGCACCGGCCATCGGCGGCTCGATCGCGTCGTTTCACTGCGACGGCCAGGCGATTCTGTGGCCGACGCCCGAGAAAGCGCTCGCCGAAGGCTCCGTAAGAAGCTTCGCCTGCTTTCCGTTGATTCCTTTTTCCAACCGCATCGCCGACGCGACGCTGCACTGGGCCGGGCGCGAATACGGGTTGACACGCTTCATCGAGGTCGAGCCGCATGCGATTCATGGCAATGGCTGGCAGCGAACGTGGAACGTGACACGGCGCGAGGCATCGCGTCTCGCGATCGAGCTCGAGCACGATGCGTCCGGTGCACGCGCGCGTGAATGGCCGTTTCCCTATCGCGCGCGACAGAGGTTTGGGCTCATGGCCGATGCGCTGGGCGCCAGGCTGGAGCTCGGTCTCGAGATTGAAAATACCGGCGGCGACGCGTTTCCCTTCGGCTTGGGATGGCATCCCTATTTCGATCGCGACGCCGAGACCGAGCTCGGTTTCGCGGCGCGCGGCGTCTGGCACACCGATCCGTCGCGTCTGCCGACACGATTCGACGCGGTGCCCCCCGAATGGAATTTCGACCCGCCGCGCTCCATCGGCGCCACCATGCTCGACAACTGCTTTGCCGGCTGGCGGCCGCCGGCGACAGTGCGCTGGCCGGCCCGCAAGCTCACCGCGAAAATTGCGGCCGACCCCGCCTGCGACTACCTGGTAGTGTTCGTTCCGTCAGACAAGTCCGAAGGCAAGTCGTCTTTCGCGGTCGAACCCGTAACGCATATGACCGATGCGTTCAACCGCGCCGGCGAAGATCGCGATACGGGCACCCGCATGCTCGCACCCGGCGCGTGCTTTTCTTGTACGATGAGCATCTCGGTTTCGCGGAACGGCTGATTTCGCCGATGGAATCGCGCTCATGGAATCCCGTTTTAAGTGCGTGCTCGACGTCAAGGCCAGCCTGGGCGAGTGTCCGGTATGGTCGATCGACGAACAGGCGTTGTATTGGATCGACATCAACGCGCCTTCGCTCAACCGCTTCGATCCCGCGCGCGGCATCAACAGCGCGTGGCCGATGCCGCAGGCGATCGGATGTTTCGCGTTGCGCTCGCGCGGCGGATTCGTCGCGGCGCTCCGTGACGGAATCTGGTTCGTCGATCGACAAGGCGGGCTCGAGCGCAAGATCGCCGCCGCGCCCTACGATCCCGAGCATCACCGCTTCAATGACGGCCGCGCCGATGCGCAAGGACGGTTCTGGGCGGGAACCATGAACGAAAAGCGGGACGCCAGCAGTGCGTGGCTGTATCGCCTGTCATCCGATCTCGAGCTCGTCCCCGTGCTCGACAACATGACGACCTCGAACGGACTCGCCTGGAGCCCGGACGGCCGCACGATGTATCACGCCGACACGCCGGCGCGCACGGTCAGCGCGTACGACTTCGATGGTGCAGGCGGCACACCGACGAACGGCCGCGTGTTCGCGCATTTCGACGGCGAAACGGATCGGCCCGATGGCGCGGCGGTGGACAGCGAGGGTTGCTACTGGTGCGCTTTTTATCGCGGCGGCAAGGCGGTTCGGCTTTCGCCGCAGGGGCGGCTGCTGGCCGAATATGACGTGCCCGCCATGTGCCCGACGATGTGCGCGTTTGGCGGCGACGACCTGCGCACGCTCTATGTGACGACCGCACGTCAGATGCGCGAGGCCGATGAGCTCGCGAGGTTTCCCCAGTCGGGTGGAATTTTTGCCATGAGGGTAGACATCGCGGGCCTACCCGAGCCGAAGTTCGCCGGCTGAAACGAGCGGATAGCCGACACCAGCGAGATCACGATGCAGCTCGATACGACCGCTTTCATTCGGCTCGACGCGCCCAGCAGTCTGGGCGCGAGCGCGTCCGGCGCCGCTTTTGCCACCAACACCGGCGACATCCTGGAAGTCGGGTGCTTCGGGCCCGGCATCTTCCGGCTCAGAGTAGGCCCCAATACCCATCCTGACTACGGCCTGGTCCTCGGTCGCGCCCAGCGCTGCGACGTGGCGCAGCCGGCGCCGGGCGTCTGGACCTTCACTTCCGGCAACGCGCGGCTGGAAATCGGGGGCGAGCCGCTGTCGATCCAGCTGTTTCACGACGAGCATCGGGTTCTCGCTTCGATCACCGATGAGCACTTCCGCGGCTTCACGCGCCTGCCGGTGATCGGCCGCGCACGCAGCGGAGAGCAATGGATCGCGGCCTTCGCGCTGGGCTCCGGCGAGCCGGTATATGGACTGGGCGAGAAATTCGGACCGCTCAACAAGCGCGGCCAGTTGGTCGAGTCGCAGGTGGAAGACGCGCTGGGCGTCAACACCGGCCTCTCCTACAAGAATGCGCCGTTCTGCTGGAGCCCGGGCAGCGGGAAAGCCTCGTGGGGCGTCTTCGTCAACACCCCCGGACGCGTCATGCACGGCGTCGGCTACCCCGATTGGTCGCACCGTTCCTACTGCGCCGTCGTCGACGACGAAGCGCTCGACCTGTTCCTGATTTGCGGTCGCGATCCCGCGCAAGTCCTGGACCACTACACGCACCTCACCGGTCGCGCGCCGGACGTCCCGTTGTGGGGGCTGGGGCTTTGGGTCTCCAAAGCCTACTATCGAACGCCCGAGGAGGCCGTCGCAGTCGCCGGCAAGCTTCGCGCCCGCCGCATCCCCTGCGACGTGCTGAGCTTCGACGGCCGAGCTGCATGGGACGTCCAGACGCGTTTCGATTTTCATTGGGACCCGCAGCGCTTTCGCGATCCGCCCGCGGTGCTGGCGAGGATCAAGGCGAACTCGCTCAAGGTGTGCGTGTGGGAATATCCGTACGTGTCGATTCACTCGCCGCTGTTTCAGGAGCTCGCGAGCAAGCACTACCTGCTGAAGACCACGGAGGGCGATCCGTACGTTTTCGCCTGGGACACCTCCTCGGAGAATTCGCCCTTCGGCGACGTGCTCACCCCGTTGCCGGATAGCGGTCTCCTCGATTTCACCAATCCCGCCGCCTACGCATGGTGGCGCGACGCGCACAGGTCGCTCTTCGAAGCCGGCGTCGACGTCATCAAGAGCGACTTCGGCGAGCACGTCCCCGACGACGCGGTCGCGTTCAACGGCGATCGCGGCAAGCGCCTGCACAACGTCTATCCGCTGCTGTACAACCGCTGCGTATACGAGGCGACGAAAAAATTCGGCAGCCAGGACACCTTGCCCATGGTCTGGGCGCGCGCCGGCTGGACCGGCAGCCAGCGATACCCGATCCAGTGGGGCGGCGACCCGCAGAGCGACTGGGAAGGCCTGGCGGCGAGCATCCGCGGCGGACTGTCTTGGGGCATGAGCGGCGTGCCGTATCACGCCAGCGACATCGGCGGCTTCTACGGCTCGGTGCAGCCGTCGGCGGAGCTGTACCTGCGCTGGCTGCAGATGAGCGTGTTCAGCTCTCACATGCGAGTGCACGGCATCGGCGCTCGCGAACCGTGGGCATTCGGCGATGAAAACGAAGCGATCGCGCGCCAGTGGATCGAGTTCCGCTACCGTCTGCTTCCGTATCTGAAGAGTGTGATTGCACAGGCCATCGCGACCGGCCTGCCGGTGCTGCGCGCGATGCCGCTCGCCTTCCCGGCCAACGCCCTGACGAGGACCTACGAGACGCAGTTCATGTGCGGCGACGCGCTGCTGGTCGCGCCTATCGTTGCCGCCGGCGGCGAGGTCGACGTCGCTCTGCCTCCCGGCGCATGGTACGACTTGTCGAGTCGGCAGCGCGTCGCGGGTCGACAGGTGATCCGCTATCGCGCGACGCTGGACCGCTTTCCGGTCTTCGGTCGCGAGGGCTACGCGCTCCCGCTCGGGCCGGTCGTGCAGCACACAGGCGAGATCGATACGGCCAAGCCGCTCGACGCGCTGTGGCTGTTCGGTGCACCGTCGCACGCGCTCGAAGGTTTCGTGCAGGCCAAGATTGCGCTCGGCGAGGGAGGCGCACGAGTGTCCGCCACGTCCGACATCAAGGTGGAGTTCTTCGGCGACTCAGCGGATATTCGCGTCGAGCCGCTGCCCTGACGAGCTCCGCGATGAATGCGAACGGCACAATCGCCGTCACCCTGGGCGAACCCGCGGGCATCGGCCCCGACCTCTGCGTGCGGCTGGCCGAGCGTCGCTGGGCAGCACGCCTCGTCGGTATCGGCGACATCGAGCTCCTGCGCGATCGCGCCCGCCGTCTGCGTGCGGGAGTGCGCATCGTCCCCTATATCCGAGGGCGAGACGCCACGCCAGGAACCTTCGAGGTCGCGCATTTTCCGCTCGCGGTACCCGCCGTTCCAGGACGCCTCGACCCGGGCAATGCCAAAGGGGTGCTTGCCACGCTGGACGCCGCGCTGACCGGATGCCTCAACGGCGAATTCTCCGCCATGGTCACTGCACCGGTGCAAAAGAGCGTGATCAACGACGCCGGCTTCGCATTTCGCGGCCACACCGAGTTCCTGGCCGAGCGCACCCGCGCCAGCGTGGTCATGATGCTGGTCGGGGCCACCGCGACCGGCCCGCTGCGAGTCGCGTTGGCGACAACGCACGTGCCGCTCTCCTCGGTGGCGGCGGCGATCACCGAAGCACTGCTGACACGAACGGTGCGCATCGTCGCCGCCGAGCTCTCGGCCAAGTTCCGCATCGCCAAGCCGCGCATCGCGGTGTGCGGTCTTAATCCCCACGCCGGCGAGGGCGGATATCTCGGCCGGGAGGAGCTCGAGATCATCGCCCCGGCGCTGGTGGCGCTCCGTGAGCAGGGCATAGCCGTGGCCGGTCCGCTTCCTGCCGACACGGTCTTCGTTCCGGCCAAAGCAAGCGAATTCGATTGCGTGATCGCGATGTACCACGATCAAGGGCTCCCCGTGCTGAAGCACGCGAGCTTCGGCCACGGCGTCAACGTGACGCTCGGCCTTCCGATCGTGCGCACATCGGTCGATCATGGCACCGCGCTCGACCTTGCCGCCGATGGCGCTCTCGCGCGCAGCGCCGATCCGGGATCGTTGTTCGCAGCGGTGGAGCTGGCCATCGAGCTTACGCAGATCCGCGCGGCGATCCGCACGTGATCCGCGTGTGACTGCTCTCAGACACCCGCCGCGCAAGCGCTTTGGCCAGAATTTTCTCGTCGATCGCCACTACATCGATCGCATCATCGCCGTGGTCGATCCCGCACCCGACGACAACGTGGTCGAAATCGGCCCCGGTCTCGGCGCGCTGACACGGCCACTGCTCGAGCGTGTCAAGCTGCTCGCCGTCATCGAGATCGATCGCGATCTGGCTGCCCGATTGAGAGCCGAGTTCACCCCCGATCGGCTGCGGATGCACAACGTCGATGCGCTCACGTTCGACTTCGCGACGCTGGGGCGCGAGCTGCGCGTCATCGGCAACCTGCCGTACAACATTTCGTCGCCGATGCTGTTCCACCTCGCGCAATACGAAGCAAATCTGCGCGACATGACGGTGATGTTGCAAAGAGAGGTCGTGCAGCGCATGGCGGCCGCGCCGGCGACGCCCGACTACGGAAGGCTCTCGGTGATGCTGCAGACCCGCTTTCGCATCGAGCGACTGTTCATCGTGCCGCCAGGCGCGTTCCGGCCGGCGCCCCTCATCGATTCCGCGGTTGCGCGCCTGACGCCGCTTGGGCGCGCGCGACCGAAGATCGATGACGAAGCGCTTTTCGCGCGCGTCGTCGCCGCCGCATTCGGGCAGCGTCGCAAGACACTGAAGAACGCGCTCAAATTGCTGGCGACCGAGGAAGAGCTCGAGCGCGAGGGAATCGCCCCCGGCGCCCGCGGCGAAACGCTGCCCGTTACCGACTTTGTACGCCTCGCCAACGCGCTCGCCCGCACGGTCGAGAAATCCCGCTAGTACGACAACTCGGCAGTACGCAAACATGTTCCGCGAGAAACTAGCCCCAATCGCTGTCGGGCCGCCGCGTCGGCGCTTCGATCCGCACCAGCTTCCTGCGTCCGGACTTCCCGCGCAGCAACGTGACATTACCCTGTGCCACGCCGAACGCATCCGCCAGGAACGCGCGCAACGCGGCGTTGGCCTTGCCATCGACGGGTGGCGCCGCCAGCGCAATCTTCAGGCGCGCCTGACTCCCCTCACCATGGACACCGACGACGGTGGTGGATTTTGCACCTGGGTGAGCCTGGATTTGCAGCGTGATCGAACCGTCGTCGGCGTCGCGCCGCCACGCCTGCGTGGTCACTGAAACAGCTGCGCGAGGCTCTGTTCCAGCCACGCCACCGGCAGGATGAGCGCGAGCTGTGCCAGAACGATCACGATCAGCGGCGAGAGATCGAGCGATCCTCCCAACGGCGGGACGACCCGACGAATCGGAGCGAGAACGCGAAATGTCAGCGCGTTGAGTACGCCGGCCAGCGGGCCGTCGGGCGCGACCCAGGACAGAATCGCCTGAATGAATACCGCGCCGATCAGGATCCACAGCGACGCCTTGAGCAACTCGAGGACCGCCAGCAACGGAAGGTAGCCGGCGAGCGTGCCGGAGAATTCCGCGCCGCCGAGCGCCGCAAGCGCGACCAGCCAGAGCACCTGTCCGAGCCAGGCAAAGACGAGCGACGCCCAGTCATAACCGCCGAAACCGGGTAGCAATTTGCGCAGCGGCTTGACCGCCCAATCGGTGAGCGCCGTGACCGCCTGACCGATGGGATTGCGAAATGGCGCTCGCAGCCATTGCATGATGAAACGCAACAGCGCGGCATAAACGACAAAGCCAAACGCCGTATCGATCAGGAAGCGCAGCGCCTGGTTCAGCATGAAGCGCAGCTCAACTTTCGCTGCCGAAGAGATCGCCGAGCTCGCCAGCGCGCGCGAACGCCGCTTGCGCCGCCGCGGCGACGCTGTCCTTGATTCCAGCCTCCTCGAGCGCAGCGATGCCCCGCTCGGTCGTGCCACCCTTGGACGTCACTTGTGCGCGCAGCAGCGACGGCTCGGAATCGCTTTGTTCGGCCAGGCGGATCGCGCCCGAAAAGGTCGCCAGCGCAAGACGCCTTGCTTCGGCGTCGCCAAAACCGAGGCCGCGAGCCGCGTCTTCAAGCGCCTCCAGAAAGTAGAAAACGTAGGCCGGGCCGCTGCCGGAGATTGCCGTCACCGCGTCCAGGTCGCTTTCGCGCTCGCACCACAGCGTGCTGCCGACGGCTTCCAGCACCGACGAGGCACGGGTCCGCCCGTCGATATCGACCCCGGAGAGCGCATACAAGCCGGTGATCCCGGCGCCGATCATGGCCGGGGTGTTCGGCATAGCGCGCACCAGGCGCCGGTAGCCCAGAAGCCAGCGCGACAGGTCGCCAAGCCGGATACCCGCAGCGATAGTGATCACGATCTGACGCTTGAGCAGCGTCGCCAGCTCGCGCGAGGCGACGCGCACGTTTTGAGGCTTGACCGCCAGAACGACGATCTCGGCGTGAGCCACCGCCGGCGGCTCGATAGCGGCGAACGTGGCGACACCGAAGCGAGCGGCGATCGTCGAGCGCGCCTCGGGACTCGGGTCGACGACGGCGAAGGCGTTGGAGGCACCGCCGCGCGCGACCAGCCCGCCGATCAGCGCCCGCGCCATGTTGCCGCCGCCGATGAAAGTAATGTTCAAGGTTTCATTCCCGATTGGCCCTGCTGAAATCAGCGCTGTGTCAGCGAGCGATCAATGCCGGTCCGCTCCGCCGGACGACGGGGCCCGAACAGCGCGCTGCCGATACGCAACTGCGTCGCGCCTTCGGCAATGGCAAATTCGAAATCCGACGACATCCCCATCGACAGCGTGTCGAGCGCAAGCCCTTCGCCGCGCCCGGTATCGTACAGCTCGCGCAGCAGGTGAAACTGATCTCGCACCGGGCCGCCGTCGTCGGCGGCTTGCGCGATACCCATGAATCCGCGCAGCGCGAGTCCGGGCAAACGCCCCACTTCGCGTGCCAGCGCCAGCGCCAGCGGTGGAATAACTCCGCGCTTGGTCGTCTCGCCGCTGATGTTGACCTGAATGCAAACGTTAAGCGGAGGCAAGTGGGGGTCGCGAGCCATCGCGAGGCGCTGGGCGATCTCGTACCGGTCGATCGTCTCGACCCACGAGAAACTCTGCGCCGCTGCCCGCGCCTTGTTGCTCTGCAGGGGTCCGATCAGATGCCATTCGACTCCAGGGAGGTCGGACAGCGCGGCGATCTTGGGCCGAGCCTCCTGGACGTAATTCTCTCCGAATGCGCGCTGCCCCATCGCGTACGCGCTTCGAAGCGCCTGGATGGGGAAGCTCTTGCTCACCGCGAGAACTCGGATCGAGCCCGGGTCGCGGTGGGCAGCCATGGCGGCCGCGACGATGCGTAAGCGAATGTCTTGCCACGCCTTCTCGTCTGGGCTCATAATCGAATGACGCCGGCATAGGGTTGAAAAAGTTGTGGGCCACAAGTCGAGAATAGCCGGCCTGCCTGCCTCGCCTCCCTGCCAGCAGCTTAAAGTGGCCCGCCGTTGGCTCTTGGGATTATAAATGGACATTGCCGAACTGCTCGCTTTCGCGGTCAAGAACAAGGCCTCCGACCTCCACCTGTCGTCGGGCCTGCCGCCGATGATCCGGGTGCATGGCGACATCCGGCGCATCAACCTGCCGCCGATGGAGCACGAGGACGTGCACGCCATGGTGTACGACATCATGAGCGACGCGCAGCGCAAGACCTACGAAGAGATGCTCGAATGCGACTTCTCGTTCGGCATTCCGAATCTCGCACGCTTCCGCGTCAACGCCTTCAACCAGCAACGCGGCGCCGCGGTCGCTTTCCGTACCATTCCGTCAAAGGTGCTGTCGCTGGAAGAGCTGGCCGCACCCAAGGTGTTCGCCGAGATGACCGACCGGCCGCGGGGACTGATACTGGTTACCGGGCCGACCGGTTCGGGCAAATCGACCACGCTGGCGGCGATGGTCAATCACGTCAACGAAAACGAGTACGGCCACATCCTGGCGATCGAAGACCCGATCGAATTTCTGCACGAGTCGAAAAAGTGCCTGATCAATCAGCGCGAGGTGGGTCCGCACACGATGTCGTTCGCCAATGCGCTGCGCGCGGCGCTGCGCGAGGACCCCGACTACATTCTGGTGGGCGAAATGCGCGACCTGGAAACCATCCGGCTGGCGCTAACCGCCGCCGAGACCGGCCACCTGGTATTCGCGACGCTGCACACCAGCTCCGCGGCCAAGACCATAGACCGCATCATCGACGTCTTCCCCGCGGCGGAAAAGGACATGGTTCGGGCGATGCTGTCGGAGTCGCTGGTTTCGGTGATCTCGCAGACCCTGCTCAAGACCAAGGACCAGCAGGGACGAATCGCCGCGCACGAGATCATGGTCGCCACTCCGGCAATCCGCAATCTGATCCGCGAGAACAAGGTCGCGCAAATGTATTCGTCGATCCAGACCAGTCAGGCGGCCGGGATGCAGACGCTCGATCAGTGTCTGACCGAAATGGTTCGCCGCAACCAGATTGCCCTTTCCGAGGCGCGCACTCGGGCGGTAAACAAGGATCTGTTCGGGGGCTGAGCTCTCGAACACTGGAGATCACGTCATGGAACGCGAAACCGCCACCAAATTCATCCACGAGCTGCTCGATCTCCTGGTCAAGCAAAAAGGCTCGGACCTCTTCATCACCGGCGGCTTTCCTCCGGCGGTGAAGATCGACGGCAAGATCGCGCCGGTGTCGAAGTCGGTCCTGACGCCGCAGCATACGATCGAGATCGTGCGCAGCGTCATGAACGACAAGCAGGCTGCGGAGTTCGAGTCGACCAAGGAGTGCAACTTCGCGATCAGCCCGCCGGGCATCGGGCGCTTCCGCTGCAACGCGTTCGTGCAGATGGGACGCGTGGGCATGGTGATGCGGACCATCAACACCACGATTCCCACCTTCGATGAGCTGAGTCTCCCGCCGGTGCTCAAGGACGTCTGCATGAGCAAGCGCGGGATCATGATGTTCGTCGGCGCGACCGGCGCCGGCAAGTCGACGTCGATGGCAGCGCTGCTCGGGTACCGCAACGAAAACAGCTATGGGCACATCATCACCATCGAGGACCCGATCGAGTTCGTGCACGAGCACAAGAACTGCATCATTACCCAGCGCGAAGTCGGGGTCGACACCGAGGGCTGGTCGATCGCGCTCAAGAACTCGCTGCGGCAGGCGCCCGACGTCATTTTGATCGGCGAAGTTCGCGATCGCGAGACAATGGACTATGCCATCGCGTTCGCGGAAACCGGCCACCTATGCCTCGCGACGCTGCACGCGAACAGCACCAACCAGGCGCTCGACCGGATCATCAACTTCTTCCCGGAAGAGCGCCGCGCGCAATTGCTGATGGACTTGTCGCTCAATATTCGCGCCTTTGTCGCGCAACGGCTCATCGCGCGCCGCGACGGCCGCGGGCGCGTCCCGGCGGTCGAGGTGATGCTGAACTCGCCGCTGATCTCCGACCTGGTGTTCAAGGGCGACGTCTCGGGCATCAAGGAGATCATGAAAAAGTCGCGCGAGCTCGGCATGCAAACCTTCGACCAGGCGCTTTTTGACCTGTATGAATCGGGGCTCATCAGCTACGAGGACGCGCTGCGCAATGCCGATTCGCTCAACGACCTGCGCCTGGAGATCAAGCTGCACGGCAAGGACGCCAAGAGCCGCAACGTCATGGCCGGGATAGGCAACATGGACCTGGTCCCGGACTCCAGCAATCCCATGGCCGCGAACCGCTTTTAAAACTGCCGGCGCGGGGCGATCCGGTGATCGCCGCGGCGCCGATAGCGCTGCGGTAGGTGCTGGGGTCGGGTCTGGTATGCTGATGAACCGCGGCGAACACCCGCCAGGCGATCCCATGACCGGCTCCGACCCGAACGCTCCTGTTCCAACCGAAATCAAGCTCCATCAGGCCTCGCGCGTGATGGAGCTTTCTTTTGCCGACGGCGCAAGTTTTCGGCTTCCGTACGAATTCCTCAGAGTTTATTCGCCGTCCGCCGAAGTGCGCGGCCACGGTCCCGGCCAGGAAACGCTGCAGGTCGGGAAGCGCGAGGTCACCATTGCGGAGGTCGAAGCGGTCGGGCACTACGCGATTCGTCCCAAGTTCTCGGACGGACACGAGACCGGTATCTATTCCTGGGACTATCTCTACGAACTCGGGTCGCGACAACCAGCGATGTGGGACCATTACCTGAAACGTCTCGACGCCGCCGGCGCGAGCCGCGATGCCGATCCGAACGCAGCCGCCACGGCGCCTGCCCACGCCTGCGGTCATAAGCATTAGCACCTTGAGCGAGAAGACGGACTTCGGTTTCGAGCGGGTGTCGCCGGAGGAAAAGACGCGGCGAGTCAAAGGCGTGTTCGAGTCGGTTGCGACCCGATACGACCTGATGAACGACCTCATGTCCGGTGGCCTGCATCGCGCCTGGAAGCGGTTCGCCGTCGAAGCCAGCGGGATTCGGAGCGGCGCGCGCGTGCTGGACGTCGCGGGCGGGACCGCCGACCTCGCGAGGCTGTTCGCGGAACGTGCGGGAGAGAGCGGCCGGGTCGTTCTCACCGACATCAACGGCGCGATGCTGGCGCTCGGCCGCGACCGGATGCTCGACGAAGGCAAGTTGCTGCCCGCCGTGCAATGCGATGCCGAGGCGCTGCCTTTTCCGGCGCACTCCTTCGACTGCGTCAGCATCGCCTTCGGCCTTCGCAATGTTACCCGCAAAGACGCCGCGCTCGCCGAAATGCGGCGCGTGCTGAAGCCCGGCGGCGTCGCGCTGATTCTCGAGTTCAGCCGGGTATGGGAACCCTTGCGACCTGCCTACGACTGGTACAGCTTCAATGTTCTGCCGCGCCTTGGGCGCCTGGTCGCGGGCGACGAAGCAAGCTATCGATATCTTGCCGAGTCGATTCGCACGCACCCGGACCAGGCGACGCTCAAAGCCATGATGGAAACGGCCGGCCTGGAGCGCGTCGAATGGTTCAACCTGGCAGCCGGCGTCGTCGCGCTGCATCGCGGCTACGCGCTGTGAACTCCGCCGGCCATTGACTTCATGCAGGCGATCGACCCTGCGATCGGCCTGGCCAACCGCGTTCTCGAACGCGAAGATTGGGCGCGCGAGCGATTGTCGGCGCATGCCGGGCGTACCGTGCGCATAGTCTGCGGACCGATTGCCTCCACGCTGGCAATCGCGCCGAGCGGCATGCTCGCCCCAGCGCAAGCCGCGGCCGATCTGACGCTTTCGCTGACTCTCTCCATTTCGCCGCTGCGCCTCCCGACGCTGCTCGCACATCCCGAACGCTGGACGGAACTGGTCGCCGCGGACGGCGACGCCGCTCTTGCGACGACGCTTGCCGATCTCGCGCGAACCTTGCCATGGTTTGTCGAGCAGGCCTTCGCGAGCGCGCTTGGCCCACTGATCGGCACTCGCGTCGCCGATGCGGGACGCGCCCTGCTGGCGCTGCCTGAACGCGCAGCGCAGAGCTTCGGCGCGAGCCTCTCGAGCTATGCGGGCGATGAGTCCGGACTTGGCGTGGGCGCGAGCACGTTGGCTGATTTCGCCGCGGAGGTCGCGGCGGTCGCAGCTCGTGTCGACGCGCTTGCGCTGCGCCTCGATCAGGCCGCAGAAGCCGGTGCCGCGAAGGCGACGAAAGCCAAGAAAACGAGCTAGGGAATCCTGTGTCCGCCGGCTGTCACGGCCAGGTAGACTTCGCGCAGGAACATGCTCAGGCAGCCGACCACCGCGAACATCGCCAGAATGAACAGGACTGCGACTTCGCGCGAGATGTCGACGGAGACCAGCGCGCCTACAAAGGCTCCGGCGACGACCAGGCAGACCAGCAGCGCGCCGACGCCGGCGGATAGCATCGCGAAATAGTTCAGCCTGATCCGGCGCGCCAGCAATCGCAGCTCGCGTTGGTGCGCGCGGTGTTCATCCGTCTGATTGTTCTCCGCTGTCTCCCGCAGTTCTTTTTCGATGACCCGGCGCCGATCGACATTGCGCCCTATGCGGATGTTGAGCACGGCGATCAGGGTGCCGATCGCGGTGAGCAGGAACACCGGCGCGACGGCAAGCTGAATGACGCGCGTGATGTCGGTGATATGCGATTCCATGGCCGTCAGAGGCGGTCGATCGCCCATCCGCAATCTACGCCGGAGCCTTGCTTCCTTCAACGGCTCCTTGCATGTTTACTCGCGCCGCAGAACGCATGCCGCGGGCCATCCCTTACAATCGCGGCATGCGGTGGCTCCGGCTGGTCAAGATTCTGCGCGTCGCGCTCAAGTACGGGCTCGACGAGTTCCTGCTCGGCCACGAGCGGTTTCGCTGGCTGCGGCCGACCGCGCGCGCGATCACCTTCTGGCGCGACCTGTCCGCGCCGCGTGCACAACGCCTGCGGCTCGCATTGCAGGAGCTGGGGCCGATCTTCGTCAAGTTCGGGCAGATGCTTTCGACGCGTCGCGATCTCCTGCCCACCGACATCGCCGACGAGCTCGCCGGCCTGCAGGACCGCGTTCCGCCGTTTCCCAGCGAGCAGGTGATCGCGACCCTGCAGCGCGTCTACGGCAAGCCCGTCGAAGCCGTGTTTCGTACATTCGATCGGACGCCGGTGGCGAGCGCCTCGGTCGCTCAGGTGCATCTGGCGACGCTTCCCGACGGGACGCCGGCGGCGGTCAAGGTGCTGCGCCCGAATATCGCCAACACGATCGAAAAAGACCTGGCGCTGATGCAGGCGGGCGCGCTGATGGTCGAAAAGCTCTGGTCCGACGGCAAACGGCTGAAGCCGCGCGAGGTCGTGGCCGAGTTCGACCGCACCATCCACGATGAGCTCGATCTCGCGCGGGAAGCGGCGAACTGCTCGCAGCTCCGCCGCAATTTCCTCCACTCGCCGCTGCTTCTCGTCCCGGAAGTCTTCTGGGACTGGTGCAACAGCGAAGTGATGGTGATGGAGCATATGGAGGGAACGCCGATCGCCCAGGTGGACAGGCTCGTCGCGCAGGACATCGACGTTCGTCAGCTCGCGCGCGCCGGCGTCGAGATTTTCTTCACCCAGGTGTTTCGCGACGGCTTCTTCCACGCCGACATGCATCCGGGAAACATCTTCGTCGCGACCGACGCGACGGACAAGGGCAAATACATCGCGCTCGACTTCGGCATCATGGGAACGCTGTCGGACACGGACAAGAGTTATCTCGCGCAGAACTTTCTCGCGTTCTTCCGACGCGACTATCACCGTGTTGCGACCGCGCATATCGAATCCGGCTGGGTGCCCGCGGATACGCGCGTCGACGCGCTCGAAAGCGAAATCCGTGCGGTTTGCGAGCCGATATTCGATCGGCCGCTGAAGGAAATCTCCCTGGGCAAGGTTCTGGTGCAGCTGTTCAAGGCGTCGCGCCGGTTCAACGTCGAGATTCAGCCGCAGCTGGTGCTGCTGCAAAAGACACTGCTCAATGTTGAGGGCCTGGGCCGGCAACTCGATCCGAACCTCGATCTGTGGGTGACGGCGAAACCCTTTCTCGAGCGGTGGATGCGCGATCAGATCGGGTGGCGCGCGTTCGAGCGCCGCCTGCGCGATGAAGCTCCGTTTCTCATGACCGCGCTGCCGCTGCTGCCGAGGCTGTTGCATAACCGCTTGTCGGCGCCGCCGGCCGCGGCCGACATTGCGCTGAAAGAGTTCGCCGCGGTACAGCGCGCACGGAATCGCTGGCTGGCGGTGGTTGCGGTACTTCTGGCGGGAGTGATTGCGCTGTTGCTGATGCGGCCGCTCTAGTCGATCGGCGCTACCGAGGATTACGGAATTGGGTGACAGATTCCACAAGACTCGTCGTCCCCGCGAAAGCGGGGACCCATTTTGACTTTGCGTACCGGGCAAAATGGATTCCCGCTCAGTTACCAAAATGAGCGGGAATGACGATATTTGGGATCCGGGCGTCACGCATTTTCGTAATGCTCAATAGTTGGGCGTGCGAGGAAGTTTCGAGCCTTCGTTATTTTCCTCCCCGCCCCGTCACCACCTCGTTCCACACCAGGACGACACCGGCCTGCCGTTTTACCGCCCGTGCCAGTGCGTTTTTCTGCGCCGGACTGCGAACGCAGCCCTGCAGGCTGACAAATCCGCGCGTCGTCGTCACCCATACGGCCGTGTCGCGAAACCGCTGGTCAGCCCTGATCGCCTCGACCACCCGAGCGTTGATTTCCGCATCGTGCTGGTACGGACCGCCGCACTCGCAAGTGCCGGCGAGACAACACGACGTTCCGCGCTCGGCGCGCGAGTGCGCCTGCGCGCGCATCTGCTGCTCGTCGAGAAGAGGCGGCTGCGCCGAAGGGCATCCCTCGTAGCCGGAGGTGGCCTGCGCGAACGGATCGAGGAGATACGCTTGGGGCGTCTCTCCATCGACGTGCATCGAAAGACAAAGCATCGCGATGGCGAGTGCGGCACCGGTTTTCATCAATACACTCGAGTGTTCGCTGCGGCCTACGGGCGTCGCTCATTTTGCTACAATCCGCCGATCGTCAGTGAGGGCCGGCTCCGTCCGCGATGGCGCTGCTCGAGATCCAGAACGTCAGCCGCCGTTTCGGCGACTTCACCGCGGTCGATCAGGTCAGCATCGCCATCGAGGCGGGGGAATTCTTCACCCTGCTCGGCCCCTCAGGGTGTGGAAAGACGACGCTGCTGCGCATGATCGCCGGTTTCGATCTCCCCGACGGCGGTCGCATACTGCTCAACGGCGAGGACTTGGCCGACCGTCCGCCCGAGCAGCGGCCGGTGCGTACCGTCTTCCAGAGCTACGCCTTGTTCCCGCACATGACCGTCGAAGGCAACGTCGCGTTTCCGCTGCAAATGGCCAGGACACCCTCGGCCGAGGTCCCCGCCAAGGTGCAGGCTGCGCTCGAGGACGTGCGTCTGGTTGGTTTCGAGCAACGCTATCCGCACGAGCTTTCCGGCGGCCAGAAGCAACGCGTCGCTCTCGGCCGCGCACTGGTCACGCATCCGACGGTCCTGCTCCTCGACGAGCCGCTCGCCGCGCTCGACGCCAAGCTGCGCGAGGAAGTGCAGATCGAGCTCATCAATCTGCAGAAAGAAGTCGGCATCACGTTCGTCTACGTGACCCACGATCAGACCGAGGCATTGGCGCTGTCGCACCGCATTGCGGTCATGAACAAGGGGCGCGTCGAGCAGGTCGACCAGCCATCGAAGATTTACAGCTTTCCGACGTCGCGCTTTGTCGCGGACTTCGTCGGCACCTGCAATCTGCTGGAAGGCCCGGTCACCGCGAGCGGCAACGGCGTCGTGTCGATCGAGGTAACCGGCCTCGGCCCGGTTCGCGTCGCGACCGGCGTGGCAGTGGCGGCGGGCAAGAGCGGCGCGATCGCGCTGCGGCCGGAGAAGATTCGCATCGCTGCCTCAACGCGCAATGCGGCGCCCGATGCGGCGCCGAATGCCGAGCCCGATTGCAAACCCGATGGCAGATCCGATACCGGACCCGACAATCATTTCCGCGGCACCGTGACCGAATACCTGTACCTCGGCGACGTCACGGTGTACATCGTCAGCACGCCGCAAGGTTGCAAGCTCGAGACACTGCTCGCGAATTCGGGCGCGGGCCGCACCAACTTCTTCGAAACAGGCGACGCTGTCGAGGTCAGGTGGAGCGTCGACGCCGGGCACTTCATCCCCTCATAGCGCCATGAGCTCGCGCCCGAGCGAACGTTTCGGCAAGTGGCTGGTCAGCGCGCCGCCGCTTGTCTACCTGTTGTTCTTTTTCGCGATTCCGACGCTCATCATGGTGCTGGCGTCGTTTCGCACGCCGGGCGAGTTTGGCGGCTTGAGCCCCCTCATCGAGGACGGAAAGCTCGACCTCAATCTCGACAGCTATATCAGGTTCTTCACCGAGTCGGTGTACGCACAGATATTCATCAAGTCGGTCTGGTACGCGCTGCTGACTACCCTCTTCTGCCTGTTGCTCGCGTACCCGCTGGCGGCGCTGATCGCCAGAAGCCCGAAAAAGTATCGCGATCTTCTCTTGCTGCTGGTAATCCTGCCTTTCTGGAGCAACTTCCTGATCCGCATCTATGCCTGGATGATCATCCTAGGTCCGAACGCGGCGATGGCGCGAGCCGTCAACAGCGTGCTTGCCCGGTTCGGACACGAGCCGGTGCCGCTGCTCTTCAGTTCCTTCGCGGTGCTGGTCTGCCTGGTATACGTGCATCTGCCGTTCATGGTGCTGCCGCTGTACGCCAACCTGGAAAAGCACGATCAGGCGTTGCTGGACGCGGCCCAGGATCTGGGGGCGAACAAATGGCAGCGCTTCTGGCGCATCACCTTTCCGCTGTCGCTGCCGGGCGTCTATGCCGGCGCGGCGCTGGTGTTCATTCCGGCGCTCGGCATCTTCGCCATTCCCGACCTCCTGGGCGGCCCCGAGGACAGCCTGATCGGCAACGTCATCAAGCAACAGTTTCTCGAGACGCGCGACTGGCCCTTCGGCAGCGTGCTCTCGATCGTGCTGACCGTCGCAGCGCTCCTGCTCGCGGGCCTGGCGGCGTGGGCTGGCCGTTCGCAGCTCGGCACGCGCTCGAGCGGAGTTCCCAGCCGTGCGTAGACGTCCCGTCGCCTTGTGGGCGGCTGCGGCCGCGGGCTACGCCTTCCTCTATGTGCCGCTCATCATCGTCGTCGTCTATTCGTTCAACAATTCGCGCCTCAATGCCGAGTGGGTCGGGTTCACGCTCGATTGGTACGACAAGCTTTTTCACAACCAGGAGATGCTCGCCGCCGCCGGCAATTCGCTCATCATCGCGCTGGTGACGAGCCTCGTGTCGACCGTGCTGGGGACGATGGCCGGCGTGGCGATGTATCGCCACAAAATGCGGCTGCTGTCGGTCCTGGTCCTGGCGCCGATCGCGATTCCCGAGATCCTGATGGGAGTCTCGCTGCTCATTTTTTTCGTCCTCCTGAACTTCACCCTCGGGCTCGCTTCGGTAGCGCTGGCGCACATCGCGTTTTGCATCGGCTTTGTGGCCATCGTCGTTCGCGCGCGGCTGGCCGGCATGGATGAAAGCCTGACCGAAGCGGCACGCGACTGCGGTGCGACGCCGTGGGAGGCCTTTCGCCACGTCACGCTGCCGCTGATCATGCCTGGCGTCATCGCCGGGGCGCTGATGGCGTTCACGCTGTCGATCGACGATTTCGTGATCACTTTCTTCACCGCCGGCGCGGGGACCGTCACGCTGCCGCTGCAGATTTATTCGATGATAAAAATCGCGGTCACGCCCGAGGTCAATGCCGTGTCGACCTTGCTGATGTTGCTGACACTGGCACTGATCGTCGTTGCATCCAGGTTTACGCCCAGCCTCCTTCGTTCCGACTGACTTCCGCCACCGAGGAAAACATGAAACGACTCGCCCTGCTCCTGGCTTCACTGCTGGTCGCGATTCCCGCGGCCGCGAAGGACCAGCTCCATCTCTACAATTGGAACAATTACATCGCGCCCGAGACGGTCAAGCGCTTCGAGGACTTCTGCAAATGCGAAGTGGTCCAGACCTACTACTCGGACAACGAGGAGCTGCTGGCCAAGCTTGCCGCCGGCGCGAAGGGCTACGACATCCTGGTTCCGACCTCGAACGCCGTCCAGGCGCTGATCAAGGGCGGACAGTTGAAGCCGATCGACAAGGCGCCGCTGCCCAACCTCAAGAACATCGACCCCGCCTACTTGAACACTGCGTTCGACCCGGGCAACAAGTACTCGGTGCCGTACGCGATGTCGCTGACGGTCATCGGATACAACGACCGGAAGATCAAGGAGCTCGGACTGCCGACCGACACCTGGGCGGTGGTTTTCGAGCCGAAGTATCTGGAGAAGATCAAGGGCCGAGTCACCGTGCTCGACAGCTCCAGCGAGCTTTTTGCGGCCGCCCTCAAGTACCTCGGGTATTCGGCCAACGACGTCGACGAAGCGCACTGGAAGCAGGCCGCGGACTTGATCAAGAAAGCAAAGCCCTATTGGGCGGCATTCAATGCGTCGTCGTATATCAAGGAGCTGACCGTCGGCAACATCTGGCTGGTGCATGGATACTCCAACGACATCTTCCAGGCAAATCTCGACGCGGAGGCTGCCAAGCGTCCGTTTCATATCGTGCACGGTCTTCCCAAGGAAGGCGCGGTTCTGGCTGTCGACAACATGGTCATCCACAAGGACGCACCGCGGCCGGACCTCGCCCACAAGTTCATGAACTTCATGCTCGAAGGCAAGAACTCGGCCGAGCTCACCAACCTGATCGGCTCCGGCAACCCCAACATGGACGCGCTGCAATACATCAAACCCGAGATTCGAAAAAATCCGGCGATCTTCCCGGACAAGGCGATGGCTTCCAAGCTCGAGCAATTGAAGGACCTGACCACCGCGCAGCGGCGAGTGCGCAACAGAATGTGGACCGAGATCAAGGCAGGGCGCTGAATGCCGGCTCGATGACCGCTCCGCAGCCCAGGCTGTCGAATGCGCTGATCCTGGCGCTCCTTCGCGGCGAGCCTGCGGAGATGGCGGCACTGCAGTGCGTACTGGAGGCGGCGCCGGCGTACTACCAGAGCGCGACCGGAGCGCCGCCGTGCGGTGCGCTCGCACAGACTATGTTCACCGCGCTCCCGCCGGAAAAGACCTACGATGACAAGTTCGTGTGGGGTCTGTACGCGGGCGACGCCATGATCGGCTGCGCCGATGTGATCCGCGGTTACCCTGTGCGAGACAAGGCGCTGATCGGTCTGCTGTTGCTGGCGGAGCCCTGGCAGCGGCGCGGTCTTGGGCGCGCGTTCGCAATGTTGGTCGAGCAGGCCATTGTGACGTGGAACGAGATCTCGACCTTGCGTCTGGGTGTGGCGGTTTCCAATCCCGGCGCATATATCTTCTGGCGCAAGATGGGATATCTCGAAACCGGCGAGATGAAGCGTGCCGGTCCCGACCTGATTGTCGACGCGATCATCATGGAAAAGCGGGCTTCCCGCGGCGGCCACCTGTGAGCGATCTCACCGTCAAGCGACTTACGCCCGCACTCGCGGGTGATTTTCTGCGCTTCTTCGATCACGAGCGCGGCGCGGCGTTCGCCGACAATCCGGAGTGGGCCAAGTGCTACTGTCACTTCTACCACGTGCCGCGGGCCATCGACTGGCCGGCGCTGACGGCTTCGCAGAATCGCACCGCCATGCAAGCGCGCATCGAGGTCGGCGCCATGGACGGGTTTCTCGCCCTTGACGGTGCCGACGTGGTCGGGTGGCTTAACGCACAGCAAAGGGACGCGTTGCCGCATTGCTTCGACCGCATGCGCGTCGATCCGACGCCTTTGCCGTGCGAAGCGTTCGAGGCGGCAGTCATCGTCTGCTTCGTGGTCGCGCCGCAAAGGCGCCGGCAAGGCGTCGCGCGCGCACTTCTCGCCGCGGCGCTCGCGTCTTTCGCCGCTCGCGGAATAAAGCTGGTCGACGCGTTCCCGTTCAAGACCGGCGCGAGCGAGCTTGCCGCAGATCACTACCACGGTTCGCTGTCCCTGTTTCTCGACCAGGGGTTCGAGGTGTTGCGCGAGGACGAGACGATGATCGCGGTACGCAAGATGCTGCGATGAACGCGGACGCCCGCTCCCGCGGCACGCGGCTTCCACAGTATTTCGCCATCCTCTATGGCCTGATGATCGTCTATGCGAGCCTGGAGCCTTTCTCCGGATGGATGGCGCCGCTGCCCGGCACGCCGTTTTTTCTATTTGCGCCATGGCCCGCGCGCTTTACCCGCTCCGACATCGCGATCAATGTCGTCGCCTATATCCCGTTCGGCTTCTTTGTTGCGCTGAGAGGCTGGCATACGCAGCCTGCCACACGATTTGCGATCGCGACCGCGATGGCGGCGCTGTTATCGGCGACCATGGAGACGACGCAGATGTTCCTGCCGTCGCGCGACGCGAGCACGTTCGATCTTGTTTCAAATACGGCTGGGGGCGCGCTCGGAGCCTTGGCGGCGCTTGTGGTCAATGGCACTCCGGGCCTGCGCGCACGCATCGCGCAATGGCGCGATCGCGTCTTTCTTGGAGGAAGGAGCGGCGACCTCGGCCTCGCGCTGCTGGGCATTTGGATGATGGCGCAGGTTAACCCCGGCATTCCCTTGTTTGCCGCGACTTTCGATCCCTCGCTGGAGCTGACCCGCGATCTGGCGGGCACACTGCTTCAGGCGGCACAAAGCGCGTTCAATGTGGTCGGCGTGGGATTGTTCCTTGCGCTGCTTCTGCATCAGCGCCGTTACCTCGGCGGCGCGGCGCTGGTGTTGATCGGCGTCGCCTTGATGCTGAAGGGCATCGCAGCGGCGGTACTGCTGCGATCAACCATGTGGGACAATTGGCTCAAGCCAGGCGTTACTCTTGGCGTCGCGGTCGGCGCGATCGCCTTGTTATTGACGACGCGACTGTCTCGGCCCGTACGGACGACGCTGTGTGCCATCGCGCTCCTGTCGTCGCTGATTGCTCCGCTGCTCGCGCCCGACATGTGGCAGGCGCGCGCCCCACTGGCCTTGTTTCACTGGCCCTATGGCCACCTGCTCAATTTCAATGGATTGACGCATGCCGTGCTCGTGGTCTGGCCGGTGCTCGCGAGCTGTTACCTGATGTGGCTCGTGGGGCAGCCAGCGTGGGGGGAAAGTACGCTGCCGGACAAGGACATCGCACGCTGAACACCCGGAGCGTTCGCGTATAATCCGCCGTTCACCGTGCGCCCGAATGAATTACTACAAACGCCACGTTTTCTTCTGTTGCAACCAGCGCGATCCGCCGGAAGCCTGCTGCAATAATCACGGCGCACGCGACATGCAGGCTTACGCGAAGCAGCGTATCAAGGAGCTGGGACAGAACGGCAAGGGCAAGATCCGGATCAACAAGGCCGGCTGTCTCGATCGCTGCGATGAGGGTCCGGTGATTGTGATTTATCCCGACGCAGTCTGGTACACCTACGTCGATCGGGACGACATCGACGAAATCATCGATTCGCACGTCATGCACGGCCGCGTCGTCGACAGGCTGAAGATTTGACCCGAGGCGAGCGCCGCAGCTCCGTCGCCGGCCCGGCAGGCACGCTCGAAGTCGCGCTCAATGTCCCCGATGGCGCGGTGCGAGGCATCGCGCTCATCGCGCATCCTCATCCGCTTCAGGGTGGGACGCTGGACAATAAGGTCGTGCAAACGCTGGCCAAAACCTTTGCCGCTCTGGGTTACGCCGCGACACGATTCAATTTTCGCGGCGTGGGCCTAAGCGAAGGCCAATTCGCCGACGGCATCGGCGAAACCGACGACGCGCTTGCCGCGCTGGCGGCCGCGAAGCTCGAGTTCGGCGAGCTGCCGGTCGTGCTCGCCGGATTTTCCTTTGGCTCGTACGTGCAAACTCGGGTAGCGCACGCGGTTGCCGCGGAGCGCATGGTGTTGATCGCCCCGGCGGTAAAGCGCTTCCCCATCGAGGCCGTGCCGCCCGATACGATCGTCATTCACGGCGATGAAGACGAGGTCGTCGCGCTTGCCGATGTGTTCGCGTGGGCGAGGCCGCAGCAATTGCCGATCATTGTCTTTCCCGGCTGCGGGCACTTTTTCCACGGCCGGCTGCCGCAGCTGCAGCGCGTGATCACCGGCATGTGGCAAAAATGAGCGCGGCCGACGCGGTCGTGCTTTCCGTCGTCGGGCTCAGAAAATCGTACGGCGACAACGAGGTGGTGCGCGGGCTCGATTTTGCGATCGGCCGTGGCGAATGCTTCGGTCTGCTCGGACCCAACGGCGCGGGCAAGACGACGACCTTGCGTTGCTGTCTGGGCTTAACCGACCCGAATGCGGGCGCCATTACCCTGGTCGGCGAGCCGGTGCCCAAGGCGGCGCGTGAGGCGCGCGTCCGCGTCGGAGTCGTCCCGCAGATGGATAATCTCGATCCCGACTTCACGGTGGTCGAGAATTTGCGGATCTACGGCCGCTACTTCCGCATCCCCGACGCACTGCTCGATGAGCGCATTCCGCGCCTGCTCGAATTCGCGGGGCTTGTCACCAAGGGCTCTTCAAGCATCCGCACGCTGTCGGGCGGCATGAAGCGGCGGCTGACGCTGGCGCGCGCGCTGATCAACGATCCCGAGCTTCTGATCCTCGACGAACCGACCACCGGCCTCGACCCGCAGGCGCGGCATCTGATCTGGGACGGGCTTCGGCAACTGCTCACGCAAGGCAAGACCATTCTGATCACGACTCACTTCATGGACGAGGCGGAGCGCTTGTGCACGCGATTGGCGGTGATCGATCACGGCCGCATGATCGCGTCCGATACCCCGCGGGCGCTGATCGCCGCGCATGTCGAGCCCGAAGTGATCGAAGTGTACGGCGACGAAGCGCGGGCGTGGGCGGATACGCGCGGAAGGCAGCTTGCCGATCGCCTCGAGCTCGCCGGTGAGACCGCGTTCTGCTACGCGCGCGACGCGGCGCCGCTGCTGGCTGATCTCGCCGGACAGACTAGCGTCCGCTACCTGCACCGTCCGGCGAATCTCGAAGACCTCTTTATCAAGCTTACCGGGCGCGAACTGCGCGATTGAATCGGCACTGCGGGGAAGACAGGGCGCGTCACGCTCGTCCGTACGCGAACGCCGATGAATTTGCGGCAGCGGAATTCGACCCTACAAATCGAACACGCGCCGGGCGTTTCGCCCGCGCACCTTGTCGCGCGCGGGGCCGGCGAGCCCATCGACCCGCTTGAGGCAACCCGGCATGTCGCCAATCGTGTGCGGATAGTCCGAGCCGTAAATCACGTTGTCGGCGCCAAATGTCTTTACGCACAACTCGAGCACGTCCGGCGAGAAGACCACCGCGTCGGCGTAGATCCTGGGTAGATACTCCGAGGGACGCGCTGAAATCTTTTCGCGGCACGCTGGAATATTGTCGAAGCACTGGTCCATGCGCGAGATCAGGTAGGGGAGCGCCCCGCCTCCGTGCCCGGCGATGATCTTGAGCGTCGGATAGCGGTCGAAAAACCCGTCGTAGATCATGCGCGCGACCGCCAGCGAGGTATCGAAGGTAAAGCCGATCGACGCGGTGAGCTGAAAGCGGGTCATATCCATGTCGGCGACGCCAGGAGGCGCGGTCGGATGGACGAGCGCCGGCAGCGCATGAGCATCGATCGCGCGCCAGATCGACGCGAACGCGGGATCGGTCAGCGATTTTCCGTCGATATTGGCCAGCACCATCACCCCCGACGCGCCGGCGGCGACCGCGCGTTCCAGCTCGGTGAGTGCGAGACCCTCGTACTGCCAGGGCAACGAAGCGAACCACCGCAGCCGATCGGGATGAGCAGTCCGCGCGGCAGCCATGTCGTCGTTCATGATGCGCGCCGCCTCGAGGCTTATGTCCGGGCCGCCCCAATAGCAGTTCGGACAGGTCAGCGACACGATGCAGATATCGACGCCATGTTCGTTCATCGTCGCGAGGCGCAGAGCGTAGTCGAACATGGCAGGAACCGGCGTCATGAAGGGCGCGCCATCGAGATGGATCGCGCGCAAGCCTCCACGGACCTGCTCGACGGTGTAGCGCGGCGACCCGTGTAGCTGCAGAAGACGAAACCACGCTTCGGTGAGGCAGTGGGTGTGGACGTCGATGACCGTGCTCATGGGTTCCGCTCCGCGCGCTCTTTGCTTCCTGTGCGCTCTGTGGACAGGCTCTGCATCAATCGACCTTTGCTCCGGAATCCTTGATCGCCTTCGCCCATCGCGGCTGCTCCGCCGCAATCGTGGCGGCAAATTGTTCAGGGCTGTGCGGCGCGAATGGCTCCATGCCGAATTTGAACAATTGCTCCTTGAACTCCTGCGTCTCCTGAATTCGCTGCAGCAGCACCGAGAGTCGCGCGATGATCTCTCTGGGCGTGCCGGCCGGCGCGACTATCCCCTGCCAAGCCTGCCAATCGAAGCCGGGTACCGTGGCGGCGATCGGCGGCACGTTTGGCAGCAGCGTGGTGGGCTTGGCCGCGGATGTTCCCAAGGCGATCACTTTGCCTGCGAGGATATTCGGCACCGCGACGGTTGCGTCGGCGAACATCACCTGTATCGCTCCGCTCAAAAGATCGGTCAGCGCCGCCGGAGTCCCCTTGTACGGGACGTGCTGGATCTCGAGCCCGTATTCGGTCTTGAGCGATTCCATGAAAAGCTGATGCGGGCTGCCGTTGCCGACCGACGCATAGTTGTACTTGCCCGGATTGCGCTTGATCGCATCGATCATTTCGTGGACGTTTCTTGCCGGAAATTGGGGAGAGGCGATCAGGAAAAAATTCACCGAGCCAACCTGGGAAATGGGCGCGAAGTCCTTGACTGGATTGATCGGCGAAGGCTGGTACAAGGCGGGACTGATGCCCAGCGTGGTGCTGGTCGCCATCAGCAGTGTGTAGCCATCGGCAGGCTGCTTGGCGACGAACTCGGCCCCGACAAGCGTCCCGGCGCCGGGCTTGTTGTCGACGATCACCGGCTGCCTGAGACTCGCTCCCAGCCTTTCGCCGATAGTTCGCGCCAGCAGGTCGGTCAGCGCGCCGGGCGGATAGGGCACGACCAGGTGGACAGGGCGGTCGGGATAGCTTGATTGCGCCATCGCCGCGCTCACGCACATCAAAGAGGCGACCAGCGCACAAGCGACCCGTTTGAATTTTCCGGCCAATTGGATCTTATCCCTGGAACAGCTCATCAAATCGGCTCGAAGTGACCGAACATATTCTGGAACTCCGCTAGGTTGGCCGGAGTCTCGTACCAGCACACGGCTTCGAATTGCTTCCACAGGTCGAGGACCGCTATGGCGGCCGTATCGTAATGGTCTGCTCCACCAATTCGTTCGGCGTATAGAGCGTATCAGACACACCCGTCGCCCTACCAGCGTGATCCCGCGAATGGCTGCCAGGAGCCGGCGCCGCTCGCGCTATACTCGCCGCGTTCGACTTTTCGCCGCTCGAATCGTGACTTCCGCCGCGTTGCTACGCATGCCCGAGTTGTCCCTGCGCTGGTTGCCGGTCTGGCGCCGCAATCTGCTTGTCTGGCGTAAGCTCGCGATCGCGTCGGTGCTCGGTAATATCGCCGATCCGCTCCTGTACATGCTGGCTCTGGGCTACGGCATCGGCAGCTTCATCCCCGAAATCGGCGGCATCAAGTACATCGCGTTTATCGGCACCGGCATGGTATGCCAGAGCGCGATGTTCACCGCGTCGTTCGAAGCGATGTACTCGGCATTTTCCCGCATGCACATGCAAAGGACATGGGAAGCGATCATCAACGCACCGCTGTCGCTCGACGACGTTCTTTTCGCCGAGTGGATGTGGGCCGCGAGCAAGAGCGTCATATCGGTACTGGCGATCCTGGCCGTGATTATGGTTCTGGGTTATGGCCACTCCTGGCTCGCGGTCTGGGTTCTGCCGCTCGGGTTCATGATCGGAATGACCTTCGGCGCGTTCGGGCTGGTGATGAACTCGCTCGCGCCCGGCTACGACTTCTTCACCTATTTTTTCACGCTGGTGTTGACGCCCACCCTGCTACTCTCCGGTGTATTTTTTCCGGTCGACCAAATGCCGGCGACTCTGCGCGTAGCTGCCGCGATTCTTCCACTGTCGCACGCGATCGATATCGCGCGGCCGCTGCTCGCGGGCAACGTACCGGACAATATCATCCTGCATATCGCGGTGCTGCTCGCCTATGCATGCGCTGCCTACTACGTCGCGCTGGTGCTGACGAGGCGACGCCTCCTGCGCTGAAGAAGAACGCAATGCTCTGGGTAAAATCGCTGCACATCGTGTTCATGGTGACTTGGTTCGCCGGACTGTTCTATCTTCCGCGCCTGTTCGTCTATCACGCGCAGGCACACGACGCGATAGGCATCGAACGCTTCAAGCTGATGGAGCGCAAGCTCTACTTCGGCATCATGACCCCGGGCGCGGTGCTGACCGTCGCGTTCGGCCTATGGCTCTGGCTTGGTTACGGCATTTCAGGCGGCTGGCTTTATGCCAAGCTTGCCCTGGTCGCGATTCTGGTGGCGCACCATATCTGGCTCGGCAAGCTGATGCTGGACTTTCGCCACGACCGCAATCGACACAGCGACCTCTTTTATCGCTGGATCAACGAGATTCCCGCGCTGCCGGTGCTGGTCGGCGCGGTGCTGCTGGTTGTCTTCAAGCCGTTTTAGAGCGCGCTCTCGCCGATGGAACGTTTCTTCGCGCCATGTCCGCGAGGCCTCGAAGGCGTGCTCGCCGCCGAGCTTGCCGATCTTGGCGCCAACGACGTCACTGCGACCGACGGGGGCGTCGCCTTCGGCGGGCCGATCGATCTCGCCTACCGCGCCAACCTCGAAAGCCGACTCGCCAGCCGTGTCCTGTGGCAGGTGGGTCACGGCGCCTATCGCGACGAGCAGGATATCTACCAGCTCGCGCTCGATCTCGACTGGCCACAATGGTTTCGCGCCGACCGCAGCTTGCGCGTCGACGTCGCGGCGACGCGCTCGCCGCTGACCAGCCTCGAGTTCGCGACGCTGCGGATCAAGGATGCGGTGTGCGACAGGCATCGGGCGGGCGGCGGCGTCAGGCCGAGCGTCAGCAAAGATCAGCCGGACGTGCGGGTGCACGCGTATCTCACCGCCGGCGAGGCAACGTTCTATCTCGACACATCGGGCGAGCCGTTGTTCAAGCGCGGCTATCGCCGGCAGACGGCGGAGGCACCGCTGCGCGAGAACCTCGCCGCGGGCCTGTTGCGTCTTGCCCAGTGGCACGTCGGCACTCCTTTGCTCGATCCGTTGTGCGGCAGCGGAACCATCGCCATCGAGGCGGCGCTGATCGCATTGGACATCGCTCCCGGATTGAAGCGGACGTTCGGCTTTCAGAAACTAGCTTGGTACGATGGCTCCGCGTGGCAGAAGATCAAGCAGGCGGCCCAGCGCCGCGCGCGGCCTGCCGCGCCCGAGAATATCCATGCTAGAGATGTCGACGTCGCCGCCCTTCGCCAGTGCCACCTGAATATCGAAGCTGCCGGAGTCGCCGGCGCGATCGTCCTTGAGCAAATCGACGCGCTGGCCGGCACCGCGCCCGCGAGCGAAGGCGTGATCGTCACCAATCCTCCGTACGGCGTTCGACTCGCCGGCTCCAATGCGCTGGCGGATTTTTACCCGCGGCTTGGCGACGCGTTCAAGCAACGCTTCGCGGGCTGGACCGCGTACCTGTTGAGCGGCGACACGCGACTGCCCAAACTGATAGGGCTCAAGGCGAGCCGGCGCACGCCGCTCTTCAACGGCGCCCTCGAATGCCGTCTCTACGAGTACCGTCTGGTCGCAGGCTCGATGCGGCAGCCACGACCGTCTTAGAAACGGGCGATGATAGAATGGCATCATCCAGACTTTCATCCTCCTCGCGAAGTCACGCCATGATGCTCCCCAGCCGCCACTATGAATCCGAACACACCCGCTTTATCCGCGAGTTGTTGCGGGAACGGCCGGACCTCGTCGAGAAGCAGCGCGAGGCACGCGCGATCTGGTGGGACAAGCCCCCGCGCGAGCTCGCCGAGGAACGCACCATGGATCAGGGCCGCGTGCCGATGTCGCCGTACGTCTACGACAGCGATTCCTAGCTCTTAGTCGCTTCCGGCGGCCTCTATCGGGCCACGTCCGGTGACCCGGCATCGGGCACAAGTCGCTTCGCATGCCCATAGATGAAATAGTTCGCCGTCCGTTGCAGCACCGCGGACCATCCAAGTTCGCCGAGGCGCGCTGCCAGCACCGCCGGCTCGTAGAAGAGCTTGACGATACGAAACTCGCGGCCGTCATTCAACTTGCGCGCGACAATCCCGGCATCCTGTTCCGCCAGTACGTGGTCGCGCGCGGTCGACGTGCGATCGAACGCGGAATCGATGAGGTACGCCGCGCCGTCAGGATTCAGCGCGGCCGCGACCGTCTTCCAGAATGCCTCGAAACGATCCTGTGGAACGTGCGACAGCCAGAAGCTGAAAAATACTGCGTCGTAGCGCTGCGGAGGCGTCCACGAAAAAAGGTCGGCCTCGACGTATTCGACATTATCGACCGCGACCCGCGCGCGATTGATCGCCAGCACTTCGGGCGACGCATCGACTGCGGTCAGGTGTTCGACACGGGGTGCGAGATGCCGCGTGAAAAGGCCCGTGCCGCAGGCAAGCTCGAGCACCTTGCGCGGTCGCCGGGCCGCAAGCCACGTTTCGAGCGCAGCGTCGACCGCTGCGGTATCGGCGTGCCAGCGCGCGTTCTGTTCGGGGCCTCGGTCGTAGCGGCCGGTGCGGAACCACCACTGGTCGTACTCGCCGGCACGTGCGCGGTAGTAGGCGATCTGGTCCGCAAGTATTTCGCCTGCCGTCATACCGCGATGATAAGGCATGGCGCGAGCGCTCGCCAAAGGGCAGATCTGCAACTCCCTGACGCCTCTAACTCACTGCCACGAGAAACGCCAACTGCGCTAGTGCCCATAGAGTGAGTATGACAAACGGATTGCGCGGCGACCACCCTACAGGTGACCCAGGTTGACCCGACCCGCGCTTGCGACGCGTTTGGAACGGTCGTTCAATCAAATAATAGAGGACCGCACTGGTGGCGATAACGGCGGGCATTGCCGTGACGAGTACCCTGCCCAAGCTAAATGTCAAGCCGGTCCCGCGCGGAGAGTAGGCGTCCAGCTGTAGCAAAGAGAGTAGCACCGGAACGTGGACCAGATAAATGCTGTAGCTGATCAGTCCGAGCCAGACCACCAATCGATTGCTGAACAGGCGGACGCCTGGGTGCGGTTCCGCGCTAAGCCCTAGCAAAAACAAGCAGATTGACGCTTGAACCCATAGAGGCCGAGTCAGTGCGATCGGCATCGAAATAGTGACCGGCGATGGATACGCCGAATAAATCCAGGAGGTGCCCAATAAGCCTCCCAAGCCAAGCGTGAATGCAATGAGCGCCGGCCAGCGCTGGAGGCGGTGATGTTCGGCGAAAGTCGCTGCGCACATTCCAGCAACAAAGGCGTCCAGCCGAATTGGTAGGTGCATTTGCATGTAGCCGTCTGAATGGATGATGACCCATACCCTGGTCCCGAGCGCGAGTACCGCGGCCACTATGTAGAACGCAATTAGATTTGTCCTACGCAGCGCGACAAACAGAAGCGGAAAGACCAGATAGAACTGCCACTCGAATGGGATCGACCAGAAGACATCGTTGATGGTCACGAAATAGCGCTCGACCAGGTTGTGGAACATCACCAGATGCAGCAACAAATCCATTTTTTCGGGTGGGCTCCGGTAGATATGAAGCGCCGCAAAGACAAGCAGGATTGAGATGGTGGCGAAGTAGGCCGGGTAGACACGCAGAACCCGCCGTTTAAGAAAGCTCAGGTAGGTCTCGCCAAATTGACTGGGTAGCCACCCCGATGCTGTGCCGCGCGCAACTTTTGTCCATGCTTGCCGGGTGAGCAGAAATCCCGAAAGGACGAAGAACAGGTCGACCCCTAACCAGCCAAACGCGAAAATGGGTGTCAGGTCGACCTGTGTTATCAATAGCGGAAGCGTAGCCTTCGGTTTGCCGGCTACAATCCAAGCATGAAAGAGGACGACCCACAAGGCTGCAAGCGCCCTGACACCCGTTAGCGCTGCAATGTGCGCGGTATCGCGACCCTCGCCCTGGTCACGCGTAGCGCTCTTATCCTTGGAAACCGAATCGTCCCGAGTCAGGAATCGCGAGAAATTCATTATCAAACGTGGCGCAAGGAATCCGGCTAGCGGCATTCAAATCGACACTCGGCACGCATCACGCTCCATTGTAGCGAACTGCAATCCGCAGCATTGTTACTGTACGCACGGGCTCTGACGCGTCATCATGGGGAGGCTACCGGGGCGCCCAAGATCCGGCATGTTCAGACGGCGAGCAATGGGCCGTTTAGCCCCTCTGGGCGCCGAAGTCCGCGCTATAATCGCCCCATGTTCTACACGCACGGGCGCGTGGGCGCAGCGTAAAATGTTCCTCGCGCGCCACAGGATTCCCCCGGTGGAACCGTTCTAGGGCAACGACCAGAGCCCAGATTTGTCCGGTTCGGGGAGCCACCTATCAACACGTCGCACGGGTCCCTGAGCAGATCACGGATCGCGTCAGCGATAAGCGATGCATGTGGAATTTTGCTGGACGGAATAGAACGGATCGGTTATGCGGCAGATAGTCCGTGCGCTTGCGTAAACTGACGTTCGCAGCGCTGGTGATCACTGTTGTAATAATCGCGGCGCTCCTTTTCTGGGGCGGACGCTGGATCTTTAAACGACTCTCGCCGCATTTCGAGGATTTTGTTTGAAGCGTTGGCGCTGGAACTGGCGCTTTGACCACACACAGCCTCCGCCCCCCGCCTAAAGCGTCCTTACGCACGATGGGCGCCGACGTCGTGCTGCTTGTTGCGCTCATCGCGGCCGCAGGAGCTGGGTCGCTGCTGCTTGGCCAAGACGTCAACTGGGATCTGCAGAACTACCACTACTACAACCCGTGGGCGTGGTGGCACGGCCGCATCTTCACCCAGGACGTTGCGGCGGCTCAGATCCAAACGTATCACAACCCGCTGCTCGACCTCCCGTTCTATGGGATGGTGACGGCCGAGTGGGCGCCTCGCGTCATTGCATTCGTGCTGGCGATCCCGGCGGCCATCGCCGCATTTTTTCTTTGCAAGCTGTTGCTCCTGATGTTCGGCGACCTGCCGCGGGCACAGCGCATGGTCGCCGTCGCATCCTCGCTTGCCGTTGGCGTCACGTCGGCGATGGCAATAGGAGCGCTCGGCGCCACGATGAACGATTGGCCGCTCGCCGCGCTGCTGATGCTTGCACTCTGGTTGATCGCCCGCGAGCTGAAGCGCGCAGAGGCCGGCCCCATTCCGATGGGCACGTTATTGCTCGCAGGCGTCATCGTCGGCCTGGCATCGGGTGCCAAGCTTACTGCCGCCACGTTTGCCGTCGGTCTGTGCGGGGCGCTGCTTGCCCGTGGCCCGTACACGTGGCTGGCATTCCGCGCACGCTTCGCCGAGGCGTTTTGGTTCGGGCTCGGCGTGATCGTCGGCACGGCGATAGCACTGGGACCGTGGGCGTACGCCCTGTGGATCCATTTCGATAACCCGATTTTCCCCTACGGCAACCAATGGTTTCGATCGCCGTGGTGGGAGCCGCGCGCGATTACCGCTGAGTTCCGTTCCGCAAACTTTGGACCGCGGAGCCTCGCAGAATGGTGGGTGTTTCCCTTCGAGCTTCTGAGTCCGCCAGGGTTCTTCGTCGCCGAGGTACTGTATCGCGACGCGCGCTTTCCTCTGACGTGGGCGCTCGCGCTGCTGGCCGCGGTCGTGTGGCTCGCGCGCCGACTACGTCAAAAAGCGACGCAATCCCTCGCGTCCGGGGTCGATGCGGTTTGGCGCGTCGTCGTCCTGTTCGTGATCATCTCGTTCGTCCTGTGGACCGCGCAGCATTCGATCTACCGCTATCTCCTGACGCTCGATCTGTTGACCGGTGCGCTGATCGTCGGGCTGCTGCGGAAGCTGTTCCCACCTCGTTTCGCTATCGCTGCGGCAGCGCTTGCGGCGGTGACGTTGATCGCGACTACACGCTTTGCCAATTGGGGCCGCATCGATTTTGGTGATCGATGGTTCGAGGTAAAGGGGCAGATGCCGCTAGTGGAGCCGAACGCGGTGGTCCTGATAACGACCGGCGAGGCGGTATCCTATTTCATTCCTTTGCTGCCGCCGTCATCGCGTTATGTGGGTGCCTTGAATACGATCGTCAATCCTGCGCATCATCGTACGAAGCTGGCCGAGACCGTGCGCACCATCGTCCGCGACCATCCGGGCCCGCTGTATCAACTTACCTCTCCGCCCACGGAAGGAAAAGAAGTGGTCACGATGCATCGCCTGGCACGAACGACGGCGTGCGCGGTCATTATCACCAACATGCCGACGAGCCCACTCGAGCTTTGCCGTCTGGTGCGCATGCCCGAGTCTCCATAGCGTCGCTGTTGTACACTCGCCACCCTCTGTCGACGCTGCTCCCTTCCGTGCCTGAGGTAGCGCCCTCACGCTGCGCCTTGCTGCGATCGTTCGGACAGTGCGACCGAGACTCAGTTATGCTCTCTGCAGTGCGAAAGTATTCGGGCCACATAAGGAATAATTCATGCGCTACCTCGCCGACTACGCCACGGGGCGCGATAACAACTTTAACCTGATCCGGTTTCTGGCCGCGTCGGCTGTCGTGTTCTCTCACAGCTACCCTATCAGCGGCCATATCCAGCTCGAGCCCGTCGCAAGGCTGAGTGGATTCACGGATCTCGCCACCATTGCCGTGGTTGTTTTCTTTGCGTTAAGCGGGTT
The DNA here is from genome assembly GCA_035568975.1 of Casimicrobiaceae bacterium. Taxonomy (GTDB): domain Bacteria; phylum Pseudomonadota; class Gammaproteobacteria; order Burkholderiales; family Casimicrobiaceae; genus PALSA-1003. The sequence goes on from DATMNH010000060.1 coordinate 80,036, forward strand.
CCTTATCGCGCAGAGCTGGGACCGCCTTGGGACGTTCGGAAGTTTCGTCAAAGCTCGTGCGGCGCGGCTACTGCCCGGGCTTATCGTTACGACCTTGTTCGCCGCTCTTGTGGTCGGTCCGCTTGCCACATCATATTCGTTGTCCGAGTATTTCAGCGACGAAGGGTTCTTTGCGTATCTCGTCGATAGCCTGCGAATCGGGGGGATCACCTTGCCTGGCGTTTTTGCCAGCAACCCGATGCCGTGGGCGATCAATGGCTCGCTTTGGACGGTCGGGGTCGAGGTATGGTGCTACGCAGCACTCATGCTCATGGGTGCAATGGGCGCCATTCGCCGGCCATGGCTCTCGGCCATGATCGTGCTGGCAGGGATCTGCTGTTACGAGTTTTGGCCGCAGTGGGTACGCGAACACATACTAAAGGGCGACTCTTACATGACGCCCAGGCTGGTCGGGGTCTTCTTGATCGGCGCAGTGTTTTATGTCTTCCGGCGGCGCGTTCCGGTAAGCCGCGTGATCGTGCTGATTGCCCTCGGCGGACTCTACGCGGCATGGGGCACACGTTACACCCTTTACCTTTTCTACATCGTGTTCGCGTATTGCATTCTCGTGATTGCCTATCACCCTGCATTCGACATGCCTACGTTTCGTAAGCTGGGTGATTACTCGTACGGCATCTACATCTTTGCGTTTCCTATTCAACAGTTGGTCATCGCTGAAACTGGATTGCTGGGCCCGCTGCATCTATTCGCGTATTCCTATCCTCTGACGTTGTCGTTGGCGGTGTTAAGTTGGCACCTTATCGAGCATCCGGCATTGCGATGGAAAGAAAAGGGTGCGCGCCCGAGATCTTCCCCGCAGGATTCCGGGGACTTTATGCAGCATCGGGCGAAGGAACTCGGTCACTTCTTGCCGGTGCCGCAGTCGCCTCTGGAGCCGCAGATGGTTGCGAGCGACACCGCGCCGCAAGCTGCGCCGTTGCCAGAGCGACAAGCCGCCCCACCTGATAACAATCGGCGTTGATTCGAGCCCTAAGCATTCAGGAAGGACGCACGCGTCTCGCTGCGGCACTGCTCATTGCTGCCGCGCTGGCGATCGCCAGTACGCTGTCGTGGCAGCAGCATCGCGCGCCCCCGGCTCCACTGCCGGCGGGGACCGTAGGCGCGGTCGACACGCCGGCCGGCGAGGTGATCATCGGCAGCGCAATCCACGTTACCGGCTGGGCGCTCGATCCGGCGGGCGTGCGCGGCGTCGAAATCCGACTGGACGGACGCCCGCATCCGGCCCGCTACGGTATCGCGCGCCTCGACGTCGCGCAGGTAAAGCCGGGCTATCCCGATAGCGCGGAGCCGGGTTTCGCCTTCGACGGCGATTTTGCGCCGCTGGAGATGGGACGGCACGAGCTTATCGTCGTTGCGATCAATCGCGCGGGTGCAGAGACGGTGCTCGCTCGCAAGTCGCTGATACCGCCCGGCGCACTCGAAGAATGGGGACCCCTGTACGCCGAGCGGCATGGCGACACCGCGCCTCCATTTTATGTATTGCCGGCGCTGTCGGGAATCGCACTGGGCGGCGCGGTCGAGCTCGACACTTCGTACGCCGCATACCTCTCGCCGAGCTTCAAGGTCGGAATGCGTGTGCCGATTCTGTACCTCCGCACGACGCTCGGTGCGCAACACGACTGGACGTTCGACCCGGACTGGAATATCGAACATCGCTGCGGCGAGCGGCGCATCGCGGAAGACTCGCTATCCACCGTGATCGCGTACTCGATCGCGCACAAATTGCCGGTACTGATCACGCTCAACGGCGGAATCTGGGCCGACGCCTCATGCGACGTGCCCAATTGGGATGTCAACGACCACCTCGAGCAGGACAAGGCCAACTGCCAGTGGAACGAGCACGACGAGGTCATGCCTGACGACTACCTCAAGCGACTGACCGGGGCGATCGAGTCGCCGGAGCTTGGACGCTCGCTCACTTTCAACGTCTACGCAGCGCAGAACCGTCACTACAAGAAGCGCAATCTGCAAGCGGCCGGGCGCATCGTCGCCGAGTTCGCACGCGCGCATCCCGAGCTCTTCGCCGGCGTCACGCTCGACCCCGATACGTACATGAATCCATTCTTCGACGAGAAGCAGTGGTACGACTACAACCCCGGAACCCTGCGCCAGTTCCGCGAGTGGCTTGCGGGAAGCGGGCCGTATGCGGGCAAACCGGATCGGGGCGTTCCCGATCTGTCGAGCTACCGCCGTGCGCGCCCGATCTCACTCGCGCAGGCCGGCAAGCTCGCCGGCAAACGCTACCGGTCGTGGGACGAAGTCGATCCGCCTCGCGCTTTTCCGCACGAGGGGAAGCCGTTCTGGGAAGACGCCTGGACGCATGAATGGGAAGTGTTTCGCCGGCACCTCGTCAAGCTGCACTACGACGAGCTTTCGGAATGGCTCGCCGAAGTGGGCATTCAGTCGGCGCGAATCTTTTCTTCGCAAGGCTTTATTGCGCCGTATCCGACTGCGTTTCCGTTTGCGCTCCACCTGGACAGCCCGACCAAGAACTATGACAGCGGCGGAATGTCCGTCGAGGGGGCCATTCCCCGCAAGGGCCATCTTGGAGCGATCGTCTACGCGGCCAGCGCCTGGAACGACATTCGCGTCGAAGGCGACGCGAACCTCTTTGCAAGCTTCCACCGCATGGATCCGGGATGGGCGGTGGTCGAGTTCAACACGGCGGATTTCCGTACACCCAACGACTTGCCGACGTACGCGATGGCCTACCGCGCATTGCGGGAAATGTTCAACTACGGGGCGCGCCTCGCGTCGCCCATGGCGTGGAACGGCTCGAACGGCGTGTATGCGGGCCAGCCTGGATACGTTTCATTCATGGCATGGCGCAATACACCGCTGGAGGACGCAACGCGCGATTTTGCGGTCAGTCATGCCTACGTTCCGGTAGGGGCGCGCCTCTGGACGTTCGGCTCGGCGCGTTACGCCGACGACGACGGATGGACGGCGCTGCAGGGCTCGATCGGCGCCGGCAACGGCGGTCTCGACGTCCGGGCAGCCGACGGTCAGGCGGTATTGGTGTCGCCGCCGTGGCTCGCTCTTGCACGCGGCGAGACCGATACGCTCGTCCTGGGAATCGACGCCGGCGCGGCAGCAGCCATCACGGTCGAAGCGCGTGCGGCCGACGGCCCGTGGTGGACGATCGCGGCGCCGCGACCGTCGGCCGAGCTCGCGGCAACGCCTGCCGGAATCTCGGTCCCGCTGGCGTGGCCCGATTCACTCCAAGTCGCCGAGCAAATTCGCGTAACGCTCGGCGTGCACGACGCCAGCAGCGCGATGCGGATTCGCCACATCGCGCTCTACCCGCCGCCGATCCGCTGACCGGCTTCGCGAGAGGCATTGTCCCGCTCACCGTGGCGCGGCTTTCGCACCCGTGCTATATTTTGTCGACGGGGACGTGCGAGCAGACTCCCCGCTCCACCAGACGTTCTCTTTGCGTCCAAGCTCTGCTCCTGAACCCGGGTTCGCATCCGGACGGGAGTTTGGATTGGACACTCCTTGATGTCACCGCATGTTCGACGGCTGTTGTGGGTCAGAGGCCTGCGTGCTTTCGGCGACGGCTTCGTCAGTCTCCTGCTGCCGCTTTATCTGATCGAGCTCGGGCTCGGACCCTTCGAGGTGGGCGCCATCACGGCCGGCACGCTGCTGGGCTCCGGCGTCCTCACCTTGGCCATCGGTCTCTCCGCCCATCGCTTCAGGCTGCGCAGCCTGCTGCTCTGCGCCTCACTCATGATGGCGGCCACGGGCCTGGCTTTCGCGGTCGCGACCAATTTCTGGCCGCTGCTTCTGATCGCGGTGGTCGGGACGCTCAATCCATCCAGCGGAGACGTGAGCGTGTTCCTGCCGCTCGAGCAGGCCGCGCTCGCGCACGTCGCCGGCGATCGCGAGCGGACGGCGCTCTTCGCCCGTTACAGTCTCGTCGGAGCGCTGGTGGCCGCGCTGGGTGCGCTCGCGGCGGGATTGCCCGAGTTGATGGTCGACGCCGCCGGCATGCCGATGCGATTCGCGCTGCAGCTCATGTTCGGCCTCTACGGCGTGATCGGCCTGGTGGCGGCGACGATCTACCGCAAGCTGCCGGCGGACTTCGCCGTCGATACGCAGGCCTCGACGGCTCCTCTCAAGGAATCCAAACGCATCGTCTATATCCTTGCGGCGCTGTTCAGCCTGGACGCTTTCGGCGGCGGCTTCATCGTGCAATCGATGCTCGCGCTGTGGATGTTCGAGAAGTTCCAGCTCTCGGTCGGAGTCGCCGCGGCGATCTTTTTCTGGACCGGCATATTCACCGCATTTTCGTACCTGCTCGCGGTGCGCATCGCCAAGAGATTCGGGCTCATCAACACCATGGTGTTCACGCATCTGCCTTCCAGCGTGCTCCTGGTGCTCATTCCGCTGATGCCGGACCTGTCCTGGGTCATTGTGCTGCTGCTCATCCGCAGCGTGCTCTCGCAGATGGACGTGCCGACGCGAAGCTCATACGTCATGGCGGTGGTGTCGCCGTCCGAGCGGGCGGCGGCTGCCAGCATCACGTCGGTTCCGCGCAGTCTGGCGTCGTCGATGAGCCCGCTGATTGCCGGCTACCTGCTGCAGGTTTCGCTTTTCGGCTGGCCGCTGGTGATCGGCGGCGTCCTGAAAATCGTCTACGACCTCTTACTGCTCGGCATGTTTCGCGCCGTCCGTCCGCCCGAGGAGTCCTCGCCGAGGCGCTAGCGTGGTGTATCGCAAGTTCATTGCATAAGTTGCCGTCATTCCGGCCAAGCCCACGAAGCGGGCGCGAGCCGGAACCCATTTATTTTCAAAGCCAATGGATTCCCGCCTTCGCGGGAATGACGACAAGATATATGCCGCGAATTTCTGAATCAGGACACTCGCGTGCTTAAGGGTGCGCCTTGCGAAACATCACCGCGGCCTCCTGCGCCCATTCGCCTCGCAGATCGTCGGAAATCGCCGCGTCGGTCTGATCGATGACGGCCCACGCCCAATCCGGCAAGGCGGAGGGAGGCAACTGCGCGCCGAGCTTGAGGTGAACCGCGGCCTGGTTGCGCAGCATCGTCGGGCAGACATTGAGCGCGTAGGTCACCAGCTCGGCCCAGCCTTGTTGGTCCCGGATGCGCTCGAAGTAAGTCCGGGTGAACATCCACTTGTCGTCGAGTCCCAGAAAGACCGGGTCCGATTTGGCGCGCTGGCGGACTGTGTAATCGGCGACCATGCGTTGCAGCAGCCGCAGGGCATCGGTTTGTTTTTCCGCCGCCGAAGCGCGAGCCAGAATGCGCTCGTAGGTCATCCTCACGATCGTATTGCCGGCTTCGAATGGCTCGAAGAAAATCGCCCAGCCGCCGGGTTTAAGTGCGCGATGACACGACGCCAGCACCTTCGCAGGATCGAGAATGTGATGCAGGATCGCTGCTCCCACGGCGAGGTCGGCGACGCCCGGCAGGTAGTTGACGTCGGCGGCATCGACGCAGACCAGCGCGAATCGTCCCTCGCCGCCTTCGCCATTCCTGGCATCGGCGCGCTTGTTCAAAAAATCGCGCAGGATGGCGAGCAACTGCGGACTGATGTCGGTGGCGATGATATACGCGTCGGGAAAGCGGTCGGCCAGAGGGATTACCGAGTTTCCCGAGCCCGATCCGATGTCGATGATCAACGACGGATCGGGCATCTCGCCGATCGCCTGGAACGCCCGTTCCAGCAGGAAGCGCCAATAGTCGAGGTTCAGGTAATTGCGGTGATACTGATCGGCGTGCTCGAGAAACTGTCCGGTGACGCCGACCTTGATCGCGCCGAGCGCGCTCTTGGGCGTCTGGATTCCCTCCAGCGCGCGGTCCTCGGCGTCCAGTCTGACCAGCGGCTCGGCGAAGACTTCGCCGAGGTTCATCGCAGTTGCGCGGAGTAGCGAAAAGGACTATCGATCATCGAGGCGAACCTCGACGTAGGCGCGATCGCGGATCTGACGCACCCAGTCCTGAAACGCCTCCTCCGCCTTGCGCTGACGGATCGCGACCAGCGCCTCGCTGCGCGCGCGGTCGCCGGTGATATCCTGCCGGCGCCGCTCGAGCACCTCGATCAGATGCCAGCCAAAAGGCGTTCGCACGGGAGCGGAAACCTGATTCGGCTCCAGCTTCTTCATCGCCTCGTCGAATTCCGCAACGGTGTCGCCCGGATTGAGCCAGCCGAGGTCACCGCCCTTGGCGGAGGTCGTGTCCTCAGAATTGAGCTTGGCCAATTCGTCGAACTTCACCCCCGAGTCGATCCGGTCCTTGAGCCGGTCGATCTTGGCCTTGGCGTCGGATTCCGAAACGATTTCGTTGACGCGCACGAGGATGTGCCGCGCGTGCGTCTGATCGACCACGGTCGGTTCGTCACGGCTGCGCTTCTCCAGCAGCTTGACGATGTGAAACCCGGCCGCGCTGCGGGTGATCGCCGAAATCTGGCCCACCTTCATCGCCCGGACCTCATCGCTGAATACCGTCGGCAGACGCGCGCCCGAGCGCCAGCCGAGATTGCCGCCGGTGAGAGCATCGCTTGCGTCAGAAAATCCGGCCGCGACCTGCGCGAAATCGGCGCCGCTCTTCAGCGCGCGCAGCGCGTCTTCCGCGCGCCGCTTCTTCGCGTCGATCTGCTCCGCGCTTGCCTGCTCGGGCACCATCACCAGAATATGCGCCAGCTTGTATTCGGCTTCACCGCCATTCTGTAACTTGAGCGTCGCCAGGTACTGATCGACTTCAGCATCGCTGACCGTAATCTTGCTGTCGACCTCGCGTTCGCGCAGGCGCTGCATCGTGAGCTCGCGGCGGACGTCCTCGCGATACCGGGGATATTCGATGTTCTCCTTCGCCAGCGCCTTGCGAAAATCCTCTGCGGAAAGCTTGTTCTCCTGCGCGATACGCAGGATTGCGCGCTCGATTTGCGTATCGTCGACTTTAACGCCGTTTTCCTTGGCGAACTGAAGCAGCGAACGCTCGGTCATCATGCGCTCGAGCACCTGCTTGTCGAGAATATCCTGCGCCGGCGCCTGCACATTCTGCTGCTTGAGCTGTTGCAAGACGATACGTTTGGCGTCGTCGAGATCGTATTGGGTGATTGCCTCGTCGTTGACCACGGCGACCACCCGGTCCACGTTGACGACGCGATTTTGATTCGGCGCACTCGGCTGCGCCAGCGCGCAGGCGGACGCCAGCGCGAATCCTGCCTTGAAGAGATTTCGAAATGCCATGGGTGACCTTCTAGAACTCTGGGAAATAATCTCTCGCCGTGGTGCCGCCAGGACGCATGGCCGGATCGGTGACGGTCAGATAGCCGGGCACGCTGCGCTTGAGGACATCGATCGGGTTGGTGCCGAGGCGCGCGAGTCCGGTCAGCTCGAACTGCACGAACACAGACTTGCTGGCCTGCTCTGTCGTCGTCGTCAGCCGCTGACCGACGATGCGAAACGCCCAGCACCCACCATTGTACTCGAAGCCGATCACGCCCTCCAGCGTCTTGGCGTCGACCAGCGAGTAGTTCCATCGCCCGATCGCCGACCAGTTATCCAGAAACGGCCATTGCCCGGAGAAATCCACCTGCTTCAACTGCGAGGGGTTTGCCGGATCGACTTGCTCACGGATGTACCGGTAGCTCGCGTTGAGCACACGCCCGGGCGCCGGCTGCCAGCGCACGCCGAGGTCGAGACGCCCGGTCTGACGATGATCCAGGTTGTATTGGAGTGCGCTGGCCGCCGACCAAGCGTCCGACAAACGCCCCTCGCCCGAAAGCAGCAGATCTGACGTGTTGGCGGTGCGCGGCACCTCCCCGGGAAGCGTCACGCGCTGGGTCTCGAAATAATAGCGCTGGCCGATTGCAAAGCGCATCTTTTCCTCGCCAGTCTGCGGATCGGAGAGCCGCGTCACCGCGGCCAGCGTCAGCTGATTCGCGTCGCCGATGCGATCGCTGCCAAGGTACCGGTTCTCGGTGAAGAGCTGCGAAAAGTTGAAATCGTCGACCGCGGTGTCGAATGCCGGTATCTGATCCTGACCGCGATACGGAATGTAGAGGTAATAGACGCGCGGCTCGAGCGTCTGCGTGAATGCCTTGCCGAACAGATTCGTGTCCCGCTCGAACACGAGGCCGCTGTCGATGCTGCTGATGGGAAGCACGCGATTCACGTGCGACTCGGGAAGCACAGTGTCGTCGAAATCGTAGTGCGTCATGTGCAGCCCGGTGCGCGCGCTGATGAACCACGCGTTGCCGCGCTGCGACCACGTCATGCTCGGGTACAGCACCGATCGGTCGCCGGTTACGAGCGCAGGCTGGCGGAATCTCACGAACTCGCCGCTGGCCTGAAAATCGAAGCCCTTCCATTCGACGGGATTCATTGTCATCAACAGTTGCGGTTCGCGAAAATACGGCGGCGTGATCGGATTGGCGGGATCCTGAAGGGTCTGGAACGTCTGAATCCGGGTCAGGAAGGAAAAGGGCCCGCGGTTGTAGACCAATCCACCCTCGCGCGGCAGCGTCGACTGCGAGGTCACCACGAGACGATCGGAGAGATCGGTAAAGTAGGCGTCGTCGGACACCTTTTGCACGTTGACGTAACCAGCCAGCCCCGGCAGGAAGTCAAAATTCTGGTTGTGTTTCCAGGACAATCCATAGCGATTGGTGCCGGTAACGCGGTCGGGCAGCACCTCGGCGTCAGCCTCTCCAGCGCTGTCGGGAAACAGGTATCGGACCTGACCGTTGATTTGCACTCCGCGTCGCGTCATCACGCGCGGTGTCAGCGTCGCATCGTAATTCGGCGCGAGGTTGAAATAATACGGGATCGACATTTCGAAACCGCGGCTGCTGGTAGATCCGAAGACCGGCGTCAGAAATCCGGATTTGCGCTCGTTCGACAGCGGAAAGTCGAGATACGGCGAATAGAATATCGACGTGCCCTTGAAAATGATGCTCGCGTTGCGCGCCGTTCCAACCAGGCGCGATCGATCCAGGTCGACGTCGCGCGAGGTGAGGTACCAATCGTCGTTGCCCGCGACGCAGGTCGTGTAGCGAAAATCCTTGAGCTCGTAGCGATTCTCGCCAACGAAAAGCAATTCCTTGGCGTCACCGCGCGACGCGTTATCACCGATATGAAATTCGGGCTGGTGGAAAAACCCGGTTTCGTCTCCGCGCTTGAACTTCGCCTCGGGGCCGGTGATCCAGTCGACGCCGCGCCGCATCAGCACGTTGCCCTTGGCCCAGACCTCCTCCGTCGCAAGATCGTAGTGCAGCCAGTCTGCCAGCACCGTCTGCCGCCGCGTTCGCAGCTCGACCTTACCCGAAGCCTGGATCGATTTTTCGCTTTCTCCCTCGAGCAGATCCGCGCGAAGGTACACCGCGTCCGGCTCCGATCCGAGACCCGGCTTGAGCGCTTTGGGCGGAGGCGGCACCAGAATCGGCGCGACTTTCAGTTGCGGTGGCGTGTCGGACGTGTCCGCTGAAGGCGTCTGCGCGTAGACGGCGCTCTGCAGGAGCAACAGCGACAACACAATGGTTGAAGCGCGGCAATCCATGAGGAAGGCGATGCCAGCCGATGCTAAAATGCGCCCATTCTACCTGTCTCGCCAGACCCTCTTTCCTTGCCCCCCGCCGCATGACGTCCGATGTGCGATTCGACGCGCTGTGCACATGGCTCGGGCGCGTCCTGCCGTCGCCTATGCTCTCGATCGAGCCTGCATCGGCCGATGCGAGTTTCCGAAGATACTTCAGGATAACGCTCTCCGATGAGCAACGGCTGACACCTGGCGGAGCGCCAGTCCGGACGCTGATCGCGATGGATGCCCCGCCCTCGCGCGAGGATTGCCGCCCCTTCGTCGCGGTGGCGGGCATGCTGGCCGGCGCGGGACTGCATTCGCCCGCGATTTTTGCCGAAGCGCTCGACCAGGGTTTCCTTTTGTTGAGCGACCTGGGCAAAGAAACCTATCTTTCCGCGCTCACCGAAGCCACCGCGCCGGCGCTCTATGGCGATGCCTGCGCGGCGCTGATTCGCTGGCAGCTCGCGAGCAGGCGGGGCTCGCTTCCCCCATACGACGAGGCGCTGCTGCGCCGCGAACTGGATCTGTTTCCGGACTGGTACATCGCGAGGCATATCGGGGTCACACCCGACCAGGCGCAGCGCGACACGCTGAGCAAAGTATTTCGACGCATTCTCGACAACAACCTCGCGCAGGCGCAGGTGTATGTCCATCGCGATTATCATTCGCGCAACCTGATGGTCTCCGACCCGAACCCCGGTGTGCTGGATTTTCAGGACGCGGTGTACGGGCCGATCACCTACGACCTGGTTTCGCTGCTGCGCGATGCCTACGTCTACTGGGACGAAGCGTTGCAGATCGACTGGGCGGCGCGCTACTGGCAGCGCGCGCGGGCAGCGAAGCTTCCTGTGGGCGCAGATTTCGGCGCGTTCTGGCGCGATTTCGAATGGATGGGCGTGCAACGACAGCTCAAGGTGCTGGGCATCTTCGCGCGGCTCTATCATCGCGACGGCAAGGACGCGTACCTCAAGGACATGCCGCGGGTCATGCGCTATCTGCGTGATGCGAGCTCCCGCTATGATGAGCTGTCGCCATTGCGGCGCCTGCTCGACGAGCTCGAGGCGCGACAGCCCGCCATCGGTTACAGCTTCTGACCTCATGATAGCGATGATCCTCGCGGCGGGCCGTGGCGAGCGCATGCGTCCGTTGTCCGACGAGCTTCCCAAGCCGCTGCTCATGGCAGGCGGCAAGCCACTCGTCGTGTGGCAGATCGAGCGCCTGGTTTCGGCCGGATTCGGACAGATCGTCATCAACGTGGCCCACCTCGGCGGCATCATCGAAACGACACTCGGCGACGGCCGGAAATTCGGCGCGACCATTCGCTACTCGCGCGAAGCCGAGCCGCTGGAAGTTGCGGGCGGGATCGCCACCGCGCTGCCAATGCTGGGAAGCGGAGTGGTGCTGGTGGTCAGTGGCGACATCCATGCCGAATACGACTATGCATCGCTCTCTGCGCGCGCCGGCGCCATGGCCGCCACGGATCAGGCGCCGCACCTGCACATGGTGATGGTCCCCAATCCCGCGTATCATCCCGGCGGCGATTTCGTACTGAGCCGCGATCGCCTCATGCTGAATGGAAAGAGCGGCGCGGAGCGCACGACCTTCGGCAATATTGCGTTGTACCGCACGTCGCTGTTTCGGGAGCTGCCCCGCGGCAAGAAGCTCAAAATGCTTCCGTTCTATCGCGACTGGATCGCGCGCGGCTGGGCAAGCGGCGAGCTCTTTTTCGGCCGCTGGGCCAACGTGGGCACCGCCGCGGAGCTCGCCACTCTCGATTCAGACCTTCGCGGCAACGAGCTTCCAGGAAAGACGCGATGAACGCCAACACCGACCCGCTGACCGCCAATCCCCTGCTCGACTTCTCCGGCCTGCCGCGTTTTGCGGAAATCGGCCCGGAGCACGTCGGTCCCGCGGTCGACGCCTTGATCGCCGAGGCGCGCGCTACGATCGAGCGCGTCGCCACGCTCGCCGACGCGCCCCGCTGGGACAACTTCGTGCAGCCGCTCTCCGATACGCTCGACCGCCTTGGCCGCTCGTGGGGACAAGTCGCGCACCTGAATGCCGTGGTCAACACTCCCGCACTGCGCGAAGCCTACAACGCCAACCTGCCGAAAGTGACGTCTTTCCATACCGATCTCGGACAGGACGAGCGACTTTTCAGCCGCTACCGCGCGCTGGCCGACTCGCCGGGCTTCGCATCGCTCGATGCGGCCCGCAAGCGGCTGATAGCCAATACCTTGCGCGACTTCCGGCTTTCGGGCGCCGAATTACCCGCCGACAGGAAGGCGCGGTTCAAGGCGATCGAAGAAGAGCTTTCGCAATTGTCTTCGCGGTTCGAGGACAACGTGCTCGACGCGACCAACGATTACGGACTGTTCATCGGCGACGCTGCCAAGCTCTCCGGCATTCCGGCCGATGTTCAGGAGGCCGCGAAGAAGGCGGCGGAAGAGGACAACAAGCCCGGCTGGAAGCTCGGCTTGCGCGCGCCTTGCTACTACCCGGTCATGCAATACGCCGACGACCGAGGCCTCCGGGAAACCTTGTACCGTGCGTACGCGACACGGGCGAGCGAGTTTGGCAAAGCCGAGTGGGACAACAGCGCGCTGATCGATCGCATCGTAGTGCTTCGTCGGGAAAGCGCCGCGCTGTTAGGCTACAAGAGCTATGCCGAGGTGTCTCTGGTACCGAAAATGGCACGCGACCCGGCGGAGGTGCTCACCTTCCTGCGCGATCTCGGTGGACGTGCGAAGCCTTTTGCCGAGCGCGACATGGCCGAGCTGCGCGCATTCGCCCGCGACCGGCTCGGCCTGTCCGAGCTTGCGGCGTGGGACATACCCTATGCCTCGGAAAAGCTGCGCCAGGAGCGCTACAGCTTCTCCGACCAGGAGCTAAAGGCCTACTTTCCGGAGGACCGCGTGCTCGCCGGCATGTTTCGCGTGGTCGAGACGATCTTCGGCGTCACGATACGCGCGTCGAGCGCGCCGGTCTGGCATCCGACCGTGCGGTTTTTCGACGTCCTCGATCGCGAAGGCACGGCGGTGGGCCAGTTCTATCTCGACCTGTATGCACGGGCGTCCAAGCGCGGCGGCGCATGGATGGACAACGCGATCAATCGCCGCCGCAACGGCGCGAAGCTGCAGCGTCCCGTCGCCTATCTCACCTGCAACTTGTCCGCGCCGGTCAACGACAGGCCTGCGCTGTTTACGCACGACGAGGTGACGACGCTGTTTCACGAGTTCGGACACGGTCTCAATCTGCTGCTGACGCAAGTCGACGTGCCGGGAGTCTCGGGGCTCGAGGGCGTGGAATGGGACGCGGTCGAGCTGCCGAGCCAATTCATGGAAAACTTCTGCTGGGAGTGGGACGTACTGAAGCACATGAGCGCACACCAGGACACCGGAGAGCCACTGCCGCGTCCCCTGTTCGACAAGATGCTTGCGGCGAAGAACTTCCAGAGCGGCATGCAAACCGTGCGCCAGCTCGAAATGGCGCTGTTCGACATGCATCTGCACCATGATTTCGACGCCGGCGCCGGGTCCGCGCTCGAGCTTTTACAAACGATACGGCGCGAAGTCGCGGTCGTGCCGCGACCGGAGGAGGATCGGAGCCTCCCGCACGGATTCAGCCACATTTTCGCCGGCGGCTATGCCGCAGGCTATTACAGCTACAAGTGGGCCGAGGTGCTTTCCGCTGACGCCTACAGCCTGTTCGAGGAACAGGGCGTGCTATCACCGGCGGCGGGTGGCCGGTTCCGGGACGAGGTGCTCGCCCGGGGTGGAAGCCGGCCCGCGCTGGAGTCGTTTATCGCATTTCGCGGCCGGGCTCCACAAATTGATGCCCTGTTACGGCATAATGGTATGTTGGCGTCATAAATACCGCCGAGGAGGCGAGATGATTACCGCATCCATTCCCGCGCGTACCCTGACCGCATCTGCCGTGCTGCTCCTGATTTCCGGCCTCGCCGCGGCGCAAGTTCAGCAGGTGTATCGCTATATCGATGTCGACGGCCGCGTCGTCTATTCCGACAAGCCGCCGCCGCCCAACGCCAAGGACGCACAAGCCAAGCGGATCGGCGGCAACACCATCGAAACCAGCGATTTGTCCTACGCCACTGCTCAGGCGCAGGAAAGGTATCCAGTGACGCTATACACCTTTGCCTGCGGCGTGGTCTGCGACACTGCGCAGGCAGTGATCAACAAGCGTGGCGTGCCGCATACGGTGATCGACGTCAGTCAGAGCGACGGCGCCGACCGGCTCAAGCGACTTACCGGAGGCCTCGACGCGCCGACGATGCAGGTCGGTGATCAATACGCGGCCGGCTTCAACGAAGGCAAGTGGCAAGGTATGTTGACCGACGCCGGCTATCCCAAGACGCCACCGCCCCGAACTACCCCGGTCGGCCGTCCGCCGGTTCCGATGGCGATCGCGCCCAGCACCAGTCAGAGCGTTGCGGCTCCGCCCAAGGGGACCTACCCGCAGCAGTAGTGCAGCGGCGCTCTACGCAGGCTAGAACAGCGCGATACCGGGAGCATCAATGCTTGCCGGTGTCGAGCTTGAGCTCCTGGATCTTGCGCGTGAGCGTGTTGCGCCCCCAACCGAGCCACTGCGCGGCCTCCATGCGATGGCCGGCGGTATGCGCGAGCGCGCGGAGGATGAGCGTGCGCTCGAATTCCTTTTCCAGCCGGTCGCCGACCGCGCGTTCGCCGCGCGCGAGCGCGCTCGCGAGCTCGCGATCGAGCGCCTGCTGCCAATGGCTTTCCTCCTCCGCGGTCGCCCTTCCGGCACGCAGCTCCGGCGGCAGGTCCGCCGCCTCGATGCGTTGGCCGGGGCCCATCACCGTCAGCCAGTGGCATATGTTTTCGAGTTGACGGACGTTGCCGGGAAACGCGAACCCGGATAGCACCTTGAGTGCGGCGTCGGAGAGCTGCTTCGGCTCAACCGCGAGCTCACGCGCGCTCTTGAGAAGAAAATGGCGGGTCAGCGGCGCAATATCCTCGCCTCGCTCGCGCAGCGGCGGCAAGCGCAGTCTGACGACGTTCAGCCGATGCAGCAGATCTTCGCGGAACAGGCCCTGGCGAACGCGTTCTTCCAGATTCTGATGCGTCGCGGCGATGATGCGAACGTTGGAGCGCAACGGCGCGTGGCCGCCGACACGATAATACTCACCGTCAGCGAGCACGCGCAGAAGCCGTACCTGCAGGTCGGGCGGCATATCGCCGATTTCATCGAGGAAAAGCGTTCCGCCGTCGGCCTGCTCGAACCGTCCGCGGCGCGAGCTCTGCGCGCCGGTGAAGGCACCGCGTTCATGGCCGAACAGCTCCGATTCCAAGAGGTCCTTCGGTATCGCGGCAGTATTGATGGCCACCAGAGGCTGCGCGGCACGCACGCTGTGCCGGTGCAAGGCACGCGCGACCAGTTCCTTGCCGGTGCCAGATTCGCCGGTTATCAATACGGTGACGTGCGATTGGGACAGCCGCCCGATAGCCCGAAATACCTCCTGCATTGCCGGCGCCTGCCCGAGCATCTCCGGAGTGGCCACCGCGGTGGACGCGACGGGGGATGACGCCGGTACCTCGACGCTGGCGCGACGAATCAGCGCCAGCGCGTGATCGATGTCGAATGGTTTGGGAAGATATTCGAACGCTCCACCCTGAAACGCCGCAACCGCGCTGTCGAGATCGGAATACGCGGTCATGATGATCACTCGCACCGTGGGATGACGCTCCTTCAGCTTGCCGAGCAACGCGAGCCCCGATTCGCCGGGCATACGGATATCGGTCACGATGACCTGGGGTTCGCCGTGCTGCAAAGCCTGGGTGACCTCGTAGACCGACGCAAACGACTTGTGATCGATGCCTTCGCGTGCAAGCGCTTTTTCCAGCACCCAGCGAATGGAACGGTCGTCGTCAACGACCCAAACCGTATTCATCGCCTCGCCGTGGGAAAAGTCGCGATCGTCATACGCATGCATGGTTATACCCGGAATTTAGGCGCCCGGCCGGTTGAATTCCAGCGGTAGCAGCACCGTGAAAATCGTATGACCGGGGACGCTCTCGCATTCGATTGCGCCGTTGTGTTGCGCGATAAAAGTCTGCGCGATGGTAAGGCCCAGGCCGCTGCCGCCCTCGCGCCCCGATACCAGCGGAAAGAAAATCTTGTCGCGAATCGCCTCCGGAACACCCGGCCCGTTGTCCTCGACCGAAAGCGCAAGCGCCAACCGATGCCGGCGCTTGGCCAGCGTAATGCCACGAGCCACGCGCGTCCTGAGGCGGATTTCGCGCACACCCGAGATGCCTTCCAGTGCCTGCGCGGCATTTCTGACAATGTTGAAAAACGCTTGCGTGAGCTGTTCGGGATCGGCCTCGAATTCCGGCAGGCTGATGTCGAAATCGGAGTGGATCAGAATCTGCGGGAACTCGGCCTGGAGAACGCTGCCGACCCGCACCAGAAGCTCGTGGATGTTGGTCCGCCGGAATTTCGGCAGCCGGTGCGGCGTCAGGAGCCGATCGACCAGCGTTTGCAGCCGGTCCGCCTCGCCGATGATCACCTGCGTGTATTCGATCAGCTGCGGACGATCGAGCTCGTGCTCGAGCAGCTGCGCGGCGCCGCGAATGCCGCCCAATGGATTCTTGATCTCGTGCGCGAGGCTGCGTATCAATTCCCGATTGGCCTGTTGCTGCTCCAGCAACCGTTCCTCGCGCGCGATCTTGAGCTGCTGGTCGATGTGACGAAATTCCAGGAGCAGCGTCGCGCCGGCGGTATCGACCACCGATACCGTGCAGGAAAGATGCAGCTTGGGCTTGCCTGCGACGGCGAGCTCGAGCTCCTGCTCGGTGTAGGAAGCACCGCTCGCAAGCGCTTTGTCGACGGCTTGAAAAAGCGCCGGCGCTTCACCAAAGACAGACCCGGCGGAATGTCCGACCAACTGGCGCTTGGACAGCTCGAACAGGTTCTCGGCGGCCGGATTCGCGTAGCAGATGCCGAGGTCGTCACCTAGCAATATGACCGCGGTGGCAAGCAGTTCCAGGCCCGGATACGCGGCGGAATTCGTTTCGACGGTGGAGAGTTGCGTTCGGAACATCGCGTGCCACCGAAGCGGTGCGATGATAGTAGCAAGTTCCGCGCCCGGAGGGCTCGGGCTCGCGCCTGGAGTCGAATGCTTACGGCCCAAACTCACAGCGTTCACTGGCGATCCATTCCCCGCCCCACTTCCTGAACCCCACTGTCAGGATCGTGACGTCGGTGCCCGCGCAGGTCCCACGTGTTACTTCAGCGCCGCCAACTCCTTGCGCAACGCTTCGATATTCTTTTCGTGAAGGCTGACCGTCTGCCTCAATTTGGCGAGCCGATTAGCGTATTTCTGAGCGTCCTTCTGCTCGTCAGGCAACGGCGATGGCGCGCCGTCCCCGTACGCAGCGCGCGCCTCGACGAGCAGCTTTTCCTCGGTGTCGAGCTCATCGGACAGAACCTTGCGCCTCAGAGCGTCCCGCCCGCGCTGCGTATCGGCGTCCACCCTGGGGAATCCGGCGGGGGTTGAAGATGTTGCTCGCGCCGGTGCTCTCTGGCCCGAACCGCCGTCCACTCCCGGAACGTTGAAATACGCGGCATTGCCAGAGGACGTGAGGCATTTGAACATGCTGCCTTCAACGACGGTGGGCTTGTTCGAACAACCCGCTTCCTGCGCTCTCGTTGTCACCGATGCCGAAGCAGCGCTTTGCGCCAATCCGATTCCGCACCAGGACAGCGCGCAAACGCACCACACGACGGCAAAGCGAGGAGACGTCGCAACCATGTTCGCCAGTGTATCAAAAGCCCGATCGGCCCGATTTCCGGCGACCGTTGGCAAACAAGGGGGCGGACCATCCCGGCCCGCCCAGGACAAGGACTTTCCGCCGAAGAATCAGAGGCTGTAATACATGTCGAATTCCACCGGATGCGTCGTCATGCGAAAGCGCGTGACCTCTTCCATCTTGAGCGCGATGTAAGCATCGAGCATGTCGTCCGAGAAGACCCCGCCGCGGGTCAGAAATTCGTGATCCTTCTCGAGGTTGTCGAGCGCTTCGTCGAGCGACGCGCACGGATGTGGAACCTTTGCGGCGATTTCAGGGGGCAAGTCATACAAGTTCTTGTCGATGGGATCGCCGGGGTGGATCTTGTTCTGCACGCCGTCGAGTCCCGCCATCAGCAGCGCGGCAAAGCAGAGATACGGATTGGTCGTCGGGTCCGGAAAGCGCACTTCGACACGCCGGCCCTTGGGGTTGCTGACGTAGGGGATACGGCACGCCGCCGAGCGGTTGCGCGACGAATACGCCAGGTTGATCGGCGCCTCGAAGCCAGGCACCAGGCGCTTGTACGAGTTGGTGCCCGGATTGGTGATGGCGTTCAACGCCTTGGTATGCTTGATCACGCCGCCGATGTAGAACAGCGCGAATTCGGACAGGCCGGCGTAACCGTCGCCCGCGAAAAGGTTCTGCCCGCCCTTCCACACCGACTGGTGGACATGCATGCCCGACCCGTTGTCGCCGACGATCGGCTTGGGCATGAAGGTCGCGGTCTTGCCGTAGGAATGCGCAACCATATGCACGGTGTATTTCAGAATCTGCATCCAGTCGGCTCGCTTGACCAGGCTGTTGAACTTGGTGCCGATCTCGTTCTGGCCGGCCGCGGCGACCTCGTGGTGGAAGACCTCGACCTCCACGCCCTGCTCCTCGAGCGCGAGTGATATCGCGTTGCGAATGTCCTGCAGCGAATCGATCGGCGGCACCGGAAAGTAGCCGCCCTTGACCGGCGCGCGATGCGCCATGTTGCCGCCTTCGTATTCCTTGCCGGTCGACCAGGGAGCCTCTTCCGATTCGATCTTCACCGAGCAGCCGGACATGTCGACGCTCCAGGTGACTGAATCGAAAATGAAGAACTCGGGCTCGGGCCCGAAGTACGCGGTGTCACCGAGTCCCGTCGACTTGAGATACGCCTCCGCGCGCTTGGCGAGCGAGCGCGGGTCGCGGTCGTAGCCCTTGCCGTCCGGCGGCTGCACCACGTCGCAGGTGATGTTGAGCGTCGTTTCATCGGTGAACGGGTCGATCCGCGCCGAGTCCGCATCGGGCATCAGGACCATATCCGAATCCTCGATGCCCTTCCATCCGGCGATCGACGAGCCGTCGAACGCGTGACCGTTGTCGAACTTGTCCTGCGTGAACACCTTCGCCGGAACCTGGACGTGTTGTTCCTTGCCGCGTGTATCAGTGAAGCGAAGGTCGACGAACTTGACCTCTTTGTCCTTGAGCGTCTTCAGTACATCGGCGGATGCAGCCATGCGTTTCTCCTGTTGATGCGTGGAAGTGATCAAAAACCGACGAAAACGAGTGCCAGAGGAACGTTTTTTGCAGAGCAACGAAAAGCAGAAACTATGCCATAAGCCGGCGGCGGTGGCACGGGGGCGGGCGCGGTTTTTACCCCATTAAACGCGCCAATCTGCACCGCGAAGGGGCGGCCGGAAGCGGCCCTGCTTCGCGGTGGTGCAGCAAGGACGGCGGCTGCCTCAAAGTCCGATGGAACAAGGTTTATACTTGGAGCTCCAACCCACTTGAACAGCCCGCCGCGTCTGGGTCTCGGGCGAGCGTACCCTATGGCCCCGGTGAGGCAGGCGCTATGTTATCGAGGAAAAAGCGGCGATGGACGGTCAAGTAGAGCGCATCTTTGCTGCAGCGCATGAGCGTGCTGTGAAGGACCGCCTGCCCTATTTCGGTGCCTTGTCACCGAGCGATGCCTATGCCGTGATCAAGACCGTGCCGAACGCGCGATTGATCGACGTTCGCACCCGTCCGGAATGGGATTACGTCGGTCATGTTCCCGAGAGCTCGCTCCTCGAGTGGAACGTTTATCCCGACGGCCGGCGCAACCCGGAATTTCTTCCGGAGCTCAAAGTCAAGGCTCCCGATCCCCACGCGCCGGTGTTCTTCCTGTGCCGAAGCGGACATCGCTCCGACGGCGCGGCTCGTGTGGCCGCCGCGGCGGGATATTCGAAGGCGTTCAACGTTCTCGAGGGCTTCGAGGGCGACAAGGATGCGCACGGGCAGCGCGGCAAGCTTGGCGGCTGGCGCAAAGCGGGTCTGCCATGGATTCAGGGGTAGAACAAATACACTTGGTAGCCTGCCTGCGTCGTTGCGCTGGCATCGATAAAGAGTTTAACCGGCAGTTCCGCGTTGCCGGCGATGCCGATCTCCGGGTCGGCAGCGCCACTGATGTATTCGCCCGGCGCAAATGCACGCCTCACGACCGGCCGATCCTGCGTGTCGGACAGCGTCAGCTCGATGTAGGGATATGCCAGCGGAAAGGGAGCACGGTTGCGTATGGTCGCCGAAAGGATCAACAGCCCCTTGTGCGCGGGGTCCGCCTGAAGATCCGACGCCTCGATCGAAAGCGCGGCCACGTCCTGTAGCGCATGGACCTGGCACCCTGCTGCCGCGCACAATTTAATCAGCACAGGCTTGGTCTTCGGCCAGTGCGCGGCGATCGCGTCGCGAAAATGAAACAAGGCCTGCCCCGCGAAAAGCAAGACCAGCACCGGAACCGACATGCCGAAGATCCAGCTCGGCACGAGGCGCCGCTCGCGCTTTTCCTGCCACGAGAAACGCGACGCATATTCACTTTCGGTGTCGTCGGCGGAAGAGTCCCTGCGGATCGGCGCGACGATCGCCGGTTCGATGCGCTCCTCGAATTCGGGCTCCGGCGCCGGCTCGAGGGCCTGCGCGTTGCGCAGAGTAACGGTTGGCGGTCCCAGCGCAGGGTCGTCGTAATCGGGCGCCGTGCGCTGCGGACGCAGCTGCGGCGCAAGCGACACCAGCGCAGCGACGCCGTTGAAGACCGTATGGCAATGACCGCACCTCACCTGCCCGTCGCGCAGCGCGAGCTGTGGCGGAGTGACCCGGAAGATTGTGTTGCAGCCGGGACAGCGAGTAAATTTGTCTTCAGTCATCGTCATTCATTCGGCTGCCCGCGAGTGCCACCCATCCTTCTTCAATGTTCCAGACGTCGATAGTAAACCATCGCTCATAGGCGGCTGCCACCGCGGCTGCCTGCGGCTCCAATATCCCGGACAGAACGACGTGTCCGCCAGCTCGTACGTGCGAAGCAAGCAGCGGCGCGAGCAGCTGCAGCGGATTGGCCAGAATGTTCGCGACCACGACATCGTATCTGGTCGCCTTGAATGCTTCGGGCAGGTCGAACCGCGCGGCTACGTCGTTGCGTTTCGCGTTGTCGCGACTTGCGGTGATGGCCTGCGTATCGACGTCGATGCCGTCAACGGCGCGCGCGCCCAGCTTCGCGGCAGCGATGGCGAGAATGCCGGACCCGCAGCCATAATCGAGCACCGTCTCGCCACCCGAGACGTGCAGCGCCAGCCATCGCAGGCACATGCGTGTCGTGGGATGGCTTCCGGTGCCGAACGCCAGGCCGGGATCGAGTCTCAAATTGATCGCCTTCGCGTCGACCGGCTCGCACCAGCTCGGCACGATCCACAAGTTGGGTGCCACGCAAATCGGCTGGAACTGCTGCTGCGTCTGGCGCACCCAATCGTCGTCGGCGATCGCAGCGATGGCGTGCGCGGGAACCGTCGCGCCCAAGGCGACGCTTACCCGAGCCAAGGCATTGCCGACATCGGCGTCTTGCGCGAACAGCGCCGACAGGCGGCACACCGGCCAGAGGTCAACGGCGCTGGGGGTTACGTTGGGCTCGCCGTATCGCGCGATCTCCCGGTCCGTTCCCGCATGCGGGTCCGCGGTGTCGACCGCCAGCGCGCCAGCGTCCAGCAGCGCGTCCGCCCACCGTTCGGCATCGGCGGCGTTCGCGTCAAACTCAAGCGCGAGAAAGGACATTGCCGCTTAGTGGACCGTAACGGCCGCTACTTGAGGCGATCTGCCTTGCGCTTGGCCATGCGCTGCTCGAGGTAATGGATCGTTGTTCCTCCGCGCAGGAACGATTCGTCGTGCAGCAACTGCTGATGCAGCGGGATGTTGGTCTTGATACCCTCGATGACCATTTCCGACAGCGCGATGCGCATGCGGGAAATCGCCTGCTCCCGCGTATCTCCGTATGCGATCACCTTGCCGATCAACGAGTCGTAATTCGGCGGAACGAAATAGTTGTGATAGATGTGGGAATCGACCCGAATGCCGGGTCCGCCAGGCGCGTGATAGGACGTGATTCGGCCGGGCGAGGGCACGAAAGTATCGGGGTCCTCGGCGTTGATCCGGCATTCGATCGCATGTCCGCGCCGCGCGACGTCGCGCTGTCGAAAAGCGAGGCGCTGCCCCGCCGCGACGCGAATCTGCTGCTGCACAATGTCGATCCCGGTAATCATCTCCGTTACCGGGTGTTCCACTTGCACCCGCGTGTTCATCTCGATGAAAAAAAACTCGTCGTCCTGGTACAGAAACTCGAACGTTCCAGCACCGCGGTAGTTTATCTTGCGGCATGCGTCGGCGCAGCGCTCGCCGATCCGAGTCAGCGCGCGAAGAGGAACACCCGGCGCGGGGGCCTCCTCGATGATCTTTTGATGACGCCGTTGCATCGAGCAGTCGCGCTCGAAAAGGTAGACCGCGTTCTTGTGCTCGTCCGCGAGGACCTGAATCTCGATGTGGCGAGGCTTGTCCAGATATTTTTCCATGTAGACGGTCGCGTTGCCGAACGCGGCGCCGGCTTCCGCACGTGTCAGGCTGACCGCGGAGAGCAGTGCGGCTTCGGTGTGAACGACGCGCATGCCGCGCCCGCCGCCGCCACCGGCCGCTTTGATGATCACCGGGTACTTGACCGCCCGGGCGCTCTTGATGATCTCCTTGGAGTCGTCAGGCAATGCCCCCTCGGAGCCGGGAACGCACGGTACGCCGGCCTTGGTCATCGCGACCTTGGCGCTGACTTTGTCGCCCATGAGCCGGACGGTGTCCGGACGCGGCCCGATGAATACGAAACCGCTCTTTTCGACCTTCTCCGCAAAGTCGGCGTTCTCGGAGAGGAAGCCGTAGCCTGGGTGTATGGCCTGTGCGTCGGTGACTTCGGCCGCGCTTATGATCGCGGGGATATTGAGATAGCTCTGCTCCGACGGCGGCGGGCCGATGCACACCGACTCGTCGGCAAGGCGAACGTACTTCGCTTCCGAATCGGCCTCCGAATGGACGACGACCGTCTTGATGCCAAGCTCGCGGCAGGCTCGCTGGATGCGCAAAGCGATCTCGCCGCGATTGGCGATCAATACCTTGTCGAATAACTGACCGGCTATTTTGGTGGGCACCCGGGCCTCAAATCGACCAAAGGCTCACAGCCGCGATAGAGCGCCTGACCAAGGTTCGCAAAATCATGCGTCAGCCGATGATAACGAGAGGCTGCCCGTACTCGACCGCTTGGCCGTTTTCGACCAGGATTGCCTTGACGATGCCCGCTTGATCGGCCTCGATCTCGTTCATCAGCTTCATCGCCTCGATGATGCATAACGGATCGCCTGCCTGAACGGCATCGCCAACTTCGACGAAGGACGCGGATCCGGGCGCTGCGGCGCGATAGAAGGTTCCGACCATGGGCGCTTTTACGACGTGGCCTTCAGCGGCTGGCGCCGCAGGCTGCTGACTCGCGGTAACCTCCTCGGCCGAAGCCCCGGCACCCTCGCCGTGAGCACCGCCATCGCGTGCTGGCGCGTGATGCACGGTGGGCATCGAACGGGTAATCCGCACTCGTTCTTCACCTTCCGAAACTTCGAGTTCGGCGATGCCTGAGCTCTCGACGAGCTCGATCAATGTTTTCAGTTTGCGTAAATCCATGGCAACAATCCCCCCGGATTGGAGTTACGCCGTTAGGACGGCTATGCGAACACCATCAGCGGTAGACCCTGGCGCCCCGGGCCTAATCGACCGACCTTCTTTGGCGCCCTACCGCAAATTTCTGCGATTTAATCCCCAGCAGCGGCTCCTCCCCTTGTCGCAGCCCAGCCCGCATGCAATGATGCTATTTTGCGGCTTTTAACGGGAATTGTCTACCGTTGACCGACGATATGCGAGATGCATAGCAACGCCCGCTGATCGCAAGTATGCAATCGAAGAAACACACTCAATTGGGTCGGCGAAAGCGAATCCAAGCGCACCAAACTCAGCAGCTTACACGGAACTTAGAGCAAACTATCTATTGTTGAGCGAAGTTTGTCCGGCTTGAAAGGGCCGAGCTGGGTCCGCGCAACCGCGCCGGTGCGGTTGATGACGATGGTAAATGGCAGCGCGCTGAGTTGATTGCCAAGCGTCTTCGAAAGCTCGACGGCTCCGTACCCGCCGATCAATGCAGGGTAGTTGAGATCGAGCTCCTTGGCAAACTGCGCGACCTTATCCGGCTCGTCGACAGCAATGCCGACAAACTGCAAACCCCTGGGTCCGAACTCGCGCTGGGCGCGCACAAACTCGGGCATTTCTTCCCGACAGGGCGCACACCAGGTCGCCCAGAAATTGACCACCAGCACCTTGCCTCGCCACTGGGAGAGGGATTGCTGTCGGCCCGACGTGTCTGGCAGCGAAAGCGCGAGGATCGCGCTTGCGTCGCGCGGCGCCTGGTCCCAAACGGCGAACAACACGCCGCCAGCAAGCGCGAGGACCGCCGCGGATCCCATCCAAATCCACTGTCTGGCAGTTGTCACGATTAAACTCGGTTCAAGAGTGAATACTCACACTTTACCTGAACCATTGTTTCTTTGGAGCTTCGTCAAGTGGGGTCGGCGCGCTGCCAGCCGCCGGGAGGGCGACGGTAACGCGCTGGGTATTCGGCGGGTAGCATATGCCCAGATCGGCGCAGCCTTGCGATTCAGCCTGAACCACGACCTTTTGCCCGGGTGTGGTCGCCTGCAGCTGAAGATTCACGATCAGATTGCCGCGATAGGTCTCAACACGGCCAAAAAACTGATCTTCCTTGATCTTGCCGGTGGGCAAGGACGGCATGGCGAGGCCCGATGCTGCCGGCTCGACCGCAAAGTGCAGCTTGTCCCGGTACAGGTAGTACCCGTCGGCGATGCTGAATCGCGCCTCGACGGTGTGCGGGTCGAGCGCCCGCGCGCTGAAGCGGAACGCCTTTTCCGGCGCCAGCGGATTCACCTGTGCCGCTGCCGCCGCCATAAGCGCAAAAGCAGCGACGCCCAAGGCATGAAGCAGGAACCCGCGGTACTCAACCCGCATCGAAAGCAGTCTCCGCGGCGATCCAGTCAAGGTATCCGGGTAAGGCATGGGAAATGGGGACAGCGACGATTTCGGGAAGTTCGTACGGGTGGCTCGCAAGTATGGCTGCCTGCACCTTCGGGTAGAGCTCGGCGCGGGTCTTGATCGCCAAGGGCGTTTCGTCGGCCGTTTCGATTTGACCGCGCCAGTGATAAAGTGAACGCACCGGCGCACCGACGTGGATGCACGCGGCGAGGCGCGCGGCGAGAAGCTCTCTCGCCAAAGCCTCCGCCGCCGCCCGCTCAGGCAGCGTAGTCAGGACCAGCAATGCTGGCGGCGTCGTGCGCTGTGGCAAGGAGTCACCATGCGTTTTCTCGTGTTATTGATTGTACTGGCTTTCCCCGTCATCGACGTGATGGCGACGCTGCGCTTCGCGCGATGGACCGGCGTACCCGCGCTGGCGTGGATACTCGCATCGACCGTGGCCGGACTGCTGTTATTGCATCACGAGCGGCTCGCATTCAGGGCCAGGGCGCTCGCAGCGCTTCGCGGCGATCGACCGTTGATGCGGGGACTCATCGACAGCGGCCGCAAGGTCCTGGCGGCGCTGTTTTTGATTCTTCCCGGCGTTCTCTCCGACCTTATTGCGATCCTGCTGCTGCTGTTTCCGATCAACGTCGGCGCACCCTTCTCACCGCAGACGGTGGGCGCCGGATACGGCGCGCGGCGCAGCGACGCGCTCGACGGCGATTATCGCCGCGTGGATTGAAGGCCTTTCAAGAGCCGAAGATGGTCGGCTGAGCCTTACCCGCACGCCAATACGCCCAGAGCATCATCAGGACTCCGATGACGATCATCGGCAGCGACAGCCATTGCCCCATGGACAGGCCCATCGCAAGCACGCCTAGAAAGCTGTCCGGCTCGCGTGCGTACTCGACCAGAAAACGAAAGCTTCCGTAACCGATCAGGAACAGACCGGAAACAGCGCCGAGCGGGCGCCGGCGGCGCGCATAAAACCAAAGCAGCGCGAACAGCACGAGCCCCTCCAACGCCGATTCGTAGAGTTGCGAAGGATGCCGCGGAAGCATTCCGACCCGCTCGTAAATCGCCACCAGTCCTCGCGCCGCCGCTTCCTGCGGAAACGCGGTGATCCAAGCTTTGTCCTCGGCGGCGGCCTGAGGAAAGTAGACGGCCCACGGCGCAGTTGGGCTGGTCACGCGACCCCAAAGCTCGCCGTTGATGAAGTTGCCGAGGCGGCCCGCAGCAAGTCCCAGCGGAATCAAGGGAGCGACGAAATCCGTGACCTCGAGCCAGCGCTTGTTTCGATTGCGGGCAAACAGCCAGAGTGCGATCAGCACGCCGAGAAAACCTCCATGGAAGCTCATTCCTCCCTGCCAGATCGCGAGCACTTCGGCCGGGTGCGCGAAATAGTAGAGCGGCTTGTAGAACAATACATAGCCGAGTCGCCCGCCGAGTATCGTTCCGAAAACGCCGTAGAAAAGCATGTCGTCGACGTCGCGCGGATGCCAACCCGTCAAAAGGTTCTGACGCGCGCGAAACTTGCCGAGGATCACCAGCTGTATGAAGCCGACCAGGTACATCAGCCCATACCAACGCACCGCAAGCGGTCCCAATTGAAAGGCGACAGGATCGAACTGAGGATGAACGAACATTGGGAGCGTGGCGCAGCGCGATTCGCCAAAGTCGATCGCCGCCCGCTTTGTTAGAATTTGTAAACGCCACGATTATACGAGAGAGGTGCACCCAGTGCCGAACAACCGCCGCAGCCGCATCATCACCGAGGGTTTCGCCCGGTCGCCGAACCGCGCCATGCTGCGCGCGGTCGGCTTCGACGACGGAGACTTCGACAAGCCCATCGTCGGTGTCGCCAACGGCCATAGCACTATGAATCCTTGCAACGCCGGGATCCAGCCGCTGGTCGATCGCGCGATGGCCGCGCTGAAATCGGCGGACGCGAAGCCCCAGGTTTTCGGTTTCCCGACGGTCACCGACGGCATCGGCATGGGTACCGAGGGGATGAAGTATTCGCTGGTGTCGCGCGAAGTTATCGCCGACGCAATCGAAGTAGCCGTGATGGGACAGTGCATGGACGGCGTGCTTTGCGTCGGCGGTTGCGACAAAAACATGCCCGGCGCGATGATGGCGCTGGCGCGCATGAATGTTCCGGGAATTTTCGTCTACGCGGGGACGATCAAGCCGGGGGTGTGGAAAGGGCAGACGCTCACCATCGTAAGCCCGTTCGAGGCGGTCGGCGCTTTTGCGGCAGGGAAGATGTCGAAGGAGGATTTCGACGGCATCGAGAGGAATGCGTGCCCGACGGTCGGCGCATGCGGGGGTCAGTACACCGCCAATACCATGTCGTCATCGTTCGAGGCGCTCGGCATGAGCCTCTTGGGCAGCTCGCAACTTGCCGCGCCCGATCCCGAGAAAGCCGACTCGGCAGAAGCATCCGCACGAACGCTGGTCAACGCGATCAAGGCAGACCTGAAGCCGCGCGACATCATCACCCGCAAATCCATTGAAAACGCGATCGCGGTGGTAATGGCAACCGGCGGATCGACCAACGCCGTATTGCACTATCTCGCGATCGCCGCGGCGGCGGAAGTCGAATGGACCATCGACGACTTCGAGCGCATTCGCCAGCGCGTGCCGGTGCTGTGCGACTTGAAGCCGTCGGGCCGTTTTGTGGCTGTCGATTTCAACCTCGCCGGCGGCGTCCCGCAAGTGCTCAAGATGCTGCTCGCGCATGGCCTGCTGCACGGGGAGTGCATGACCATCACCGGCAGGACGATGGGCGAGGAGCTCGACGGCGTCGACGAGAACCCGCGGGCAGATCAGGAGGTCATACGTCCGTGGAACCGGCCGATGTATCCGCAAGGCCACCTTGCGATTCTCAAAGGAAATCTCGCGCCCGAGGGCTGCGTGGCAAAAATCACGGGCCTCAAGAATCCATCGATCACGGGTCCGGCACGCGTGTTCGACTCCGAGCCCGCGGCGCTCGATGCGATCATGGCCAGGAACATTCGGCCGGGCGATGTGATGGTGATCCGCTACGAGGGCCCGAAGGGCGGTCCGGGCATGCAGGAAATGCTCGCGCCGACATCGGCGCTGATCGGGCAGGGCTTGGGCGAGAGCGTCGGCCTCATCACCGACGGCCGTTTTTCTGGCGGCACTTGGGGAATGGTCGTCGGGCACGTCGCGCCCGAAGCATACGTCGGCGGCACGATCGCGCTCGTTCAGGAGGGCGACTCGATCACCATCGATGCGCACCGCCGGCTCATTCAACTCAACGTCGACGACGACGAGCTCGCCCGACGACGCGCGCGATGGAAGGCGCCGGCGCCCCGTTACACACGCGGGCTGCTCGCCAAGTACATGAAGCTTGTCTCCACCGCGAGTCTCGGCGCAATTACCGATGGCGGATAATGGGTAAGGAAGCCCCGGCGCTGCCCGGTCTTGCCGGAGGACGCACATGCTGACGATGTTACGCTTGCCCCCGCTGTCCCGCGTCGTTGCCACGCTCGCTGCGCTCGTTCTTTGCGCCTGCGCAGCGCGCCAGCCACTGGCGGAAAATGTCCCCCCGCCGCGCTTCGTCGTGGGTGACCGTTGGGAATATCGCATCACCGACGGCCTTCGCCGCGGGGCGACGAGCCGACTCGACGTGCAAGTCGTCGCGGTCAACGCAGGCGTCGCGACCATGCGCCTGGTATACGTCGACAGTTACGGCAGCAGCGAGAAAATCGAGGAGATCGACGCAGACGGAGGCCTGCGTGCCGGCGCGTTACGAAATGAAGGAGCCCGTCGTTTTTCGCCTTCGTTGAAGCTGCTCGACTTTCCGATTGGCCAACGCAACACCTGGCGCCAGGTCGTCGCTACGTTTCGCCAGGATACTCAGCTCGAGGACGATATCCTGATCTACGGCGAAGTGCAGGGCCGTGCGGCGGTGACAGTGCCGGCCGGCACCTATGACGCCGTGGCGATCTATCGCATCGTTCAGCTCGATGATGATGAATTCTGGCGCAGCAAGACGACGCGTCGCGATTCAGTCAGGTA
Organism: Casimicrobiaceae bacterium; assembly: GCA_035568975.1. Taxonomy (GTDB): domain Bacteria; phylum Pseudomonadota; class Gammaproteobacteria; order Burkholderiales; family Casimicrobiaceae; genus PALSA-1003. Next base: position 108,894 of record DATMNH010000060.1, read on the forward strand.
TGCGCCCGAAGTCAAAGGCGTCGTCCGTGAAGTCCGCGACGCGGAGTAT
>DATMNH010000061.1:0-5117 GCA_035568975.1 Casimicrobiaceae bacterium
TCCGACGTGGAACCTTTCTTATCTGGATAGCCTGTAGTCGGTGGCTTTCGTAAGGCAAACCCAGATGGGTGCAGGCGCCGACGAAGTTCGAGCTTATCGTCAACCTCAAGACTGCCAAGGCGCTCGGTCTTGCCGCGCCGCCCTCACTGCTTGGCGCGCTGACAAGCTGTCGAATAGAGATGCCGTTTGCTGCGGCGCATGTGTCCGTTCATGGCCCTTCGCGTCATTTCCCCCGCGCTGCGAAGTGCGGTCGCTTTCGGGGCACGGCGGACATGGTCACGCTAGTGGCTGGCTCGACTGGTCGCGAATGACCCCAGAGCTGACACAGCTTCGAGTTCCGCGGTGCCGAAGGTGGTGTCGGCTCCTGATCCTACAAGCCAGAGAGCGGTGGTTAAAATGTCCGGTCCCTCTGCTCCCTCGGAACTGGAGACGCGGTCAACCGAGACGACAGCCTCTATGCCCCTCAAATTCTCGGTATTACTTGCACTCGCCTTCGTCATTGCGGGTGCATCCAATGTCATCGGTGCTTTCGCAAGCTTGGCGTCGCCCATCGGGCGGCCGAATAGGAGATCGTGACCATGACCTGTCAATGCGATTGCACCCGGCTTGCAAATCGGCGCTGTTTCATCGCCGGGCTCGCCTGCACGGCCATCTTGCCGATGGCGGCTAATGCTCAATTCGCGGGTCCGCCTACCGTCGAGGACGTGACGTTCATGCGCATGGCAATCGAGGAGGCACGCCTAGCCGATTTTCCGTTCGGTGCGGTCATCGTACGCGACGGCGCGGTGATGGCACGTGGACGCAATCAGGGACGGACGAACCAGGATCCAACCGCGCACGGCGAGATGGACGCGATCCGCAAGTGCCTCGCGGAGCACGGCCCAGCCACCCTGCGCGGCAGCACGCTCTACACGTCGGGCGAACCGTGTGCGATGTGCATGGGCGCCATCCTCTGGTGCCACGTCAAGCGGCTGGTGTTTGCCGCGTCGGTGACACAGCTCGCGACCAAGATCGATCAGATCATGCTGTCGAGTGCCGAGGTCGCGGCCAAGGCACCATTTGCTCCAATCTCGATCACCGGTGGCGTGCTGGCAGACGAGGCGATGGGGTTGTTCAGGTAGCGAGGATCCATGATCGCCATCTGCGCCGCGAAGGTAGCGCTGGTCGCGGCCGTTGCGCTGTTCGCGAGCCATGTTACTTTCGGAGAGAAGCGGACATCAACTGCCACGCAAGCATAATCTTTGGTAGGTCCGTTAGCCGAGGTAACGCGTCGGATCGGAGAGAATCACGTCGCGCACGGCCTCATGATATTTGATGTAGCCCGTGCAGCGGCAAAGATGTCCGTTGAGAGCATCAAGAATAGTCTGGTCAAGTTCAGCGCGCGGTATCCGCGATTTCGCCAGACGTTCCAGCAGCACTTGGCCCTCGTTCAAAAAGCCGGCCGTACAGTAACCACACTGAAACGAGAAGTGCTCGACGAAAGCCTTCTGCAGTGCGGACAGTTGCCCATTCTGGGCGTGCCCCTCAACCGTGCGGATCGACTTGCCGGCAAAGCTCACCGCCGGGAGGATGCATGTCGGGCTTGTCTGGCTGGTCCCATCGGGATTGTCGACGATCACTGCACAGCTCAAGCACTGCGCCACCCCGCATCCGAATTTGGTACCGGTGAGCCCCAGATACTCCCGCAGGAAGTCAATCATCGACATTTCGTCGCGCACCTCGAAAGGCCCGTAGGGTTTCCCATTCATCGTGAGGTTGATTGTCGTCACTGCAGCACTCCTTTGATCATGGCTTCGGTAACCGGCAAGGATCGGAAGCGATGACCGGTCGCATCGTGGATCGCGTTTAGGATCGCCGGAACAACGGGAATCATCACGACTTCAGCTATGCCCTTGGGTGTGTCGTTCGGTGCGAGCGGCGGCAGCACTTCGATCTCGAGGTCACTCATGGGCAAGTCCGACGCACGGGTGATCGTGTAACGGTCGAGATTCCATTTCCCATCGCCGGGCCCGCCTTCGTAGAGCGGCAGTGATTCCAGTAGCGCATAGCCAACGCCCATGGCGAAGCCGCCTTGCGCCTGTCCAACCACGACTTCCGGAACCAGTGCCTGCCCGCATTCGACAGCGCTGTACCCTCTGACGACCCGGACCCGGCCGCTCTTGCGGTCGATCTCGACGCGAACGAGTGTCCCGCACACCGATGAATAGCTCGCACCGATGCGTTGGTTCACGGCCGGCGGGAAGCTGATCTTTGTTCGATCGAGACGCACGAATGCGCCGGCGCCGGCACGCACGGCAAGCGCATCGATGTCGGCAGTCCAGGCTTCACCCGCGACCGTGAAGGATGCGCGCGACCATTCCCAACGATTGAAGCCGTGCACCATCGCCCCAGTGACACCGCCGCGCGCGTGCGCTTTCGCCGCGAGCACCGCGAGGTCTAACGGCGCCAGACTCGGCATCACCAGCTGGCGCTCTTGCCATTGGGCGCTGTCCCATTGCCGGGCCTGCGGGTCGGTCTTGGCAATTCCCCAAAGCTCGAGTGCGGCCGGCCACAGCCCGAAGTGGAATATGACGCGCGCCGCCTCGAATGCGCCGTGGGTGCTGATATGCGCGCCGACCGACGCGATCGATGAAGAGCTGATCGCTGGCACCCAGCGCGTGTTGCGCGAGGCCGCATCCTGCTCGGACTGTGTGATGCTGTAAGAATCGCCGGACGTGACGAGCGCAAGCGGCGCGTACGCCTCGATATTCGCCACTGACACTTCATCGGACACGCCGCCGATAAGCGCGGCCACGCGATTGGCCAGCGCCGTGCCGACAGCAGTCCCCATTTCGACCGCATCGGAGTGGATCGTGATCCGGCCCTCGGGCGAGATCGCGACCGAAGACAACGTGCAGTCGGCGCCGCTGCCGAAATCCTTGGTCACGCAAGCCATGCCGGTCCCGACAAGAACTTCTTGTCGCGCGCCGGTTTTCGCGGCTGCCCGGTCCCGCCAGATTTGATGCTTGCTGAGCTTGTCGAGAACCTCGTTGGTCCGCGTGACACCAATCAGCGGGTTGCCGGTCATGGTCTTGCCGTCGGTAGGCAAGGCATTCCTGCTTCGGAACTCGATCGGGTCGAGACGCAGCGCCTGCGCTGCTTCGTCGATCAGGACCTCGAGCGCCGTCATCGTCTGCAACGTTCCGTAACCGCGCATCGAGCCTGCGGTAACGCCGCGCGAATGGATCGCAACGGTAGTAATGTCGACTTTGGGTATTTCGTAGATGCCGATCGCCGCCGTCGCCGCGACATCGGCGACACTGGCGGAAAAATTTGCGAGCCCGCCGCCATCAAGGACGTGGTCGGCGGCGAACGCGCGGATGCTGCCGGTGGTCCGATCGATGCCGATGCGCGAGCGCATCTTGAATGCGTGCCGTTTGATCCCCGACTGAAACTGCTCGTAGCGATTATTGGCGAGCCGCACCGGACGGTCGGGAAAGAACATGGCGGCGAGCGCGATGTAGAGCGGCATGATCGTGTGTTCGCGCCCGCCGAAGCCGCCGCCGAGGTAAGCGAAATGCGTGTGGATCTTGGCCGGCTTGAATTCAACTCGCGCGTCGCCGAGCAGATAGGCAAGCGACTCCGCCGCCTCCTGGGGCGACTGGACGCCTAGCACAATCTCGAGTTTCCGCCCGCTTGCGTCGTACCAAGCGAGACCGGCCTCCGGCTCAAGGAACATCGGGTCGACGGATTGCGTCTCGAATTCGCGGTCCAGGATCAACAGGTCTGGATTGTTGGCGGCAAGCTCGGCTCGGATCTGTTCACCGTAAAAAGATGCCCTGGCGTCCGCCGGCCCTTGCCGGTCCGGCGGCGCCCAGACCGGGACGTCGCCGTCGCGAAAACTGCATGGAACAATCCAACCGTCGAGCAATGGTGAGAAGAGATCCGGCGCCTGCGGTGTTGCTCCGGCAACACGCACAAAGCGATGCGAGCCATACGGAGCAAGGGCGACGGGACCCGTCTCTTCGCCGTATTTCGCACAGCTCGGCGCGCGCAAGGCGAGGCGCGCCTGATCGAAAGAGTCGAAGTGTTCGAAGATCAGCATAGCAAGGGGCTGGCCCAGATACAGCGGCGTTTTTCCCACGGGGCAGAAGAGATCGCCCTCGTAGAATGCGGGCACACGAATGCCGGCAACCGCGACGTCCGCGGCGGTGATTACACGAGACGGTTCGAGAGCACCTTGCAGCCATGAAAGGTCGAGGCCGGCGAAGACATGTGTCGCATCTGTCGCGCGGATGAGCAGCGCGTGCGAAGTACGCGAGGGCCAGCCCGGAAGGTCGGACGCGCGAAAATCGGATGCATAAAGCCTTGCGCCCACCACCTTGGCTGGGCCGTCGATGCGGCCGCCGAGAGCGGCGGCCGGATTCCGGCCACAGTGGCTCGGCGGCGTCTCACGCATCTCGAAATCCGGGCTCGCGGCAAAGGTCGCCCGCGAGAGACTGACCGCGATGCCATATGATGTTGCCGAGGTGACGAACTGGCGGCGCGACATGCCCATGCGTTGTTACCTCTTCGCGCATCCTAGGACTTGCACGCACTCCATGGCAGACATTTTTTGTCACCCGCACCCCGCCGCGGAGCTGGCCAAAAGCCGGAATGACCGCTTATGGCCCTCCGCGTCATTTCGCTGCAAGCAGCGCCTCGGTCGCTTTCGGAGCGAAGCGGACATTGAGCGGCAGGCGATCGTAATGACCCTCCAGCCAGTGATACTCGACCGTCACATCTTGCCCTTCGACATAGCCGGGTTCGTTGAGGCCCTTGCGGAACGCGGCCACAAGACGCGCGGCGGTATTGGCTGTTCCGCCGCCGATAACCGCGACCATTGGCATCGCCGGCTGCTGCGCTTGTATGGCAAAAGGCCACGCGAGCGCCGTGGCGCCGAGTCCGGCTATGAACCCACGTTTGTCGATGCCGATTGCCATTTGATCTGCTCCGCAGACGGGCTCATAGCGGCTCGCAGCGTCGTGCAGGTTATCACGCGCCAATCGGCGTGTGACCGATTTTACAATGATGCGAAGGCCGGCGTAATTCCGTAATTCGAGAGTCCGCCATTGGCCCATCGCGTCATTTCGCTGCAA
>DATMNH010000062.1:0-43587 GCA_035568975.1 Casimicrobiaceae bacterium
GCAGCGGTGGCGCGACTCATTCCCGCCGATGAGCTCGGCCCGGGCGCCAAGGAGGCCAACGTCGCCGTGTTCCTCGACATGCAGCTCGCCGGCGCCTGGGGCAGCGGCGACAATCTGTATCGCCAGGGACCGTTCCTCGCCGGCACGCCGCAACAGGGGTATCAGCTCTCGTCCACGCCGGCGCAAATGTTTCGCATCGGCCTCGCAAAACTCGACGAAGGCGCGAGGCGGTTGCACAGCGGTACCGCATTTGCAGATCTCGCGCCGGCGCGGCAGGACGCACTGCTCGCGCAGACCGAACAGGGCCAGGTCGATTTCGGCGGACTGCCTTCCGGTGTTTTTTTTGCCGCGCTTCTGGACGCGACGATGGAAGGCTTCTTCGGCGATCCGATGTACGGCGGCAACCTGGACATGATCGGCTGGAAGCTCGTCGGCTTTCCGGGCGTATATGCAAGCTATGCGAACGACATCGAGCGTCATGGCGTCGCCTGGACGCGCCCGCCCGTGTCGATCACGGATGGCGGCGCGCATCACGATGGGCACATGTCATGAGCAAGACGCTGCCCGCTGTAGACGTCGTCATCGTCGGTGCCGGCTGGACGGGCACGCTGATTGGCAAGGAACTCGCAGCGAACGGGCAACGCGTGGTCGTGCTGGAACGCGGGCAACCGCGCTGGACCTCGCCGGACTTCCAGGCGCCCGTGGTGCACGACGAGTTGAAGTACGCGCGCCGGCACGAGTTGCACCAGAACACGGCAAGCGAAACCTTCACGTTCCGCAACGATCCGGAACAGACAGCCTTGCCGATGCGGCGATGGCAGTTCGCGTTTCCGGCGAATCATCTCGGCGGCGCCGGCGCGCACTGGTCAGGCGCGTACTACCGCTTCGACCCAGCCGAGTTCCGGCTGCGCAGTCATTACAAAGAGCGCTATGGCGCGGGCATCTTCGAAGACGGCATCACGGCGCAGGACTGGCCGCTTTCGTACGACGAGCTCGAGCCCTACTACGACCGCTTCGACTATCTGATCGGCGCGTCCGGCTACGCGGGCAATCTCGGCGGCAAGCTTCAACCCGGCGGCAATCCATTCGAGCCGTGGCGTTCGCGGCCCTATCCGAATCCGCCGATGAAGGTCCCGTACGCGTCGGCGTTGTTCGGCGAAGCGGCGGCGAAGCTCGGCTATCACCCTTACATCCAGCCCTCGGCGCTCGCGACGCGGCCGTACACGAACTCCGAGGGCCTGCACATGAACGCCTGCGTTTATTGCGGCTTCTGCTCGAACTTCGGATGCGAGCATTTCGCAAAGGCGTCGCCCCAGGTGTGCATCCTTCCGGTGGCGTTGAAGCTCAAGACCTTCGAGCTGCGCACAAGCGCCCACGTGCTCCGCGTCGAGCTCGACAAGGACGGCAAGCGCGCTCGCGGCGTCACCTACGTCGATGCGACTGGGCAGGAAATCTTCCAGCCCGCCGAGATGGTGATTCTGTGCGCGTTCGGAATCCACAACGTCCGCCTGTTGCTGCTTTCGCGCATCGGCAGGCCCTATGACCCCGCCACCGGCGAAGGTGTGGTCGGACGCAACTACACACATCAGACGACGTCGAGCGTGAATCTGTTCTTCGACGAGTCGGTGAACATCAACCCATTCATGGGCGCGGGCGCGGTCGCCGTGACGATGGACGACTTCTGCTCGGACAATTTCGATCACGGTCCACACGGATTCGTCGGTGGCGGGTATATCCAGATCCAGGTCGTCTCGGGAGCGCCGATCGGCAACCGGCCGACGCCGCGCGGCACGCCGGCATGGGGCGGCGCCTGGAAGGAGGCGGTGAAGCGCTACTACAACCACGCGATGCCGATCACTATCACCGGCTCGTCGCTGCCGGTGCACGGCGGCTATCTGAGCCTCGATCCAACGTACAAGGACGCGTGGGGCCAACCGCTCCTGCGCATCACCTACGACTTTGCGGATAATGACATCAAGCTCTCGGCGTTTCTGACGGGAAAAGGCACGGAGATCGGGCGCGCGATGCGCGGCGTGACCATCGCCGAGGGGAATCCGCGCCTCAAGCCCTACACATCGACCGGCTATCAATCGACGCATCTGACAGGCGGCGCGGCGATAGGCAACGATCCGAAGATCAGCGCAGTGAACCGATACGGCCAGTGCTGGGACGTGCCCAACGTGTTCGTGACGGGCGCCGCACTGTTCCCGCAGAATTCATGCTACAACCCGACCGGCACGGTCGGCGCGCTAGCGTACTGGACTGCCGACGCGATCAAGCGCGACTATCTGCGCGCACCCGGCACGCTGATCGCATCATGATACGTTCACGGACGACGACGGCCTGCGCGTACATCGCGGCCGTGATCGTCGCGTCGACGGCGCGGGCGCAAGCGCCCGACTTCATCCGCCCGCCGCCCCCATGGCAGGCCGCGCTCGCGGCATCGACCGATACCGCACCGGGCCGCGCGATCGCGGCGCAAGGCAAAGGCGCTGCTACCGCATGTGCGAGCTGTCACGGTGCGAGCGGCATACCTGCCGCGGGTGTTCCGTTTCCGTACCTCGCCGGGATGCCCGCGGAGTATCTGGCGAAGCAACTCGTCGACTATCGCGATGGCACGCGGGCCAATGCCGTCATGGGGCCCATCGCCAAGGCGCTGATCGATGCGGACATAGGGTCGCTCGCACGCCTCTACGCGTCGCTGAAGGCGCCCGCGATTAGAATCGTGCCGGCGAGTGCGTCAAAGCGCGCGCGCCAGTTGCAGGAAATCGGCGACAACGCGCTCGCGATTCCCGCATGCGCCAACTGCCATGGGCGCGCAGGCACCGGCGGCGGCCCGCTGCTGCCAGCGCTCGCGGCGCAGCCCGCGGCGTACACGACGAGTCAACTCGGCGCCTTTCGCTCCGACGAGCGTAAGAACGACAGCGACGGCGTCATGCGCGCCCTGGCCAAGCGCTTGTCGGATGCCGATAGCAAGGCACTGGGCGAGTACTACGCCGCAATGCGCTAGCACGATAGGTCCGCACGTCGCATGCCCATTCCTTTCGCTCTGGCCTTGCATGGCGGCGCGGGCACCATTGCCCAGGGCAGCGCGGCCGACGAGGCCCCTTACCGCGACGCATTGCTCGAAGCGATCGCCATCGGGCACGCGAAGCTCGCACGCGGTGACAACGCGCTTGAAGCCGTTATCGCGACCGTCGTCTGGCTCGAAGACTGTCCGCTCTTCAACGCCGGCCGTGGTTCCGTGTTCACCGCCGATGGCCGGCACGAGCTCGACGCAGGTGTGATGGACGGTCGCTCGCTCGCCGCAGGAGCGGTGGCCGGCGTGCGCACGGTCCGCAATCCTATTCTCGCCGCGGTGGAAGTGATGCGCGATGGCCGCTGTGTGATGCTCGGCGCCGACGGTGCCGAGCGACTGGCTCGTGAGCGCGGGCTCGAGATCGTGGACCCTTCCTACTTTTCCACGCCGCAGCGCCTGGCCCAATTGCGCGCGGTGCAAGCGAAGACGGGAAACCGGGCGGTGTTGGACCACGATGGCGCTGCCGCCGTCGAGGACAACTCGCAACGCTTCGGCACGGTGGGCGCGGTCGCCCGCGACCGGCAGGGCCATCTCGCGGCCGCGACATCGACCGGCGGCCTGACCAACAAGATGCCGGGACGTATCTCGGACACGCCGATCGTCGGTGCGGGCGTCTACGCCAACGATGCGACCTGCGCGGTGTCGTCAACCGGGACCGGTGAACATTTCATTCGCGCCTGCGTGGCGCACGACGTGCACGCGCGCATGCAGTATCTGAACCACGAGGTCTCGCGCGCCGCTCGCGACAGTATCATCGACTCGTTGCAGCCCCTGGGTGGCCGCGGCGGCGTCATCGCGGTGAGCCACGACGGACAACTGGCCATGCCTTTCAACTCACCCGGCATGTACCGCGCCTGGGTGCACGAGGAGGAGGCGCCGCGCGCGGCGATCTTCGCGACGTAGTTAGCCAACCGGAACCTTCTGCCGCCTGTCGACTGGACGACCGGGGTCGTGTATCTGTCGACATAGCCGCTACGCCGCCGCACGTCAAGGCAGGTCGATCGCGAAAGGCCAGCCCCCGTCAGGCTGCCGGCGTACGACATCGATACTCTGGGTGATCCTTCGATCTTCGGGTGCGCCAGATTGTCCTTGTTGCGCGCGACGTAGAAGCCGAGCGGGTTGACGCGGGATTTGTGCCCGGCGCTCATCGAGCTCGCGCTGTCGGTGATGGCTATGCCGGCCGGACGTGTCTGACTCGCTTCTAAGGATTCTGCCGTATTTCGACCAGACCGTCCGCACCCAACTTGTTCATTAAATCGAACAATCTTTCGGTTTCGGCTAGATAGCCCGCCGTCAGCTTGTCTGCGTACTCGACCTGTAACCTGAAGGCGATCGGATCATTGCAACCGACGAGCTGTGTGACGTCCTCCAGGTCTTTGGTGAAACGTTCATGCATGAGACGGAGTGCTTCGTCGCGCACCTTGGTCGCCTGCACTAGCCAAGCAGCATGATCGTCAGCGACCCTGTCCGTCGCTCGGGGGCGCGTATTCAGGTTGTCTGCGCCGTCGACTTGGCTTTGCTCTGTGCAACTGCCGCGTGTTGCCATCTTGTCTCCCCTGCGTGGACGCCCGGCTCTGTCGTGCTACGGCGACCATCTGCAGGTCGAGGATCGCGACACGGCCTTCATCGTGGACAGCTTAACCGGGATGCATTACGCGCTGATTACATCGGCGGGACGACGCGATACTGTCGCCCGATGCCCTGTCGGTGCCGCGTCGGCGGCAACGAATGTACGCGGCATCCCGTAGCGCAGGGCTGCGAAAGTGTCAGGCGGGCGACGAGCGCGATCTGGAGCTCGCTTTGCGGCAGGTCGCGCCACCCTGCTCTTCGCCGCCAGTTAGGCGCTGCTCGCCGGCAAGTGGGCCGCATTGGTCCAACTCCGGTAAGGCACCATGATCTGCCGAAACCTGATTGCCTCTCGTGAACCGCCGTTGCACCGCTCGCTTCGACCGGAATGCTCGCGTCAAGAAGGCGCTTGCGACGTCCATTTGAACATTCTCACCGCACGTGAACACGTCGATTGCTGCGTAGCGATTCTCCGGCCATATGTGGATAGCAAGATGCGATTCCGCGATGACGACGACGCCGGAGATGCCCCAGGGCGCGAATTTGTGGAACACGGTCTCAATGATCGTCGCCCCCGCTGCCTTTGCCGCATCGACGAGAGTCCTCTTGACCCATGCCAGATCGTCGAGATGCTCGGTCTCACATTCATACAGGTCGAGCACAACTTGCGAGCCGAACATGGCATGTATAACAGGTTCGTTCGCCGTCACGGGCGCGGCAGCAGCTCGCGTCATCTGAATTTCTCCACAGATATCGAATGCATTCGAATCATCGCTTTCCGCCCTTTGCCCGATTTTTCTTCTTCTTTCTTTTCTTCTTGCCTGGCGGTCGGCCAGTCTTCACGCTCTCGACCGCAGCCACCATCCGGGCCAGACTCTCGTCGGGTAATCGTTCCAGCGCGGTGAGTCCCGCCCGCAGCAATTCGCTTTTCTTGATTGCGACCCCAAGGCCGATACAGCGTCTCTTGAGCACACCAAGCAACTCGTAATCGGCGACTGGCATCGTGAAGCTGTCGCGAATCACCTTTTCAGGTTTGCCACTCCTCGGGGTCTCCTTCCCGCCCCCTTCACGTCCAGCGTTCTGCTCCGTTCCTGCGTCTGGTCTCGTTTGCCTGTCGGCCGCCGCTGCGCTTCTCTCCGGTCTTGCGGACGGCTTTGCCCTCGCTCCCCTGATCCGCGCGGCACCGGCCTTCGAGCTTGTCCCGGCCATTGAAGGTCTCTTGGAAGGCACATAAGGAGAGCCTGTCATCGCGCTGTCATAATATACTATATATACGGTTTATTCAACCAGGTGTTTGTTCCAGGGCGCAGCGGCCCGGGCCGGTCTACGGCGGGCAGCCACACTTGGCGCGCCATGAGTTGTGTAGCGCCCGCCGACGAAGATGCGGTTGTTCCCGTTTGGAGTCGATGATGTCGGTTCTATGTATCGGTGCGCCTTGGGTCTTGCAGCAGCTCGGGAGAAGCGGGACTTCAGCCCGCTCGGCAGAGCGGCGTGAGAAAAGCGGCCACGAGGCGGCCGACAAAAGCAGGCGAGGTCAGCACCCGTCGAGACGAGTCCCGAGAGTCGAGCGTAACCGCCAAGGGCACGACCGCCGGATCCACGAAGGTGCGCTCTCGCCGAATTGATGAGAATGATATAAGGATCACGATGTGACGCTCTACAGGCGCTGCTCCGACTGCGGAAAAGTGGAGCTTCGCGCGCGGCGCGGATGATTCGCCTCGAGCAGTTCCGCTTAGGCTACAGCGGCGGTGAGGGGATGTGTTGCGGCTGCGACGCTCGCGCGCCGCGCTTGATGTGGACACAAGGAGGTTCGTATGAAGCGTATTTTGTTTGCGTTCGTGTTTCTTGCAACGGCTCCCGCGCTGGCCCTCGCGGCTGATACAGCAGCTACCAAAGCGCCGGAGAAGCCCGCAACTTCCAAGGTCGATCCGGCGCTCGAGGCCGCGCATACCAAGGAGGACGTCAGGCGGCACCGGATCATCGCCGCCGCGCACGAAGCTGCGGCGAAGTGTCAGGAATCCGGAAAGGACGAAGAGATTTGCCACGCGGAGTTGGCGAAGGCGTGCAAGGGTATCGCGTACGGCAAGTACTGCGGCATGAAACACCCGGACTAGAACTGTATTTCGCGAAAGTACGCGTGCCGACTCCGCTCAATCCTCAAAACGCCGCAGACGCTCGAGATCCAATCGTGATTGCGCATTGCCGGCGCGAGACGACGACCTACAAGGTGCCGAAGCAGGTGCACTTCCTTGATGCGCTGCCAATGTCGAGCGTAGGCAAGATCCTGCCCAAGGACTTGCGCAGGATCCAACAAGGTAGGCCCTGCAAGCGTGGCGCCGCCGGCATGACTCGGGCTCTAGGCCATCATGACGAACACAGCGACCACGATGGATAAGCCGATCAGGGCGCCGGCGATAAAGTCGGCGGCCGGTGGCGATCGTGGTGCCTGGCGTCTTTTCATCGATTGCCTTCCTGGAAAATGCAGAGAAACCGGTTATGCAACTTGCAGCGCGACGCGCTCCATCGCGGCTAACGGCTGCCCACCAACACCGGAGCCGCAGCGTTCCAACCGCCGCCCAGGGCGCGGATCAGCGCCACCGTCGAGGTCGCGCGCGCGCCCTTGATCTGCGTCTCGAGTCGCTGCATGGACAACAAGCTGCGCTGCGCGTCGATGGCATCGAGGTAACCGGTCGCGCCAGCGTTGTAACGGACCTGCGCGATCCGCAAAGCGCGGGCTGCCGATGCAACGGCGTCGCGCGTGGCCTGGGCCTGATCGTCGAGGGTGCGCACGTTGGCGAGGTTGTCCTCGACCTCGGCAAACGCAACCAGGACCTGTTGGCGATAACCCGCCACCGATTCCTCGAGCACCGCATAGGAGCGATCGAGATTGGCCCGGTTACGGCCGCCGTCGATGAGCGGCATCGCCAGGATGGTGCCGACCAGCGGTCCGAGCGCCCAGGTGCGGCTCGACCATTTGAAAAGATCTCCCAGCTCGGCCGATTCGAATCCGCCCTGCGCCGTCAGATTCAGCACCGGGAAGAAGGCAGCTTTCGCGATGCCGATGCGCGAGTTCGCCGCCGCCATGGTACGGCTCGCCGCCGCGATATCGGGCCGGCGCTCGAGCAGCGACGAAGGCAGGCCCGCGGGAATCGCAGGCATGGCGCTTGCCAACGGCGCCGGGGCGAGGCTGAACGCAGGCGCGGGTTTGCCCAGCAGCACCGCGAGCGCGTGCTCGAGCTGAGCGCGCTGACGTTCGAGCGCGATGGCGTCGCTGCGGGTCGTCGCGAGCTCGGTCCGCGCGCGCGCAACGTCGAGCTCGCCGATGTCGCCCAAGTCGAAGCGCCGCTGCAGTAGCCGGGCGCTGTCCTCGCGCAAGCCCACGGTGTTGCGCAAGAGCGTGAGCTCCTCGTCGGTCTCGCGCAATGCGAAATAGGTCTGCGCCACATCGGCTTGCAGCGCGAGCTGCACCGAACGGAACGTCGCTTCCGAGCCTTCGTAGTCGCTGCGCGCGGCGTTGATGTTGTCCGAGATGCGGCCGAACAAATCGACCTCGTAGCTCACCGTGATGAGCCCGCTCCACGTTGTGAAAGGCGCGACGTCCGTGCCCGGCGGCAGGCCAAGCGACGCGCCGTTCAGCTTGGCGCGGCTCGGACCGAAGCCAGCATCGACCCGCGGGATGCGATCGGACTTGGCCACACCGACGAGCGCACGCGCCTGCGAAACACGCGCGGCGGCCGCCTTGAGCGTCTGGTTGGCAGCGATCGCATCAGCTTCGAGCTGATCGAGCGCTGGATCGTGGAACGCTCTCCACCACTCGCCGCGCGGTTGTTCTTCTGCGGGCTGCGCGGTCTTCCAGCTACCGCGTTCCGCCGGCGTGAGCTCCTTGAATTGCGCCGGCGTCTCGGTCTCCGGCCGCTCGAATTTCGGGGCGAGCGAGCAGCCGGCGAGCAATGCCATCAATACGATTGCAATGTTGCGCATCTTCGCGGTTCCTTTTAGTCCGCCCCTGCCGGGGCAGGCGCGATTCCCTGGCTTGCCGGCTGCGTCTTGCGGCGCCGGTGCAACAGCACATAGAACACCGGGGTCAAGAAGAGCCCGAAGAAGGTCACGCCGAGCATGCCTGCGAAGACCGCCACACCCATGGCGTGCCGCATCTCGGAGCCGGCGCCGGTGGAAAACACCAGGGGCACTACTCCCATGATGAAAGCGAACGAGGTCATAAGGATCGGACGCAGCCGGATGCGGCAGGCTTCGAGCGCGGCGCGAACCGGGTCGTGCTCGGGTTCCTTCGTCTCCAGCCCGCGCGCGAACTCCACGATCAGGATCGCGTTCTTGCATGCGAGTCCCATCAGCACGAATAGCGCGATCTGCGTGAAGATGTTGTTGTCGCCATGGGTCAGCCAAACGCCGCTGATCGCAAACAACAAACACATGGGCACGATCAAAATGATCGCCAGCGGCAGCTTGAAACTCTCGTATTGCGCCGCAAGCACCAGAAACACCAGCAGCACGCAGAGCGGGTAGACCAGCAGCGCGGTGTTGCCGGCGAGGATCTCCTGGTAGGTGAGGTCGGTCCACTCGTAGGTGATGCCGCGCGGCAGCACTTCCTTGATGATGCGCTCGATCGCAGCCTGTGCCTGGCCCGAGCTGAAGCCGGGCGCCGCAGCGCCGTTCAAGTCCGCCGAAGGGAACGCGTTGTAGCGGATCGCGCGATCCGGCCCGAAGCTCGCGTCGACCTTCAGCAGCGAGCCGAGCGGCACCAGGTCACCCTTGGCGTTGCGCGTCTTGAGCAGTGCAATGTCCTCAGCGCGCGACCGGTACGGCGCATCGGCCTGCACCACCACGCGATAAGTGCGACCGAACCGGTTGAAGTCGTTGACGTACAGCGATCCGAGATTGATCTGCATCGTGTCGAACACATCGGTAAGAGCGACGCCCATGCGCTTGACTTTGGCGCGATCGACGTCCGCAAAAAGTTGCGGCACGTTGATCTGGAAGCTGGAGAACACGCCCGCCAGCTCCGGCGTCTGGTACGCCTTCATCTGCACCGCCTTCATGGCCTGATAGAGTGCCTCGTCGCCAAGACTGCTACGGTCCTCGATCTGCAGCTTGAAGCCGCCGATGGTGCCGAGGCCATTCACCGGTGGTGGCGGGAATACGGCGATGAACGCGTCCTGGATGCCACCCATGCGCTTGTTGATCTCGCCCGCGATGGCGCCACCGGAAAGTTGGGGCGACTTGCGTTTTTCGAACTCGTCGAGACCGAAGAACACGATGCCAGCGTTGGGCGCATTGGTGAAGCCGTTGATCGAGAGGCCAGGGAACGCCACCGCATCCTTCACGCCAGGCGTCTTCATGGCGACGTCCGACATGCGGCGAATCACCTCCTCGGTGCGATCGAGCGAGGCGCCGTCGGGCAGCTGCGCGAAGCCGACCAGGTACTGCTTGTCCTGGCCGGGGATGAATCCGTGCGGGACCGACTGGAACGCAAAGTAGGTGAATCCTATGAGCACCAGATACACAGCGAACGCGATGGTCTTGTGATTGAGAACGCGCGCCACCGCTCCCTGGTAGCCGTTGGCCGAGCGCTTGAAGGTGCGATCGAAGCGCGTGAAGAACCAGCCGAAGGTCCGGTCCATGAAGCGCGTGAGCCGGTCCTTCGGCGCGTCGGCTGGCCGCAGGAGCAGCGCCGCAAGCGCCGGCGAGAGCGTTAGCGAGTTGAACGCCGAGATCACCGTCGAGATCGCGATCGTCAATGCGAACTGGCGATAAAACTCGCCGGTCAGGCCGCTGATAAAGGCGATCGGCACGAAGACGGCGCACAGCGTCAGCGCAATGGCGATGATCGGCCCACTGACCTCGCGCATGGCGCGATAGGTGGCCTCCTTGGTGTCGAAGCCGAGCTGGATATTGCGCTCGACGTTCTCCACCACGACGATGGCGTCGTCCACCACGATCCCGATGGCGAGCACCAGACCGAACAAGGTCAGCGTGTTGATGGAGAAACCGAGCAGCAGCAGGAACGCGAACGTGCCGACGATCGATACCGGCACCGCGACGAGCGGGATGATCGACGCGCGCCAGGTCTGCAGGAAGACGATCACCACCAGCACCACCAATGCAATTGCAATCAGCAGCGTTTCGATGACCGCCTGGATCGATTGCTTCACGAAGCGCGTAGGGTCGTAGACGATCTGGTAGTCGACGCCGTCCGGAAAATCCTTCTTGATCTCGGCCATCGCCTTGCGCACATCGTTGGACAGCGCAATGGCGTTCGATTCCGGAGCCTGGAAGATGGCGAGCGCCACCGCCGGCTTGTTGTTGAGGAGGCTGCGCAGCGCGTATTCTCCGGCACCCAGCTCGATGCGCGCGACGTCCTTCAGGTGCAGCACACCGCCGTCGGCCGACGTCGCGACGATGATGTTGCCGAACTCCTCCTCGGTCGTCAGCCGGCCCTGCGCGTTCACCGACAGTTGGAACTCGGTGTCTCTGGCCGCCGGCGGCGCGCCGACCACGCCCGCCGCGACCTGCTTGTTCTGCTCGCGGATCGCGCGCGTCACGTCGCTGGCGGTAAGGTTGCGCGACGAGAGCTTTTGCGGATCGAGCCAGACGCGCATCGCGTAGTCGCCGGCGCCAAACACCAGCACCTGGCCCATGCCGGGTATTCGCTGCAGCGTGTCCTTGACGTTGAGCACCGCGTAGTTACGCAGGTACAGCTCGTCGTAGCGGCTGTCGGGCGAGACGATGTGCACCACCATCGTCAAGTCCGGTGAGCTCTTCTGCGTTATCACGCCGATCTGGCGGACCTCGTCGGGCAGCCGCGGCAATGCGCGCTGCACGCGGTTCTGCACCTGCGTCTCGGCGAGCTCGGGGTCGGTGCCGATCCTGAAGGTAACCGTCAGAGTGAGCACCCCGTCGGTATTCGCCTGCGAGGACATGTAGAGCAGGTTCTCGACACCGTTGATCTGCTCCTCGAGCGGCGCGGCGACGGTTTCTGCGATCACCTTCGGGTTGGCGCCCGGGTAGGTCGCGCGCACCACGATCGAGGGCGGCACGACATCGGGATACTCCGAGACCGGCAGCCGGGTGATCGCGATCGCGCCGGCGAGGAAGATGACGATCGACAGCACGCCCGCAAAAATCGGGCGATCGATGAAGAAGCGCGAGATATTCATGAGGTCACTCTTTGGCGGCGATGCGCTCGGGCTGACCCGTCGCGCGCGCTTCCATCGGCACGGTTTGCGGGGTCAGCGGCGCACCGGGCCGGACGCGCTGCAAACCGTTCACGACGATGACTTCTCCCGGCTTGAGTCCGCTTTCGACGACGCGCAGGCCCTCCGCCAGCCTGCCAATACGCACTTCGCGGTACTGCGCCTTGCTTTCGCTGTCGACGACCAGCACAAAACGCTTGCTCTGATCGGTGCCGATCGCGCGGTCGGCTACCAGCACGGCCTTGCGCGGCGTAGCCGTGTCGCCGAGCTTGATGCGCGCGAAGAGGCCCGGCGTGAAGCGCCCCTCCTTGTTGTCGAGAATGGCACGCATGCGCACCGTTCCGCTCTGCGGGTCGACGCGGTTGTCCACGAACTCGAGGCGTCCGCTGTGCGGGAAGCCCTGCTCGTCGGCGAGCCCGACCGCCACCGTCAAGGCGCCACCACGCGCTTTGCCGATGTACTTGAGATACGCGCCCTCGTCCGCTTCGAACGACGCGTAGATCGGGTTGGAGGACACGACCGTCGTCAGGAGCGGCGAGTTGGGAACCTCGCCCTGCACCAGATTGCCGACAGTGATCTCGGCCTTGCCAACGCGACCATTGACGGGCGCGGTGACGCGCGTGTAGGCGAGATTGAGCCGCGCGGTCTCGAGAGACGCCTGGTTGGCGCGGATCTGCGCCTCGAGCTGGCGCAACTTCGCGGCGGCGTCGTCATACTCGCGCTTGGAAGTAGCCTGCTCGGCCAGGAGCTGTTCGTTCCGCGTGAGCTCGGTCCGCGCAAGATCGAGCTGGGCGCGCGTGTTGGCGAGCGTCGCGTCCGCCCGCGCCACCTCTGCCGCCAACGGCCGGGGATCGATGACGAACAGCAGGTCGCCCTTCCGTACTTCGGCACCGGGCTTGAAGTCCACCGACTGGATATAGCCGTTGATACGCGCGCGCACCTCGACCGATTCGACCGCCTCGATCCGTCCGGGGAACTCGTCGGAGTCGATGATCTCGCGCTCGACTGCGGCCGCAACGCTGACCGGTGGTGGACCGGGCGGTGGACCACCTTGGGCATCGGGTTTGCTGCAGCCGGCGACCACCGAAAGGGCCGCCAGCGCCAGTGTCATGCAGAGAACCGACATGTATTGAGTACTCATCGTGTTTGACCGTTCGATTGGTGTTGTCAATGGGGTTATGGGCGAGCGACCCGGGCGCCAAGGAATGCCGCGAGCGCCGTCCAGGCTTCGTCTGTCCATATGTTCTTAGCGGCTTCGATGCGCGGCAGGCGCGAGACTTGTGTCGTCACACCGGCGGTGATGAGCTTTGCGCCGTAGGCCTCCGCCTCGTCACGCAGGGGATCGTCCTCGGCAGTGAGGATCAGTGCCGGCGCGAGTCCCCGGACACGCGAGCACGACGAAGGCGCGGCATAGGGGTGCAGACGATCGACGGCGTTCGGAAGGTAAGCGCGGTAGCCTGCGTTGCATCCGCCCTGCGAGTGCGGCGCGTTCGCCGCAGCGTGTTGCATCGAGTGCGATGTGAGGGTCGGATCGAGCATCGGCGCGACGAGGATTTGTGCGGCGAGCGCGGGGCCGCCGCGATCGCGCGCCATCATCGCGGCGACGGCAGCGAGATTGCCGCCGGCATCCACGCCCGCGACCATCAGCCTTTTGGCATCCCAGCGTTCGCGGTGCGCGTTCTCGGCCGCCCAGGTAATTGCTGCGTAAGCATCTTCGACAGCGGCTGGGAAAGAACGCTCGCTTGCGAGGGTGTACCCCGGTGTGGCGACGGCGATGTCGAGGCGCATGGCCATCGCTGCGGCAAGCGGCGCGATGGCGTCGAGACTCCCGTCGACGAAGCCGCCTCCGTGAAATAACACGACTACCGGGGTCGGTGCTGCAGCGGCGGGCCGATAGATGCGAAGCGCCAATTCGCCCGCATAGCCACGATAGCGCTCATCCGGGGACGGCGCCGCAGCAGATTCAGGGGTCGTGCGCTCGTATCTGGACACCGGAGCCCTTACGCCATGATTCGATCAACGGAACACTCGCGCTCCCCCACCTCGCGGAAGGCGGGAGCGCGGAAAGAATTACGCTAGCTTACGGTTTCGACCAACGAAGTCATTGGGCTTGGCTGAAGATCTTCTGATGTTTTTCCGTAGAAGCTCTTGGGATTGAATCGCAGCCCGATTCCCTTCACCGGATAGTCGAACCGGCCGGTTCGAAATCGACAGGCTCGGTCGGCTACTCGTCGGTCACACTGCATCGGATGGTATTCATTCGCCAATCGCGGACAAAGTAGCTAGAATTGAATTCACTATTCACGGATCTGAACAATTAACATGGATCGATTGCAGGCGATGGAAGTATTTGTTCGTGTTGTCGATACGGGCGCGTTCACCCGGGCGGCGGAAGTGCTGCACATGCCAAAGGCGACCGTGACGACGCTGGTCCAGAACCTTGAGTCTCATCTCGGGGCGAAGCTTCTGAACCGAACCACCCGACGCGTCAACGTGACACCCGATGGGGCGGCGTACTACGAGCGATGCACCCGGATTCTCGCGGAGGTCGAGGAAACCGAGAGCGCGCTGGGCCGCACGAAGTCGAGCCCGCGCGGACGGCTGCGCATCGATGTCCCGGTGACCTTCGGCCGCCGGGTGCTCGTTCCCGCGCTGCCGGATTTCTTCCAGCGCTACCCCGACATCCGCCTCGAGGTCGGCTGTTCGGACCGGCCCGTCGACCTGATCGAGGAAGGCGTCGACTGCGTCGTGCGCGGCGGTGTCCAGCCGGACTCGACGCTGGTTGCGCGACGCGTCGGCACGGTCGATTTCGTGAGCTGCGCGACGCCAGAGTACCTCGAACGCCACGGCGTGCCGGCGCACCCGCACGACCTCGTGCGCCATCGCTGCATAAACTACTTCTCGTCGAAGACGGGGCGGATCATGGCGTGGGACTTCACCAAGGACGGCGAGCGCATCGATCTCCAGCTCGATGGCTCCGTGGCTCTGAATGATGGCGAGGCGTATCTCGAGGCCGGGCTCGCGGGCCTCGGTATCGTGCAGGCCGCGACGTTCATGGTGAAGGACACGCTTGCCAGCGGGAAGCTCAAGCGCGTGCTGTCCGACTGGCAGATAGAGCCGTTGCCGGTATGGATCATGTATCCGCAGAACCGCCACCTTTCGGCCAAGGTGCGCGTGTTCGTCGAGTGGATTGCGGATCTGTTCAGCGCGGGGATGGCGCAGCAAACGAAACCCGAGCCCGCGCACGCGCAACCCCGGAAACATCTGGCTGCGTGATGGGGTCAGTGCTGAGGTAGTACGCTGTATTATTGCGCAACCTCAGGTGAGCTCGCATGTCCTGGATCAACGTCACCTATCACATCCGCGCAGCACGCGATCAGCTTGACGGTATCGCGCATGCGCTCGCACTCGAGCAGAGCGTCGAGGTCTCCGCCGAGGTCGTGACAGACCGGTTCGTCGCCGAGAACATCATGGGTCGCGTTGCGGCGGTTCACCCTTCCGACCACGGTCCCCACGAAGTAGTGATCCGGCTTGCGACGGCGACTACCGGTTTCGATGTGGCACAGACTCTGAACATGCTGTTCGGCAACAGCTCGCTGCACCCGCATGTCGAGCTCGTCGACGTCGAATTCCCGCCTGAATTCGTAGCGCGCTTTTCGGGGCCGCGGCACGGCATCGACGGCATCCGCCGCCGACTGCAGGCAACACGTCGCCCGCTCACTTGCGCGGCGCTCAAGCCGCAGGGTCTGTCGAGCGAGGCGCTGGCCGATCTTTGCTACACGCTGGCAATCAACGGCGTCGACGTCGTCAAGGACGACCACGGCCTTGCCGATCAGTCTTATTCACCGTTTGCAAAGCGGGTCGTCGCTTGTCAGCGCGCGATTGCCAAAGCGCGCCGGGAAACGGGGCGAGCATGCATCTACGCGCCAAGCCTCGTCGGTTCGCCGCATGCGCTCGCTGCACAAGCGAAGATCGCGCGGGATGAAGGCGTCGGCGCGATATTGCTCGCGCCCGCGCTGATCGGCATGCCGGTATTTCACGAACTCGTTGCCGCGCATGTCGACGTTCCCGTTATCGCGCACCCCGCCTATGCCGGCGCCGCACGCGTCGCCCCGCCGCTGCTGCTGGGCAAACTTTTCCGCTGGCTGGGGGCGGATGCCGTCATCTTTCCAAACTTCGGCGGGCGTTTTGCGTATTCGCGCGAAGACTGCGCGCGCATCGCGAACAACAATCGCTGTGATTGGGCAGGGTATGCCCCAACGCTGCCCATTCCGGCGGGTGGGTTGACGATGGATCGCGTGGGCGAACTCGTCGGATTCTACGGCCCGGATGTGATGCTGCTGATCGGGGGCGCCCTTCTTGCCCCGGCCGACAGACTCGCCGAGCGGACGCGCAGCTTCGTCGCCGCGATGGAGGCAGCGCACGCAGGCTCCACCGCGGCACGCGACGCAGCCCTGAGCTGACAAGATCGAAAGGAGTAACCGGACATGTCCACTCCAACCTACCGCCCGCGATCCGGTCCGATGCGTTGGCGGAACGTCGAAGTGCTCGAATACAAGCGGGAGCACGGTGCATCGTTTCGCGAGGTTACGCGACAGGTGCTGTTCGACGACCCCCTGCTCTCCTGCCAGCTGCGCTATTTCGAGGTGGCGCCCGGCGGTCACACAACACTCGAGCGCCACGAGCATGCGCACGCGGTCCTCATCGAGCGCGGTCGCGGCCGCTGCCTGGTCGGCGATCGCGTCTACGACGTCGAGGAACATGACCTCGTGCATGTCCCATCGCTGACATGGCATCAGTTCCAGGCCGACAAGAATGAACCGCTCGGATTCCTTTGCATGGTGAACGCGGTTCGTGATCGGCCGCAGGTGCCCACAGCCCAGGATCTCCAACGCTTGCGCGAGAACCCCGTGGTTGCGGAGTTCATCGCGCAGTGATCAGCGCAAGCTTTGTTCTCAGCGCAGGCGTTGCCTCCGCCTCCGCAAGGCGCGCCGATGGCTAGTCTCGTTTTTGAACTGGCTGTGACGCTCGTGGTCATTTTGCTCGCCTCGGAACTCTTCACGAATGCGCTGGAGCATTTAGGAGCAACGCTAAAAATCTCGGAAGGCGTTACCGGGTCGCTGTTTGCTGCGGTAGGGACCGCGTTGCCGGAGACGATCGTACCCCTGCTCGCCATATTCGCCGGCACCGCAAACGCACAGCTCAATCAGGAAGTCGGTGTCGGCGCGATTCTCGGGGCGCCGTTGATGCTTTCGACCCTCTCGACCTGCCTGATGGCCCTCGCAGTGTTTCGAGGGCGGGGCGCGAGTGGATTCGTAAACCCGGAGCGCTCGGGCTTCTTGCGCGACCTGGATTTCTTTCTGTTTGCATTTGTAGTGGCCGCCGCTGCGATGTTCGTTCCGGAAGAAGCACGTTACGTCCGAGCCGGCCTGAGCTCGATATTGGTCACCACATACTTCGTCTACATCCTTTTGACGTTGCGTGCCTCCGAAAAGCTCGTCGACGAGGGCCATGGCACTCAAGCTCACGAAAGAATCTTTCTCTCGCGAATCGGGTTACCGGAGAATTTCGTTACAACGCTGATTCAGCTCGCCGCCGGCCTGGCGCTACTGATCCTTGGCGCGAAGGGATTCATCAACGGCGTGGAAGGCGTGTCCGAGCTCCTGGGTATTTCCGCGCTGCTTTTGTCACTGCTCATCATTCCGATTGCCACCGAGCTACCGGAGAAAGTGAACAGCATTCTCTGGATTCGTCGCGGCAAGGACACGCTCGCCTTCGGCAATATCACCGGCGCCATGGTGTTCCAAGGCACCTTGCTTCCGGCCATCGGAATCATGCTCACCCCGTGGCAACCTCGCAAGGAGGTATTGAGCGGTGTCATCGTCACCTTGCTGGCCGCAGCATGGCTGCGCTTGAACGTACGCTCCCAAGGGCTGCGATTACGGATGCTTCTTGTCAATGGATTGCTCTACGTTTTTTATCTCACCTGGACCATTGCCGGGCGTTAACTCTTCATGTGAGCAGTAGGGGCGGCTGGCGCGAAATGGTCGCGGGCAGAAGCACCAGCGCGGCGAATGGCGATTCGTTACTTTTGACCGGAACCGTGTAGGCCGGCCGATTCACGCGCGGCCTGCTCTTCCACCGTGTAGATCGCCTCCGGTGTCGCTTTGAGTCGCTCCCTCGGTATAACATGGTCACTGGCGTCGGAAAGCCCGTAGGTGCCTTCCGCGATTTTTTCCAGTGCCCTGTCGACCTGTGCCAGTCGCTGCGCGTTGCGAGCGACCAGGTTCCCGTCGAGCTCCAGCGTCGTGAGCCTTTGGGCGTCATCCTCGTATTCCACCGCTTGCCCACTCGACTCAGAATTTATGTCCTTCTCTTCGGCTTCCTTGCGTTGTGTTGCGTCCGCCAACTCACCGCGCAGTTTCGTCAATCGCCGGCGTTGTCGCTCGATAAACGCTTTGTCGAGTCTCTCTGCTTTGCTGTTCACAATTCCTCCCAGTGGCCCGTTTGCCGTGATGATAACGCCTTGGACATCGCTCGCAAACCAGTCGCTGCCATGCAGAAGCACGACAGGGGTCCCAGACAGCACCGCAAATGGCAACTGCTTCTGTATGTATTTTCATATGAAATTTCCCATAAAGCGGATCGACCGGATCTTTCCGGCGCGAACCTGTGCCGGAACCTAGCCGCGCGAGGAAAGTCAGCCCTCGGGTCGCGCTATGGATAGCTGGAACGAGCAGCTACGGTCCCCGCAACGTAAAAGTTATACGTGGCCAGATAGGCCACCCGCGCGACCGTGCCCTGCTGCGCCTGATTGCACCCGTAAGCAGGCGCTTTTCCACCGACCGTTTCCACCCGTTGGACACTTTGCGTCTTGCCGAAGATGCCATTTCCCTCGGCGGATTTTGCGCTCAGCAACAGCCACGGAATCGCGTTGACGTCCGGACCATCGTCACGCGCTTTGACTTCACCGACCACTTTGCTCCCGTCATCGGATTCCCACGTAGGACCCGCGTAGTGCTTGCCGATCTTCTTGCCGGCGTTGTCGAACAGCTCCGCTTCCGGAGCCTCGAAGACCCACTCGAAGCGTGCTGGGTCGATCTTGCTGGCCTTGCATTCATAAATCTGTGCGCCACTGGCTTGCGCGACAAGGGCTAACGTTTGTGTCGGGGGCACCTTGAGATTTTCGGGAACTACGGGCGCCATTCCAATATCAGCGGAGGCGCCACCGGAGAGAACTGCGACGAAGGATGCGCCTGCGATCAATGTTGTAGCAACGGCTTTCATTTCCGAGATTCCTTTTGTAAGGGTGGCGATTGTGAAAAGTGCCGACTTTCAAAGCAGCCGAACGCTTTCGTGGTTGGCTCGATGCAGCAGTCGGAGTGCATTCGGCGCGAAGCCGGCTACTCCGGAAGGGTGTCTCCCGACCCGCCCATCTCCCTGGGCAGATCCTTCATCTTGGGGAGACCGTCCTTGAAGCGCAGGACGGTCTCTGCGTAGTTGACATGAACCTTCGGCTCGTGGCGATAGGTCGGGATCGTAGCGGCGTACACATCGATCAGCCCCCAGAGCGGGTGGTCCGTCAGCAGGTGCCCGCCGCAGATGTTGCAGAATTTGCGGTAGCTCTTCTCCGTCTCGTGATAAACGCCGATGCTGCCCTCGCCCTTGGTAATCTTGACCGCCTCGGGTTTCCACAGGCTGAATGCGTTGACCGGTGCGGCCGCCCAGCTTCGGCACGACGAGCAATGACAGAAACCCGCCGCGACTGGCTCCCCGGTGACTGTGACCTCGACGGCACCGCAGAAACAACTTCCCTCGTGAATCTGGCTCATGGTTTTTCCTCTGTAAGAATGCGTATTGCCATCGCCCGAGCCCTCGCGTAGCGAGTGATCGCGCGTCGTCCCACGAGCCGGTATTTCAGGAGCGCGACCGCTCGACAGGACAAACAATCCCCTTGCGGGCAACGGACGACGGTGCACGCGCGGAACGACTGAAGTCTATTGGGCAGGTGCGGCAGGCGAATTTCGCCGAGAGGCCATTTTTGTTTCGTTTGTTTCGCGCCCCGGCGATCTAGCGTCCTGTCCCGATGTGCGCTCAATCGGGTGGCGCTACCTCGCCGTCTGTAGCCAGCTCGGCGACGACGCGACGAACCTCGCTCGGCAGGAATGGCTTCTCAATGACGGGACGGCCACTCTCGGAGACAAACTCGCGCAATGCCGAGGCCAGAGTATCCCCGGTCACGAAGACGACGCGCCCGGCCCGCCCGGGCCAGCGTTGTTCGATCTCCCGGTAAAGGGCGCGCCCGTCAAGATCGGGCATACGGATATCCGTGAGGATCACATCGTAGTGCTCTGCTGCCATTCGCTCCAACGCTTCGCGCCCGGAGCTGGCGGTTACCACACGATGCTGCGCGCCGGTCAGGATCTCGGACAGTGTCTCGCGAATTTCCGCCTCGTCATCGACGATGAGTATCGTGCGCTGGCCCGCGCTCGCCTTCCCAGACGGCCCGGCATTGGCGCTGGCCACCTCTACGGCGCCGACGGGGAGCACAATGGTGAACACGGCGCCCCCCTCGGACGGGCAATCGACGGTGAGCGTGCCGCCGTGCGCTTCGACAATGCCGAGACTCACCGCCAGTCCGACCCCCAAGCCGATTCCCGTGGGCTTGGTGGTGAAATAAGGCTCGAATACCCGCGCCCTAAGATGTGCTGGAATGCCTGGACCGTTGTCTGCAACCCTGATGCAGAGCACATCAGCAAGGTAGTCATAACAGGTGGTGACGCGTATTCGGCGCGGTGCAGGCTGGTCCTGCAGGGACTGTTGCGCATTGATGATCAAATTGAGCAGCACTTGATGGAGCTGGTCGGCGTCGGCGAGGATCAGCGGCATACCTTTGGAGAGATCGAGCGCGACTTCGATGCTGCTCGTGCGAATCGCGTAGCCGGTGATGTCGAGCGCCGCCGACACGACGTCGTTTATCGCCACCGGACCACGTTCGGGTTGTTGCTGCCGAGCCATGGCGAGGAAGGTTCGCACAATGCGCGCGCAGCGCTCCGCGGCGGTGCGAATCTTCAGCGCCGCGGTCTGCGTCGGCGAGTCGCCTTGTTCCTCGAGCAACACCGCCCGGGCCACAACCACGGAAAGCGGATTGTTGAGCTCATGGGCGACACCGGCCAGCAGCGAACCGAGCGCGGCGAGTTTTTCACGCTGGTACAACGATTCGCGCTGTCGCGCCAGCTCTTCCGCAGAGCGCTTCTTTTCGGTGATGTCGCGAGCGATGGTCAGCACGTGAGGCTTTCCTTGATACTGCATCGGGATCCCGTGAACTTCGAGCTCCAACGCGGAGCCGTCCTTGCGCAGCTCCGTCACCTCCGAATGAAGCGATTCACCGGCGACGACCGATCGAAGAAACTCGGGGGGATACGACGGACCCTTGTAGCCGTGGGGCGGCAATGGGACGGACTCGTCACCGCTGTAGCCGTACATCCGCCACAGCGCGGGATTGGTATCGACGATCTCGCCAGCAGCGTTCCACAGCGCCAGTCCATCGATCGATGCATTGAACATGGAACGATACTGCTCTTCGCTCGCCCGTAGCGCCGCCTCGGCCACCTTGCGGCCGCTAATGTCCCGCGCGAGCGCCAGTATTCGATCCCGTCCGCCGATGGTTACGCGCTTTACGAACACTTCATGCCAGCGCAAAGTGCCATCTTTGCTTTTGCCATGCCATTCGATGCTCAGCTGCTCTCCGGCAGCCGCACGTGCGATCAGTCCCATCGCGTCTTGCTGGGTGTAGGGGCGCGCACCGGTACCGAGCGCGCCGACGTCGAGACGTCGGAACTCCTCACGGGTATAGCCAAAGGTGGCGCAGGCTTTGGGATTGACATCCACAATGGCGCCAGTTTCGACGTCGTGTACGAAAATGGCATCCTCGGCGGCGTCGAAAATCGCTCGATAGCTTGCCTCCGAAACCCGCAGCGCCTCGTCGGAGCGCTTGCGCTCGGTAATGTCGTTGGAAATGGCGAGCGCCATGGCGTCGAAGGCGCGGCTCAGCCGACCGAGCTCATCGCTCCCTCTCAAGCCGCTGCGGGCAGCGAGATTTCCCGCCGCGAGATCTTCCGCTGCGCGCACCAGTCGCTCGGTGCGCCGAGTCAGGAGGAAATGAAACACCAGCCACATGGCCAGCGCCAGCGCTGTCACCCATCCAGCCCAGTAGAGCGATTGTTGAAGAACCTGTGCGCGAGCTTCCGCCTTGTACCGCTTGAGATCGTAGGCCAGAAACAAGCTGCCGGTTCGAGAGGGACGCAGTTCCTCGCGCTCACTGCCCATCAGGATGCCGGCGTAACCGAGCAACTCGTTGCCGTTCGCGTCGGTAGTCATTCCTGCACGACGTTGGCGAATCGCCCCGGCTGCTTGATCGAGATCGAATTGCGGCAACACCTCCGCGATTTGTCGCCCCAGCCAGGCATGTCGCGTCGCTGCGATGACCGCGTTCCGGTCATCCGTCAGCGCGGCGAGAATGACGTCGTGGTTGTGAGCCAGCACCGCGATCTCGTGGTGCGCAGCCGGCACATCGCCCTTGAGCAACAGATACTCCAAGGTGCTTTGCAAGCGAGACATCTCCTCGGCCAACCGCTTGCGGCTATCTTCCTCCGCTGCGCGCTCGGCCTGAGGTACGTGATAGAGGAGATTCACCGTGCTGAGCGTCGCGGCAAAGCCCAGCAGAATGAGCGGTACCGTGAGCTTGAGCGACGCTGGAACGCGAATGGTCATTGCACCCCCACGCTTGCGGCTGTCGCCGCTGC
The DNA here is from genome assembly GCA_035568975.1 of Casimicrobiaceae bacterium. Classification (GTDB taxonomy): domain Bacteria; phylum Pseudomonadota; class Gammaproteobacteria; order Burkholderiales; family Casimicrobiaceae; genus PALSA-1003. The sequence goes on from DATMNH010000062.1 coordinate 22,662, forward strand.
GCTGCCCCCAGAGGGGGGGCAATTCGCACCTTGGGGCGGCCCGGCGGTGCTCATCGGGCCCCCACGCTTGCGGCTATCGCCGCTGCGCTGCCCCCAGAGGGGGCGCGATTCGCGCCTTGGGGCGGACCGGCGATGCTCGTCACGGCAATTCCGCCAGCGGTCCCGGCGTAAGCACGCCTTCGATTTCCAGTCCGGTGCGTAGCAACTTCGCGTCTACCATCAAGGCCATCAGCCGGCGTCCGGTTACCGCCAACTCCGGTGTCGCCCCACCGAGCATCCTGAGATTCTCTTCGCGGGACGGAACGCGGAGGCCCTGTTGAGCCTCCAGGAACTGTTCTCCGGTTGTCTGTTGGCGAATTCCCATGCGTCGCGCCGCATCGTTGGGCTCGCGCTTCATGTATTCAATCGCGCCAAACCAGCCGGTGAGCAGCGCCTGTATTGCCTTGGGTTGTTTTTCCAGGACCGTGGCACGAACCGCCAGGAGATCGACGATCTCACCCGGAATCTGCGTGCTATCGAAGAGAGTCTTGGCACCGGCTCGAAGAAACTGGGCGCGATACGGGTCAAACGTGACCGCACCATCCACTTCTCCCTTCTCGAACGCACTCGGTTGCTCGTTCGACTCCAGGTGTACAACGTTGACATCGCTCGCCTGCATGCCATTGAGGGCCAGAGCACGGCTCAGAACGAAGGCGCCAAGGGCGCTGCTTTCCACCGCGACCGATTTGCCTTTGAGGTCATGCATGGTCTGCATGCCACGACGGCCTACGATCACGTCAGCCCCGTGGGAAACATCCACCACCAAGATAATCCGTGGCTGCAGCCCATCCACGGCGAGTCCGAATAACTCATCCAGACTGATGACCATGCCGTCGATGGCCTGGTTGCGAAAAGCGCGAAGTACTTCGCTCGCCGATGGATATTCCACAAGTTGTACGGCCGTGGGATCCAGACGACCCAACTCCCGCGCCAGGTAAAGCGGTTCGCTTCCTATCCAGACATTGGTACCGATACGCAAAGCGGTTTCCGGTTCGCGCATGCAACCGATCAGCGGGAGCGCAAGCGCGACGCATGCGAGAACGCACAGAACTCTTCTTGCGCACATGTATTTCATCATTTGACTCATTTGACTGTTCACTCCCCGTCCGGTACGAAGATGTAGCCCTCGTTGCGTACGGTCCTGATGAACCTGGGATGCTCGGGATCGGGCTCGATCTTCTTGCGCAATCGCATGATGCGCAGATCCACGCTGCGGTCGAACGGGTCCCAATCTTGCTGCTTGTTGAGGTTCAGGATACGTTCGCGAGAGAGAGCTCGGTTGGGGTGTTCCGCAAGAGCCTTGAGCAGATCAAACTCCAGCGGGGACATTGCCACCTCTCCTCCCTTCTCGTCCGTGAGCCGGTGTGCGGCGACGTCGAGCACGCATCGTCCGATGCGCACCCGCGCCGCGCCCAGGTCGGCACGCCCCGCGGATGACGTGCGGCGCAGCACGCTCTTGACGCGGGCCAACAACTCACGCGGGTCGAAGGGTTTTGGGACATAGTCGTCGGCACCCATCTCGAGCCCCACGATCCGATCCACCACCGTTGAGGCGGAAGTCAGCATGACGATGGCGATCTTCGCGTAGCGCTCGCGCAGGTGCCGTGCAAGACTCAGGCCGTCCTCGCCGGGCATATGGATGTCTACCAGCGCCAGGTCGATGGAATGGTCAGCGGCCATTGCCTTCGCGGCGCTGGCGCTGTCGGCGCAAATGGCCGCGTAGCCATGGGCGACGAAGTATTCCTCCAGCACTTCGCGCACGTCCAGCTCGTCGTCGACAATCAAGATTGTGGCTTTGGCGCTCACGGATGCTATTCCACTCCTTCGAGCCCCCCCGTCCGACGGACGATTGCACCCGCGGCGGGAGGAATCATAAAGAGTACAACTTTCGAGTCGCGATGTGGAATTCAATGGAGCTCGCTTGGAGAAGATGATGAATTGAAAACGACCTAAAGTTCGGTCCGCCATCGAGGACGGGGCCGTATTGCGTGCGTCCCTGGCGCGCAATCGCTTCATCGGAACCGAGCTCGTCGCCCCGAAGGATAAATCGACTCGCACTCGATGCGGCGCGTGCCAGGGCTGCATGAAACAAATGAAACAAAATTGACCTCCCGCTGAAGTTCTCCTGCCGCACCTGCCCAATAGACTCAGTTCAACCCCGGCTCAAGGGAGATTCAGTGCATCAGAACGGCAAGACACCAGGCGAGATTTCGCTTGAACCCGCAGGCGACGCGTGCGTCGTCTGCGTCTATCGCACCAGGCCTGGTTTTCGTGGAGGCTCGATCGATGTTCATGTATGAGACACAGTACCGTTCGGCAGCGGCGTTGTTGCGGGTTGCCGCCGTCATGCACGCCGGGGCTCGACACGTGCGCGCCGCGGCGAAGCGGTTGGATGCCTGGCTCGAGAAGCGGCGGGTGGCTGCAGCCGCGCTGCATGATCTTGGGACGATGAGCGAGCGGGAGCTGTTCGACATCGGCCTCACTCGAGTTGACGTGCACCGCGTGGCGTGGGGTGCGTCGGATCGAAATCACCACCCAATCTGAGGACCTTTCAATGCATGAATTTCAAAACAACATCGACCGCGCGCTCTTCGCTTGCAGGCTATGGCTGCATATCGGGTTCATCGGCGCCGCCGCCATGGCTGCCGGGCTCCTTCTGTTGTTCGACGGTGAAGGGAAGTGGCTGTCGGCACTGGCCCTGGCTTTCTTAGGCGGTGTGCTGGCGGCAGCGAGTTGGCGTCGCGCACTGACCGTCCTCGACCATGCCGAGTGGGCCTCAACCGTCGCCACGGATGCACCGGGCGAGTCGACTTCGCGCGTCTCTTTCAAGCAATCCGGACGCGGCGCGATAGCCCTGTTGTCACCTATCCCGCTGCAATCGAACCGGAGACACGATCATGAGCTTCGCCATCCAGCGCCTGAATGAAGGTATACGCGCAACGCTGTTGTCGCATTTTCTCGCGTTGCCCATGAAGGACCGCTGCCTGCGTTTCGGCACGGCGCTTGCGCCGGCAGTCATTGCCGGCTACGTCGACGGGATTGACTTCGTCCGCGGCGCAGTCTTTGGCGTTCGCGACGATCGGCTCGCGCTCGTTGGGGTGGCGCATATGGCAATCGAAAACGATGTGGCCGAAGTGGCGCTCTCCGTCCTCCCGATGCACCGTGGCCGCGGCGTCGGCAGCGCGCTGTTCAAACGCGCCGTGGCGCACGCACGAAAGCGCTGCATACCGAGGCTCTTCATGCTCTTTCGGCTGGAAAATGCGCCGATCATGCGCATCGCGCAAAGGTTCGGTATGCGCATTGTCGCAGGCGGTGGCGAGGCCCGCGCCCATCTCAAGCTGCAACCGGCCTCCCTGTCGTCGATTGCTGTCGAAGCCAACGAGGCCGTCGCGTTCATGCCCGGCGTGGTCGGACAGCCGACCGGCGACTCGGTCGCTCCGCGGATCGACACGCATTGGAGTCGAATGCTCCATTACGACCTCTCCAATGGGGAAGTCGAGCCGCGGGCGCGGCACGCGCTTGCGGCGAACGGTTTTGGCGACGCCGCGAGCACCGATACTGCATCTTCCCCGCGGCTGGCGGCGAGTATCCAGCCGCGACAAACCGCTCGCGCCCATCGCTCGCGCACCCTGGGCAAGCTCATCGTCGCGGCGATCCGGGCAGCCGCTGCGAGCGTACGCCGAGCGCATGCGCGCTACAGGCAACGTCGGGAGATAGATGCCATCTGCGACTCACTTCGCCAGCTCGATGACCGCACGCTGCGCGATCTCGGCTTCCACCGCGGCGAATTAGGGTCGATCGCGGCGGAATTGACGCGCGGCGCAGAGGGCACCCGCGTACGGACGTCGCGCAGTTTTCCGAACGCTGGTTCGAGCGTGACCGCGCATGAGATTGCGAATCCAACGATAGATCCACAAAAACAGAATAAGGAAATAACGATGCCCCGCCACGAGACCTCCCCGCCGCGTGTCGCTTTCGGTATCGCGGCTGTCGCCATGACGGTGATCACGGCAGGCGTTTTGGTGGTGATACCGGCGAAGGTGGAAGCCGACGACCATGATCCTGGCGGGCTGGCGGCGTCGAAGGTCGCCGCACCGGCGTCAACCAGCGCCGTTGCCGGCGCCACGATCGACGTCGTTTCGCTGCACGTGGCAGAGTTGGCCACGGCCTTGTGCAAACCGTCCATAGCGAACTGCACGTCCAATACAAGTCTCCATCCACGTCAATAGGAGTACAGCCATGTCCGCAGTCATTTCAACTTCCCCGCCTGCCATCGATCTCGCTGCAGTCAAGACCCGCCAGCAAGCCGCCTGGTCCACGGGCAACTACGCCGTGGTCGGCACGACTCTGCAGATCGTCGGTGAGAACCTTTGCGAAGCGCTCGACCTGCGCGCGGGTAGCCGCGTGCTCGACGTCGCCGCCGGCAACGGCAACGCGACCCTTGCGGCTGCGCGCCGCTGGTGCGACGTGACCTCGACCGACTATGTGTCCTCGCTGCTCGAGTCCGGGCGGGCGCGCGCGCAGGCCGAAGGCCACGCGATCCGGTTCCAGGAAGCCGACGCCGAGAACCTCCCGTTCCCCGATGCGTCGTTCGACGTGGTGATGTCCACCTTCGGCGTGATGTTCACCCCGAACCAGGACAAGGCGGCGAGCGAGCTCGCGCGTGTCTGCAAGCCCGGTGGCAGGATCGGACTGGCCAACTGGACGCCCGAGAGTTTCATCGGACAACTGTTCAAGACGATCGGCAAGTACATCGCACCCGCGCAGGGCGTCAAGTCACCGGGACTGTGGGGTACCAAGCCAAGGCTGGAGGAGCTCTTCGGCGAGACCGCGCGGGAGATCCGTACGACCGACCGCGAGTTCACTTTCCGCTACCGTTCACCGACACACTGGATCGAAGTATTCCGCAACTACTACGGCCCGATGAACAAGACTTTCGGCGCGCTCGATGCCGCGAGGCAGGCTGCCTTCACCCTGGACTTGCTAGCCCTCATGGAAAGCCGCAACCGCTCGCGCGACCGCACGCTGGTGCTGCCGAGCGAATACCTCGAAGTCGTGATCGATCGGAAGTAATGACTTCCCGCGATAATCAATCCGCCCGGCGACCGCGGGGCTTGCCGCCGTCGAGGCCGCCGCTTGCCTCTTCCGCCACTGCCGGGCTCCCGCCGCCGGACTTGGTCGCCGCAATTCCACGGCTGCGCCGCTACGCGTGCGTGCTGACTCGCGACCCAAGCCGCGCCGACGATCTCCTGACACGTCGGCGCGCGTGGGACGTGAACCAGTCTGCGCTGCGCGACGATTGAGCCACCACAACAGCGGTAACACGATCAGCGTTCCAGGCATCAGCAGCAGTGCGATATAGAAGACTCGCCTTGCGACGTTCTTGAAAGAACGCGCCGCTCCAACTGGCCTCGTGTGAGGATCAAGAGATTCATGGTCCGTGCGTACCATCTGTAAGGGCCTCGGCTCTAGGCCAACATGACGAACACGGCGACTACGATGGACAGACCAACCATCGCGCCGACTAGAAAATCGGCCGTTCTCGGCAATCGTTTTCGTTTGCGTATATTCAGATGCATGATGTCGGGCAAGTGCTGTTCTTGGAGCGAGAACGGCGACCGTGCGACGCGAGTCGGCAGCATCGAGCGCGCCGAGCGGGAAACGCGTCCTCTCACCGCCGCGCCTAGTTCTTTCTGGCGTAGGTGATGAGCGACAGCGTCGCCCCCTGTGGATCCATGATCGTTGCGAACCGGCCGACGGTCGGGATGTCGGTTGGGGCGAGCAGCACGCGCCCGCCCAGTCCCGCCGCGCGGGCGACCACGGCGTCGACGTCGTCGACCGTGACGTAGCCGCCCCAGGCGGGCGGCATGCCTTGCGCATTGGGAGGAACGGCAGTGATCCCGCCCACGCCCTGGCCGCCGACATTGATCACCGTGTATGTGGCATTGCCCATGTCCGTGTCCTGAAACTGCCAGTCGAGTAATTTGCCGTAGAACTTGCGCGCTTCCTTGGTATCGCTGGTTGTCAATTCGTACCAGCTGAAGGCTCCGTGCGTTGCGGAGGGTCTCGCCATGATTCCAGTTCCTTTCGTGGTGTGAAGACGTTAGCGCCGGCGTGCGCCGGTGCGTCGTTGCGTGACGTAGGTCAGCGCGGCTGCAGGTAGGACTGCAGCCAGGCAAGCACGCGCTGCCACCCCTTGTTGTGCGAGTCTCGCTCGGGCACGGTCGTAAATCCGGAGTGGGTAACGGTCACGTGCGTTCCCGAGGACGTCGGCGTCAACTCGACGAGCACATGCGTCTCCGGCAGGCCGCTATCGCCCCAGTCGTGATTCCAGGTAAAGCCGAGCGCCCTGGGCGGCTCGAGGCGCGTGTACTGGCCGGAGACCGAGAACTCCTTGCCCTCGGCGCTCTTGCCCTCGGTGCGCCACTTGCCGCCGACGCGCAGGTCGCTTTCCAGTTTCGTGCCGCGGTACGTCGCAGCGTCGCCCCACCATGCAAGGCGCTGCTGCGGATCGATCCACGCCTGGAACACGCGCTCCGGCGGTGCTGCGATGTCGATTTCGACGACGATGGTGTCGTTCAAGCTCAGCGTGTCGTTCATGTCAGTGCGTCCTTCCTTTTTGCTCGACGAAGTGTTTGAGGTTGCGGAGTTGGTGCTGCCACATGTGGCGGTAATGCGCGAGCCAGTCGTCGACGTTCTTGAGCGGCCCGGCGTTGAGCTCATAGAGCCGGTTGCGGCCGATCTTGATCTCAGTGACCAGCTCGGCCTCGCGCAGGATACGCAGGTGCCTCGAGATCGCCGGCCGGCTGATCGGGAAATCGCGCGCGATCCCGCCCACGGGCTGGCTGCCCTGCCGCAGTATCGTCAGGATCGCGCGCCGGGTCGGGTCCGCGAGCGCCTGGAACACGTCGCGCTCGTCTGCCCTATCGGCAACTGTCTGGTTACGCATCTTCTGCAATGTTCCCGGCTGTAGCCAAGGCATCGGTCACAGTTAGGTAACCGATGCGTTACCTATTGTACGCGACGGCAAGGCTTTGTCAAGTGCTGTGCACGGGCCTGGGCCGCCAACGTGCCGGATCGGACTGCTGGCAATTCAAGCAGTGGAATGACCCGTCAGTCCTCCTGCATCTTGCGCATGTAGTCTTCCAGCCGCTTCCCTGGCTCGTCGGGATAGCGGGCATCCGCGACATCGACGGCGCCGATCCGGTCGAGGCGGAAATTGCGAAAGTTCTGGCGCAACTCGCACCATGCGCCCAGCGTCCACGCATCGCCCCAGAAGTAGAGCCCGAGCGGTCGGACGCGCCGCTGCGTAGGCTGTCCGCCGGCATCCTTGTAATCGAGATCGGCGAAGCGATGTTCGGTGATCGCATGACGCAACGCGTCGAGCCGCTCGCCGGGCTTCGGGTCGACGAAGAACCCGGGCGCGAAGAGAGTCGTGCGTTCCAGGGCAATGCGTTTGTCGCCGGGCAGAGCCGCCGCGATCTTGGATAGTGCCGAGCGCGCACCGCCCGCGAGGCTCGGACCGCCCCACGACTCGACGAAACGCGCGCCGATGACCAACGCATCGATCTCATCGAAGGTAAACATCAGCGGCGGCAGGTCGAAGCCCGCGCGAACACGGTAGCCCACGCCGGCCTCGCCATCGATGGGCACCCCCGAGGCCGAGAGATCGGCGATGTCGCGGTAGACCGTGCGCTCGGAGACCTCCAGCCAGCGGGCGAGTTGCGCCGCAGTCGTCAGCCGCCGCCCGCGCAGATACTGGACGATCGCGAACAGCCGGTCGGCGCGCCTCATGCGACAGTATGGCGGCTTAGCGAGCCGAGACCAACGGAGCCGACACGCCCGTCTCGCCGCGTCGCTCGGACCGCCGAGCGACGCGAAGAGCGCGTGGTTCTGTTATCCGAGCGCGTGCAAGCCGACGCGATTGCCCTCGCTGTCGATCACGTGCGCGAAGAAGCCCAGATCGCCCGGTAATGCAGTCTTGTCGAGCACGACGCGACCGCCGGCAGCGGCGACCCGTGCCAGCGCGTCGTCGATCTTCGGCGCCGCGTCGAGGTAGACCACGGCGCCGTTCGGCGACGGAACGTGACCGTTGCCGGCGATGACGCAGCCCCCGACGCCCGGTTCGTGATAGGGGAACACGGCCAGCGTTCTGTCGCCCATGGTTTCCGTCTTGAGCGAGCGTCCGAGCACCGCCTCATAGAAGCGGGTTGCGCGACGAAGGTCGGCGGCGGGAATTTCGAACCAGCTAAGTGCGTCTTGCTTGGGCATGGCGACCTCCGGATAGCGTGCGGGATTGCACGTCTGCCATCCTGCGCCGGGTCTCCTGACAACGTCGTGTCAGGAGCAATGCGACCTGCGGTAGGATCACCCGGAAGGGGCGGGGGAGCGCCGCGTGCAGGTATATAGCGTTAATAGGCTCTAGTTGCGGCGCGCGAGCGTCGCCGAGATGTTAGCGCGCGCCGCGCGCCAACTGGGGAGCAATGCGGCGAGCGCCGCCGCGAGGAACGCCGGAACCAGCAACCAGAGCTCCCCCGCTGAGAACGCCCAAGCACTGATGCGCAGACTTTCCTGCTGCGCCATCCACCACACGAGAAGGGCAACCAAGCCGTGCGCCAACAGCAAACCCAGCGCACTGCCCAGAATCGCGAGCATCAGCGCTTCCAGCATCACCATGGCGGCGATGGTGGCCGGATGGGCACCGAGCGTGCGCAGCACCGCGATGTCGTAGGCGCGCTCGTTGAGCGCGTGATAAAGCGCGATGAAGAGCGACAGCGCCGCGGTTGCCAATACCACGCCGCCAAAGGCCCGGATGACGTCCGCGCCAACGCCGATCATGCGGAACAGGCGCGCCGACTCGTAGGCGGGCGATGCGGCTTGCATGTTGGTCTCGGCATTGATCTTGCGCGGCAGGGAGACCGCTGCCAGCGGCGAGGCGTACTGCACGAGCAGTACCGTCACCTGACGTTCATCCTCGATCACCTTCAATTCCTCCGGATCGGTGACGTTACCTTCATGCACGAACCAGACGCTTTCCGTGTTGACCAGGACGAGCCGGTCGAGCACGGTTCCCGTCGGCTTCAGCACGCCGACCACGGCATAAACCGAGTCGCCGTGCATCGGTCCGCCTTCGGACAAGCCGTGCGAGCCGACAAACCGGCCGCCGACGGCAAGCCCTGTCCGTGCGGCGACGGTTGACCCCAGCACCGCCTCCATCCTGTCGTTCCACCCCCGCCCGGAGGCAAAGCTCCCGTCGTAGAGTCCGATGTAGTCCGCTGACGTGCCCACGATGCGGTAACCGCGGAAGCTGTCGCCGAGCGAGATCGGGATCACATGCCGGATCAGCGGATTCTTCGCCAGCTCCCGTGCCGACTTGAGCGGGATGTTGCCGGTCGGCGTATCGAGGTGATAGATGCCCGCGAGGATCAACTGGATCGCGCTCCCCTTGGCCCCGACGACAAGGTCGATGCCTTGCGCGTCGCGGTTGAGACTGTCGCCGACTTGTCCATCGACGATGCGCACGAACCCGATCGTGCCCACGCCCAACGCGAGCAGCAGCACGTTGAGGAGCGTACCCAGGGGGCGGGCGCGCAAATAGCTCCAGGCGAGCTGCAGCAGATTCACGTGTCCTGCTCCACCGCTCGGCGCGGCAACGCCAACTGACGAGCAATGCGCGACTTCAGCCGGCTGTCATGGGTGGCGATCAGCAACGACACGCCCTGTCCCTGCGCCGTTCCGAGCAACAGGTCGGCGACGGAGGCACAAGCCTCGTCGTCGAGATTCGACGTCGGCTCGTCGGCCAAGAGCAGCCTGGGGCGGTTCACCAGCGCACGCGCGATGGCAACGCGCTGTTGCTGACCGACGGAAAGCTCGTGCGGATAAGCGTCCACGCGCTCATCGACACCCAGGGCGTTCAACGCCGAATGTGCCGCCGCGCGGTCCGCACGCAGACCGGCGATCGTTTGCGCCACCAGCAGGTTCTGCATTGAAGTAAGCGTCGGCAGCAGGTGGAACTGTTGCAGCACGATGCCGATGCGCTGGCCGCGGAAGCGATCGCGTGCCGGCGGCGAGAGCTCCGAAAGATCCTGCCCGTCGACGATGACCCGTCCACTGCCGGGCAGCAACAGTCCCGCGATCAAGTGCAGGAGCGTCGTCTTGCCGCAGCCGGAGGGTCCGACGACCAGCACGTTGCTCTGCGGCTCCAGGACGAACTCATCCAGGCGCAGGACGTCATCGCCGTTGCGATAGCCGAATCGAAGGCGCTCGATCCGGATCATCGCGAGGCGCGCGTCTCCCACCGCGCACATCCGCGGCAGCGTTGATGGTGGGCGGATTCCGCCATGTCGTAACGCAAGCGCTCCGTGGGCAAGGTAATGACCGGCACAGCACCTTGCGCGACCAGTAGCTCGAGCTTGCGATAGACCGTTCTAAGTTCCGGAGCGTTCACTCGCGAGCGCGCCGCATGATCGGTGCCGTGCGAATCTTCTCATGCCCGCCACTTCGATGACCTCGACCAGGCGGTTCAACGTCGGCGCGAACGGCCCCTGCCCCCGTTTCTTCAACAGCCAAGCCACTGTTTTCAGTGGGCATGGATTGGAGTCTATTGCAGTACGCGCCAAGTAGGAAGATCGTAGCCGTACCCTGGGTAGTCCGGAGCGACCAAGTGGTACTTGCCGGCCCACCATCCGCACGGAGCGTTTTGGCGGAAAATATTGAACGGAGCATCCATGCGTACTGCGAACACCCCTGAAATATGGCTTGCCGCAGGTGTCCGAACGCCTTTCGCGAAAGTCGACGGTCCGCTGGGCACATTCGATGCGATCAGCCTTTCCGTTCCGGTAGTGCGCCACATGATCGAGGAGCTCCATGGGGACACGCCTGATTTCGCGGTCTGGGGCACTGTCGTACCCAACCTGACTTGGAGCAATATCGCCCGGGAAGTGTTGATGGACGCGGGCGTCGCACCGACCATCCCAGCGTTCTCGACCGTCATGGCTTGCTCGACCAGCATGATCGGGGCGATCGAGGCCGCCGGGATGATCGATGGCCTCAACCGCAACCTCGCGCTGGTCGGCGGCGTCGAGAGCATGAGCCGGATCCAGCTTGGCCTGGGCCAATCGCTCTCCGACTGGATACGCAAGTTCCAACAAGCACGATCGTTGGGACAGAAGGTTTCGCACGTTACGGATTTAAGGCTCGGCGACGTCAAGCTCTATATCCCCGCCGTAAGCAACCGCACGACCGGTCTGAGCATGGGGGAGCACACCGAGGTCACGGCCAAGGAGTGGAATGTCGGGCGCGAAGAGCAGGACCGGATCTCGCTGGACAGTCACCAGCGCGCGGTTGCCGCCTGGGACCGGGGATTCTTCGACGACCTAGTCATTCCGATCGGCGATTTGCGTCGCGACACCATCCCACGCGCCGACACCTCCCTCGAGAAGCTGGCGAAGCTGCCACCGAGCTTCGACCGCACGAGTGGCCGCGGGACGCTGACTGCGGGCAATTCGTCACCGCTGACCGATGGCGCAGCGAGTCTTTGGGTGGCCTCGCAGGCGGGTCTCGGCAAACTACCTGCCGATGTCCACAAGGCCAAGCTCATCGACTGGGAGATCGCCTCCATCGATCTGCGGACCGAGGGGCTGCTGATGGCCCCGGCCTTCGCGATCCCCCGCCTGCTCGCGCGCAATCGGTTGACCTACGCGGACATCGATATCTGGGAAATCCACGAGGCCTTTGCAGCCCAAGTGCTGGCGCACATCAATGCCCTCGAAAGCCCGGAGTTTCTAAGTCGGAAGGCTGGCGTCGAAATGGCGTTTGGGACCTTTCCGCGCGAACGCATGAACCCGAATGGCGGCAGTATCGCGCTGGGGCACCCGTTCGGCGCCACCGGAGCGCGAATCTTGAGCCAGACCGTGAAGGAACTCTCGAGCCGGCCTCCGGGACAACGCGCCATTGTCAGCATCTGTGCGGATGGCGGGCAGGGCAGCGTTGTCTTGTTGAGCAACTGATATAGCTACCCCGGTACCTGCGCGATGCACAACAGGTTCGTGGCACCCGGAGTACCGAACGGCATGGCTCGGAAATCGGCAATCTCTTCGCCCCGTCGACACCATCGATCGGCAATGTCAAGACCTTGGCCGCGCGACCTGCCGCGGCGAGCCGCCTGCCCTTGGGCTACTTCGCTCCGATGGCTGTAGCGCCGATTTCATGGTCCGCCAGAAGTTCAAGCGCGCGCACCAAAGCCGAGTGATCCCAGCCCTTTCCGCCGTGCGCCGCGCAGGCGTTGAACAGCTCCTGCGCCGTGGCGGTATTTGGCAGCGACACTCCGACTTGGCGGGCGGCGCTGAGCGCCAGATTAAGGTCCTTCTGGTGGAGCTCGATCCGAAACCCGGGATTGAACGTACGCTTGATCATCCGCTCGCCGTGCACTTCCAGAATGCGTGACGATGCGAACCCGCCCATCAGCGCCTGGCGCACCTTGCCCGCATCGGCACCCATTTTCGATGCGAACAACAGCGCCTCGCCTACGGCTTCGATGTTGAGCGCGACGATGATCTGGTTCGCCACCTTGCACGTTTGCCCGTCGCCATTACCACCGACCAGCGTGATGTTCTTGCCCATCAATTCAAAGAGCGGCTTGACCTTGTTGAACGCGTCTTCGGGTCCGCCGACCATGATTGTCAGGCTCGCCGCCTTTGCTCCGACTTCGCCACCCGACACGGGCGCGTCGAGATATTGGCAACCGAGCGCGTTGATCTTCTGCGCAAACTGCTTTGTCTCGACCGGCGAAATCGAGCTCATGTCGACGACGATCTTGCCCCGCGTGAGCCCTTCGGCGACGCCCTTCGCGCCGAACAGCACGGCAGCCACATCCGGCGTATCCGGCACCATCGTGATGACCGTGTCCGCCTTCCGGGCGACTTCCATGGCGCTGTCGCAAGCCGTAGCGCCCGCAGCGACCACGTCTGGCGGGGCACCGTGCCGCGAATGGACGTAGAGCTCATGGCCACCGTGGATCAAGTTGAGCGACATTGGCGTGCCCATGATGCCCAGCCCGATGAATCCAACCTTGCTCATGCTCGTGTCCTTTGCGATTCGGATGAATTGTTGGCGTCAACCTGGATTTTCAAAGATACGGTTTGATCCATCCCAGCCCTTCCAGCGTTGACTTCGCCGGCTTGTATTCGCAGCCGATCCAGCCGGAGTAGTTGAGTTTGTCGATGAACCGAAACAAAAACGGGTAATTGATTTCGCCCGTGCCCGGTTCGTTGCGGCCCGGATTGTCCGCGAGCTGCATGTGCCGGATGCTGCCGAGGTTGCGCTGGATGGTCGGCGCCAGATCCCCTTCCATGATCTGCATGTGGTAGATGTCGTACTGCAGAAACAGATTGTCCGAGGCGACGTCGTTGATGATGTCGAGCGCCTGCTGCGAGCGATTCAGAAAAAAGCCGGGAATGTCGCGCGTGTTGCAGGGCTCGATCAGGAGCGCAATGCCGGCGGCCTCGAGCTTGCCTGCCGCGAACCGCAGATTACGAACCAAGGTTTCGCGGAGCTTTTCGGGAGCGACGCCTTTCGGTGCGATCCCGGCGAGACAATTGATTTGCGTGCATTGCAATGCGCTTGCGTACTCGATGGCTTTGCCAACGCCATCTTCAAATTCGCCGACGCGATCGGGTAGACAGGCGATGCCGCGCTCGCCCTTGGCCCAGTCGCCGGCCGGAAGGTTGTGCAACACCTGGATCAGGCGATGCGCCGCCAGCCGTTCGGCCAGTTGTTCCTTCGGGTACGGATAGGGAAACAGGTATTCGACGCCCTTGAACCCGGCGTTCGCCGCGGCCTCGAACCGGTTCAGAAAGTCGACCTCGTTGAACAGCATCGTCAGATTGGCGTTGAATTTCGGCATGGCACTCTCTTTATATCCGCGTTGCCTCAGTCGAGAAGTCCGACCGCGGAAGGCGCGTCTTCACGGTTGATCGCCAGCTCCTCGAATTCGGTGATGTTGTCGATCTCGGTGCCCATGGAAATATTGGTCACGCGCTCGAGAATGATCTCGATCACGACCGGCACCTTGTATTGTGCCATCCACTTGTCCGCCTGCTCGATGGCGGGATCGATCTCCTCCTGCTTGCGCACGCGGATGGCCTTGCAGCCGAGCCCTTCGGCCACCGCCACGTGGTCGACGCCGTACTCGCCCAGGCCCGCCGCGTTGATGTTCTCGAACGAGAGGTCTACGCAGTAATCCATGTTGAAGCCACGCTGCGCCTGCCGGATCAACCCCAGATAGGCGTTGTTCACGACGATGTGCAGATACGGCAGCTGGAACTGGGCGCCGACCGCAAGCTCCTCGATCATGAACTGGAAATCGTAGTCGCCCGACAGCGCGACAACCTTGCGTCCGGGGTCGGCCTTGACGACACCCAGCGCCGCCGGCAAGGTCCAGCCCAGCGGTCCGGCCTGGCCGCAGTTGATCCAGTGGCGCGGCTTGTATACGTGCAGGAATTGCGCGGCGGCGATCTGCGACAGTCCAATGGTACTCACATAGCAGACATCCCTCCCGAACGCGTTGTTCATGCACTGATAGACGCGCTGGGGCTTCATCGGCACGTTTTCGAAGTTGGTCTTGCGCAGCATGGTGCGTTTGCGCTCGCGGCACTCGCCTGCCCAATCGCTCCAGTCCTTGAGCTTTCCCGCGGCCTTCCAATCCTTGGCGACCTGCACGAAGAGCTCGAGCGCTGCCTTGGCGTCGGAGACGATGCCGTAATCGGGGCAGAAGACACGCCCGATCTGGGTCGGCTCGATATCCACGTGCACGAACTTGCGTCCCTTTGTGTAGACCTCGATCGATCCGGTGTGGCGATTCGCCCAGCGATTGCCGATCCCGAGCACGAAGTCCGATGCCAGCATGGTCGCGTTGCCGTACAAGTGAGACGTCTGCAATCCCGCCATGCCGGCCATCAGCTTGTGGTCGTCGGGAATCGTGCCCCAGCCCATGAGCGTGGGTATGACCGGGATGCCCGTCTCCTCGGCGAATTCGACCAGCAGCTCCGATGCGTCCGCGTTGATAATGCCACCGCCCGCCACGATCAGGGGCCGCTCGGCCTTATTGACCATGGCCAGCGCCTTTTCGATCTGGGCGCGGGTGGCCCGGGGCTTGTACACCGGCAGCGGCTCGTAGGTGTCGATATCGAACTCGATCTCCCCCATCTGCACGTCGAAGGGAAGGTCGATCAGCACCGGTCCCGGACGGCCCGAGCGCATGAGATGAAATGCCTGCTGGAACGCGCGCGGCACCTGCGCCGGCTCACGCACGGTGACTGACCACTTGGTGACCGGCTTGGAGATGGATTCGATGTCCACCGCTTGAAAGTCTTCCTTGTAAAGCCGAGCGCGCGGCGCCTGTCCGGTGATGCAAAGAATTGGAATCGAATCGGCCGACGCCGAGTACAGGCCCGTGATCATGTCGGTGCCCGCCGGCCCCGACGTTCCGATGCACACGCCAATGTTGCCAGCCTTGGCCCGAGTGTACCCTTCCGCCATGTGCGAAGCGCCCTCGACGTGGCGCGCCAACACGTGATCGATGCCACCGATTTTGCGCATCGCCGCGTACAGCGGATTGATTGCCGCGCCAGGCAATCCGAATGCCGCGCTCACGCCCTCCTTCAGCATCACGTGCACCGCAGCTTCGATCGCTCTCATCTTTGCCATGATCATTTCTCCTGCAATGTTGTTCACTTGTCGCGAACGTATTTCGTTTACACGTCACCCGGCAACAAACGCGGGACGCTGCTTGGCGCCTTCACTTTGTCAAGATTCGTCGAACTGCAATTGTGCCGCCTGCCATTTGAATTCTCTCGTTCCGATTGCGTGTACGCGATGGCCGTAGCGCCAATAGTCAACCGTAGACGGTGCCCAATGCGCGCGGTACTTCGCGAATTTCGCTACGCGAGCTTTCGCCGTTGCTGGCGGTGGTCTGAGCCAGCAAACTCGTTAGCGCATACACTGCGTCGATATGCGGCGTACGTGTATGCGTGAGCCGGCCGAGCTCGATGACCGCTCCCACTAAAGCCTCGATCTCCGGTGCCCGCCCCGCTTCGACGTCCTGTAGCATCGACGTCTTGTGCCTGCCTACTTTCTCGGCGCCGGCGATACGCTTTTCCAGTCCCACGCGAAACGTGATGCCGAGCTTGTGTGCAATCGTCTGTGCCTCGGTCATCATTGCCGCCGCAAGCTCGCGCGTGCGCGGATACTGGCAAATATCGACGAGAGTCGAACGGGTGAGCGCGCTGATGGGGTTGAAGGTCAGGTTGCCCCAGAGCTTGAGCCAGATCTCGGCGCGAATGTCGTCGAGGACCGGAGCCTTGAATCCCGCCTGCGTAAAACATTGCGAAACCTTGGCAACGCGCACGCTGCTCGAACCGTCGAGCTCTCCGACCGGGAATCGATCCCCTTCGATGTGTTTGACCACACCCGGCGCGGTCAGCTCGGAGGCTGGATAGACCACACAGCCGATTACCCGCCCGGCGGGAATCTTGCTGCTGATGAGGCCGGTCGGATCGACGCTGCGCACGATGCCTCCGGCGAGTTCGCCGCCATGCTGGTGGAAGTACCAGTAGGGAATGCCGTTCTGCATGGTCACCACGACGGTGTCCGGGCCGAATAGCTTGGGCACGTCGTTGGCGACGGCCTCCACCTGGTGTGCTTTCATCGCCAGGATCACCATGTCCTGCGCGCCCGCCGCAGCGTAATCGTTGGTCGCCTTCACGCGGCTCGCAACGTGTTCGCTGCCGTCGCTCATGACGAGCTTCATTCCATTCTTGCGAATCGCGTCCAGGTTCGCGCCACGGACGACGAAGGTGACGTCTTCGCCGGCCAAAGCCAGTTTCACGCCGACATAGCCACCGATTGCGCCGGCGCCAATGATTGCGATCTTCATCGTTCGACCCCTCCTCGACATTTCCTGTGACGGTCCATCAACTCCTCCTTTGTCGATCCTATAAGCTCCGACATTCCTGAGAGCCTAATCCCCACGGGCACCGCTTGCTGCGGCGAGCACTGCGAACCCCGCGCGAGCGCCGCGAAGCTCGCGCTCGTAGTTCAGACTTATCGGCTTGCAGGCTTGTAGACGGCATGTTGTGCCGAAAGCACTATTAGTAACAGTTGAAGTTTTTTATGCCTGGCATAAGCTATGGGCTATGCATCACGGGGAGGGTGGCGATGAAAAACGCGACCTTGCGCCAACTTAAGCTGTTCGAAAGCGTGGCTCGACACTTGAGCTTTACGCGCGCCGCCGAGGAGCTGCATCTCACGCAGCCGGCGGTGTCCACCCAGGTCAAGGACCTCGAAGGACACGCCGGTTTGCCCCTCTTCGAGCAGCTCGGGAGAAAGATCTATCTCACGCAGGCCGGAACCGAGATGTTGCACCACAGCCGCGCGATCATTCAGCAGTTCCGCGAAGCCGAGGAAGCCATGCAGCAGATCAAGGGGATCTCGGGCGGTAAGCTGAACGTCGCCGTCATCAGCGCCGGCGACTACTTCTTTCCGCGCTTATTGGCTGAATTTGCCCGGCGTCATTCCGGCGTGATCCTCAATCTTACGGTCCATAACCGCGCGGAGCTGTTGCACCGACTGGCGGACAATCTGACGGATCTGGCAATCATGGGGCGGCCTCCTGAAGACATGGATACGGTCAATGAACCGTTCGCGCCTCACCCCTACGTGATCGTGGCTGCACCCGAGCACCCTCTTGCCACGAAAAAACGCATCCCGATGGCGGTGCTGGCTCGCGAACCGTTCCTGGCACGCGAAAAGGGATCCGACACGCGGACTTCGATGGCTCGAGGTTTTCCAGGTTGGCTCGCGAAGCTCAATATCGCGATGGAGCTCAAGAGCACTGAAACCATCAAGCAGGCGGTCATCGCGGGCATGGGAATCGCCTTTCTCTCAGCCCACACTGTCACTCTCGAACGGCAGGTCGGGAACCTCGTTGTTCTCGATGTACAAGGCTTCCCGCTGATGCTCAATTGGTACGTGGTGCATCGCAAGAATAAGCGGCTGCCGCCGGTGGCATCGGCATTCAAGAAGTTCCTCACCGACGATGGGACGACCCTCATTGAAGAGATCACCCACTTCAGTACCCAACCGGGCACGCGATCACGCTTCGCCGCACAAGGCAGCGCGCGGGGTGATCGGAACCGGATGAGAGCGCCAGGAAAACCCGAGCAGCAAGATCGGAAGCGCAAGGCCGCGAGCCGTGGCTCCAGTGTTCGTTCGACCGGCTCATAACCGCGTCCATCCTCTGATCGCAGCCCGTCGTCGTCACGCGATCACGCTTGGGCATATACTGTGCTACAGTGTCGTACACGAGAGAGATTTTCGATGACTACGCTAACCATACGTCTTGACCCGAAGTTGGAGAAGGCCCTCGATCGGGTTGCCAAGAGTACTGGGCAGACCAAGAGTGAGATCGCCCGCGAGGCTCTCCGGCGCCAAGTCGCAGTCGCGCGCTTTCGGGAGCTGCGGAGGAAGACCTTGCCTTTTGCTGAAGCGCAAGGACTATTGACTGACGAGGATGTGTTCCGCATCCTCTCGTGAGGGTTTTTCTCGATACGAATGTCTTGGTGAGCGCGTTCGCATCGCGCGGATTGTGTACCGAGGTCCTCGAATTGGTGCTGCTGGATCACGACTTGATCCTTGGGCGGAACGTGCTTCGCGGGCTCGCAAGAGCGCTGCGCGAAAAGGTCAAGCTTTCCGTCGTACGTTCTGCTGAGATTATCGATTTCGTCTCGAGCGAGGCAATCCAGGTCGTCGACAAGGCAGAGCCCGCAATCGCGAACGTTGATGCGGCCGACGCACTGGTGCTGGGTGAAGCACTCGCCGGCCACGCGGAGTTGTTCGTCACCGGCGACACCGCGTTGCTGCGACTTGCAACCGTCGGCGCGCTCCGGTTGGTTTCGCCTCGCCAGTTTTGGGAGGTCCTCCGCACCGGCAACACGTAGCTTCATTGCCACAAACGACGGTGTGACGTGATCCGTCCGTGTCTACTGCGACACCCGCAGGACGTGTCCCATTGTCGACGCTGACCTAACCATCGCCGTCGTGCTCCAGGCGGTCGAACACCAAGCCACTGGACCCTTCGCCGCGCCCGACCTGCTTGCGGAATGCGGTCCATAGCCAAGTCGAGCCATCGGTCCAGCGCGCGACGACTCTCAGCCGGTTCACGTGCTGGCCTTCGCGCGGTACCTCCTCGTCGTAAAGCAGCAGTTCGCCGGAGGCTTTGAGCACCTCGCTCAAGGCGCCATGCACCTGCTGCGAGCCATCTGGCTGCAGCACCGCGCCGCGCCGCAGCCGCGATATAAGCTTGCCGTTCGCATCGTGCGCTTGCACCGGCAGCAGCGGGATCCAATACCCGGGCACGGTGGAGGCGAGTAGATAGCGTGGCGGGGAGTCCGCGGCGACGGGCGCATCGGTCGGCGCAGCGGTGCGCTCGATGCGTGGCATCGGCTGTTCGAGCGGGCTCTCGATGCTGCGTTCGATCGCCCACGCCAAGTTCGCCATCTCGTCGCGCATGAAAAGCACGTCCTCCAACGCGCCGCCTTGCAGTCGCTGCCCGGTCGTCGGCGGAAGGAAAAACAGATTGGTGACGGGATTGGGGATCGGATCTTCGCCGGGATATCGTCGAAAGGCGAGCTGCCACATCGACCAATTCGGCCGCTGCAACGCCGGATCGCCAATCGGGCGCAGCAGGCTGCGTACGCCGAAACTATCCGTCACTACGAGCGAGTCGACTCGCGTGAGCGATCCGACCGGCAGCGTAAGCGGCACCACGAACCAGTCGTTTCCGTAGCTGCTGGCGTACTCGATCAGCAACAGGTGCGCGAGGTCGGTAGGTCCCACTGGCATCGACCCGTAGTCGATGCTCGCGTCCTCCATCTCCCAGTAGCGTGGCGCGGGCGTGCCGCGAAAGGTAACAGGCGCAGGGATCGTGGTCTCGACGAGCGAGACAGTGCCTTGGCCGGCGTCTGTTCCCATGTTCACCTCGCCGTTAAAGTCAAAGCTGCTCCATTCAAGCCGTCCGTCATCGAACTCGCTTGCCGACAGCGTCACCTCATCGATCGCCTGCGGCGACAGACGGGCCGCAACCGATACCGCGTACTCCAGGCGGTCGGGAACCCAGGCATCGGATGAGGCGTTCTCCGGCTCGGTTGCGAGGCCGTCGTACCACGCGAGCCAAGTCGATGCAGCCAACGCCACTTCGGCCCGGTCGCCGGCGACGACGCCCAATGCCGGGTCGGCGGCGAGCGCGGTTGCGCCACCGCTGCGCAACGCTGCCGCAAGACGGCGCGCGTCCAACGCGCGCCCGACCATGGACTGCAGCCAACGCGCCGTGGCAGGGTCGGCCGCCTCGGGTGGCACCGATGCCGGTGGCTGCAGCGAAAAGCGCGCAACGAATGCACCGCGGTAGCTCTTCGACAGCGGCTGCAGTGCGAGCATACGCGCGAAGTGCAGACCGGCCTCGACCGCCAAGCCGAGCATCCGCGGATCGTTTTCATTTACCGGACGCATGCCGCGGCGCTCCACCATCGCTTCGAGGGGAACGCGCTGCGGGTCGTAGGGCGGTGCGTTCACTTCCGTGTTTGCCGGCAACTCTCCGAGATGGCATCGGCTGAGCATGGCGTTGGTCGCGCGCACGCGGGCAATCACCGGCGTGCCCGCATCCTCGGCCTGAAACTCGCCAAACTGCCACTGCCGGGTCAACAGCCAAAGCGGATCGAACAGCCGGGCACTCACACTCACGCGCATATCGGCATCGCGAGCTCCAGGCTCGAGCCGAGCCCAGCTCGTGATCGATTGCGTGCCCGTAGAGGGCGGTGGTGGCGGTGGCGGTGGC